>USJU01000057.1 GCA_900555085.1 uncultured Clostridium sp.
AAATATAATTTAATAAAGAAATATAAAGAACCAAAAATTGTTTACAAATTAACAAAAGAAGAATTGCTAGAAGAAGGTATTGAATTACAAGATGTGAATGAAATACTAGAAAATAAATATAAAAATAATTTAGAAAATTATATACAATATATGAAGAAACATAAAATTGAAATAATAACAATTAATGATAATAATTATCCAAAAATGCTGAAAAACATATATGATCCACCTATTGTATTATATATAAAAGGAAATAAAGAAATTTTTTCTACATATGCCATTGGGATGATTGGATGTAGAAATTGTAGTATATATGGAAAAAATACTGCACAAAAATTGGCATATGATTTAGCTAAAAATAATTTTGTAGTTGTAAGTGGATTGGCAAAGGGAATAGATACATATTCACATGTAGGATGCCTAGCAGAAAAAGGGAAAACAATAGCTGTATTAGGAAATGGGCTAGATACAGTATATCCATCTGAAAATAAAGAACTTGCAGATAAAATAATAGAAACAGGAGGAGCAGTTATTTCCGAATATATAATAGGAACAAAACCACTGAAACAAAACTTTCCACAAAGAAATAGAATAATAAGTGGACTATCAAATTCAATTATAGTTGTAGAAGCGAAGGAAAGAAGCGGAACAATGATTACAGTAAACTGTGCGTTAGAACAAGGAAGAGAAATATATGCAGTACCGGGAAATATAACAAGCATAAATTCAGCAGGAACAAATGAGTTAATAAAACAAGGTGCTAAAATTTTAACCACTGTAAAAGATATAAGTTAGTCTAATAATTATAAAAATAATAAAATTCATGCACTATATTTTTATTGTGCAGAAAGAAGAAAATATGTAATTCTGATAAGGTCAGAAAAATTCAGCTTTCTTGCATATTATGTTGATATATGTTAAAATAAAATTATTATTAACCTAAAAGGAGGAATTTTTTATGGCGAAAAAAGCAACACGGAGGTTATATGCACTTGGAGAATCTATAGTTTTAACGGAAGGCGAAAAAATTATAAAATGTTATAATTTTGAGCAGGAAGAATTATATGAAGCTTTGAATTGTGCTTTGAATGAAAAGGGAATACACCAACCTGTCTTATTCTTTAAGAATGCAATTGAGAATATTACCGGAGAATGTTTTGGTAATGTTAGAAGAAGACTGAAAATAGGAGGTGTAGAACACTCTATTTATGATCAAAAGATATACAAGGTATGCGAAAATTTTATAATGAAAGATGAAAGATTTATAGAATTAACAAATTTTCAAAAAAAAAGAAGAGAATCATATAATCAGCATTGTATTGAACAGAAAGAGATTAGTTCATATTATGCTAGAAGACATGATAGAGATTTAAGATATCTTAGAATGCATATGCCAAAGCAACTATAGGAAAATATTTTTTGCCAGGGAGAGTTTCAAATTTGAAGCTCTCTTTTTCTTGTCAAAAAAACATATATTTGATATACTATACAAAATTATAGGAGATAAAAATGGTAGCTGAAATAATAATTAATAGTATAGTAAAAATGCTAAATAGAGTATTTGATTATAATATTCCAGAAGAATTAGCAGATAAAATAAAAATTGGTTCAAGAGTATTAGTTCCATTTGGAAATGGAAAAAAACTTGAGGATGGATTTGTAATAAATATAAAACAAAGTTCAGAGTACAAAATAAAAGATATAGTAAAATTCGAAGAACAAGCATTTTCAAAAGAAAACATAGAACTTGCCAAATGGATGTCTAATAGATATTTTTGTAATATATCAGATTGTTTAAAGCTTATGTTACCACCAGGAACGGCAACAAAAGAGTTAGAAAATAGAACAAAAGAAAAACTAATTAATTTTGTATATTTGGCAAAAGAAACCGATGAAATTGAAAATGCTATTGAAAATAAAATAATAAAATCTGAAAAGCAAATACGAGTATTAAAATTTTTAGAAGAAAATGAAGAAGCAACAGTTTCAGATATAGAAATGTTTACAGAAGCAAGTAGAGCAATAGTAAAAACACTAGAAAAAAATGGCTTTGTAGAAATTGTTGCAAAGGAAGTCGAAAGAAATCCATTCATACATAAAAATATACAAAGAGATGAAAAAAGAAAATTAACAGAAGAACAAAAGTTAGCTTTTAACACCATAAATAAAAGCATTATAGAACATGAATTTAATGAATTTCTAATATATGGTGTAACAGGTTCAGGAAAAACAGAAGTATATATGCAATTAATTGAAAATGTATTAAAAAAAGAAAAAACAGCAATTGTACTAGTTCCAGAAATAAGCTTAACTCCGCAAATGGTAGATAGATTTATAGCAAGATTTGGAGAGGAAACAATAGCTGTACTTCATAGTAAATTATCTGTTGGAGAACGTTATGACCAATGGAATAAAATAAAAAATGGAGATGCTAAAATTGTAATAGGTGCAAGGTCTGCTATATTTGCTCCTATTAAAAATTTGGGAATAATTATAATAGATGAAGAACACGATGATTCATATAAATCTGAAATGAATCCAAGATACAATGCAAAAGAAATATCTAAAATTATAGCAAAACAAAATAACATTCCACTTGTATTAGGTAGTGCAACACCATCTGTTGATATATATTACAAAGCAAAACAAAAAGAAATTACCCTAATAGAATTAACTAAAAGAGCAAATAATTCTAACTTGCCAAATGTAGAAATAGTAGATTTACGAAACGAACTAGCAGAGGGCAACAGAAGTATGCTAAGTAGAAGATTATACTACTTAATTCAAGAAAATATAAAAAATAAAAAACAAATAATTTTATTTTTAAACAGAAGAGGTTTCTCGACTTTTATAATGTGCAGAGATTGCGGATATGTTGCTAAATGTCCAAATTGTAATATTAGTTTAACATATCATAGAAAAGAAAATATGCTTAAATGTCATTATTGCGGACACACAGAAAACATTATAAAAACTTGTCCAGAGTGCAAAAGCGAAAAAGTAAGATACTTTGGAACTGGAACTCAAAAGCTGGAAGAACAAGTGAAAAAATATTTTCCAGAAGCAACAACAATCAGAATGGATGTAGATACAGTAACAAAAAAGAATTCACATGAACTAATTATTAACAAGTTTAAAGAAGAAAATATAGATATTTTAATTGGAACACAAATGGTAGTTAAAGGTCATCATTTTCCAAAAGTAACCTTGGTTGGAGTAATTGCAGCAGATAGCAGTTTAAATATAGATAATTATAAAGCAAGTGAAACAACGTTTGATTTGCTTGTACAAGTAGCTGGAAGAGCTGGTAGAGAAGAACTTCCTGGAAATGTTATAATACAAACCTACAATCCGGATAATTTTTGTGTACAATATGCACAAAAACAAGACTATAATTTATTTTATAATGCTGAAATTCATTTAAGAGAAATGTTGAAATATCCGCCATTTTGCGATATAATAATGTTCGGAATAAACGGTAATATTTACAAAGAAGTAGTTGAAGTATCAAAATTCTTGTATGAGAATTTAAAAAAATACAATATAGAGGGAATATTGTTAAAACCAATGCCAGCACCAATAGATAAAATAAAAAACAGGTATAGATGGCGAATGATACTAAAAACAAGGGTTACAGAAGAAATTATTACAAATATAAATGAACTTTTAAATAAATATTATGCACAAAATTATAAAAATACAAGAGTAATTGTAGATATAAATCCAAATAATTTATCATAAGGGGGCAAATAAAATGGCAATAAGAAATATTAGAACAGAAGGAGACGAAATACTAAAAAAACATGCAAGAGAAGTAGAAAATATAGACGAAAGAATCCAAATATTAATAGATGATATGATAGAAACAATGCATCATCTAAATGGAGTAGGACTTGCAGCACAACAAGTTGGAGTATTAAAAAGAGTTGTAGTAATAGACTTATACGATGATAATGGTCCAATAGTATTTATAAATCCAGTTATAAAAAAGGAAAAAGGAGAACAAGAATGTGATGAAGGATGTTTAAGTTTTCCAAATCAATTTGCAAAAATAATAAGACCAAAAGAAGTTGAGGTAGAAGCTCTAGACAGAGAAGGTAAAAAGTTTAAATTAAAAGCAAAAGGACTATTAGCACAAGCAATAAGCCATGAAGTAGACCATTTAAACGGAATAGTGTTTGTTACAAAAATAATACCAGGAACCTTACAATACGTTGAACCTGAGAATTAGGAGGAATTATTTTGAGAATTTTATTTATGGGTACACCAGATTTTGCTGCAGAATCATTAAAAAGCATTTATGAGGCAGGAGAAAAAATTATAGGTGTTGTTACAAATCCAGATAAACCAAAGGGTAGAGGTATGAAAATGTGCTATTCGCCTGTTAAAGAATTTGCACTTGAAAAAAATTTAGAAATTTATCAACCGGAAAAAGTAAAGAAAAACACGGAATTTATAGAGAAAATAAAAGAATTAAATCCAGATGTTATTTGTGTTGTAGCATATGGAAAAATACTTCCAAAAGAAATTTTAGATATACCTAAATATGGTTGCGTAAATGTGCATGCATCTATTCTTCCTAAATATAGAGGCGCAGCTCCAATTCAATGGGCTGTAATAAATGGAGATAGTAAAACAGGAGTAACAACAATGCAAATGGATGAAGGTATGGATACAGGAGATATTTTAATTTGTGAAAAAGTTAATATAGATAAAAATGAAACAACAGGTGAGTTGTGGGATAGGCTATCTGTTATTGGAGGAAAGGTTTTAGTAAAAACTTTAAATAAAATTAAAGATGGAACTATAACAAGAACAAAGCAAGGAGATAATTATACAATGGCTCCAATGCTTAACAAAGAATTATCTAAAATAAATTGGCAAGAAAAAACATCGTTAGAAATTAAAAATTTAACTAGAGGACTAAATCCTATAATGGGAACATATGCATTTTTAGATGGAAAAAAATATAAGTTTTGGTCTGTTGAAATAGCCGAAGAAAATAGCTTTGAAAATAAAAACGAAGATGCAGGAACAATTTTAATTTCAAATGAAAAACAAGGTTTATATGTAAAAACAAAAGACGGAGCATTAAAAATAAATATTATTCAACCAGAAAATTCAAAAAGAATGAATGTGTGTGATTTTTTAAGAGGAAACAAACTAGAAGTAGGAAAAAAATTTGAATAAATAGAAAAGGGGAATACATGGTAGTAATAAATATATTTAAACATTTAAATACAGTATGTACTCACAAATGGGTTGTTTTTAAATTATGTTGCAAAGCAGGAATACCGTTTAGAGGTTTAGTTCATGATTTATCAAAATTTTCACCAACAGAATTTTGGGAGTCTGTAAAATATTATCAGGGAACAAGTAGCCCGATTGTTGCAGCAAAAAAAGCAAATGGTTATTCTAAAGCATGGTTACACCATAAAGGAAGAAATAAACATCATCCAGAATATTGGAATGACCCAAGGTCAAAAATTCCAAGACCAATAATGCCATATAAATATACAGTAGAAATGGTATGTGATACGTTAGCAGCAGGGCTGGTATATAACGGTAAAAACTGGAAAAAAGAATCACAACTAGAGTACTGGGAAAAAGAGAAAGGTAGGTCACCACTAAATGACAACTTAAAAGAATTTTTAACAGAAGTATATATGCAAGTAAGTGAAAAAGGAATAGATCCGGTGATAACATCACATAACTTAAAAAAATTGTATAAAAAACATACAGATTGTTGTAAATATTAAAAAATATTGATATACTATAAATATGAAAAAATTAAACTTATGAAAAATAAAATTTTAGGAGGTATTATTATGGAAGAAAATAATAATAAAGAAGAATTAAATGAAGTTTTAGAAAGTGAAACAGCTGAAAATACAATAAAAATTTCAGATGACGTTGTTTCTATAATAGCTGGAAAAGCTGTATCAGAAGTTGAAGGTGTATCTTCAATGGCAGGTGGCTTTGCAGGAGGAATAACAGAAGTATTAAGTGGAAAGAAAAACTTTAGCAAAGGTATTAAAGTTGAAGTTGGAGAAAAAGAAACAAAAATAGATGTAAATATTATAGTAGAATATGGTACAAGAATTCCAGATATAGCCTTTGAAATTCAAAATAGAGTTAAAAAAGCAGTTGAAAATATGACAGGATTAAAAGTTTTAGAAGTAAATGTCCATGTTCAAGGCGTTCATACACCAGATGATGACGAAAAAGAAAATACACAAGAAGTAGAAGAAAATAAAGAACAATAATTAACAAAGGATAATGGAGGAAACAAATATGAAATTTTTAGAAAAAATATCTTTAGTAATATTTTCAATAGTAATGATAGTAATTTCTATTATAAATTGTTTATTAGTTTTTGGATGGTTACGTTTAGGAACAGTAAATACATTTGCAAATCAAATACTTAATAATAGCACATATAGCAATATTTTATTAGGAGTTTCTGTAGTATTTATTCTTTTAGCAATAAAATGTATATTTTTCAATTCTTCAAGTAAAGATTCTGTTAAAAGCGGAAATGGTGTATTACTTGAAAATGATAACGGAAAATTAATAGTATCAAAAGAAACATTAGTTAACATTGTAAATGGTGTTGCAAAAGGATTTGAAAGTACAGAAAATGTTACAACAAGAGTTGTTTTAGACAAAGAAAGTAATTTAAGAGTTTATGTTGAATTATTTGTAAGACCAAATGCAGTTATAAAAGATTTATCTGTTAATTTACAAAACAGAATTAAAGAAGCAATTAAGAAAACAGCAGATTTAGATGTTAAAGAGGTAAATATAAAAATAAGAAATATAGCTTCTGAAGATAAACAAGAATTAAAATAATTATGTATGGTATGGACAATGTTAGGCATTGTCCGTACATTGCTATAAAAAACAAATGGAGGTATTAATTATGGATGGTTTCAAAAAATTTATGTCAGAATTTGGAGGAGCAATAATTGGAGCGATTGTTGCAATATTAATTTTATGTACAGGCCTATATAAATTAATAGTTGGAATTATATTAATTTGTATTGGAATTTTTGGAGGAAATTATATTCAAAAGAATAAATATGAAGTAAAAGAAAAATTAAAAAATTTTATAGATAGAATGTAAAGAGAGGTAAAAATGGACAGATCATCTAAAAGAGAATTAGCATTTAAATTAATATATAGTTTAGAAATTCAAAAACAATATGATGAAGAAACTATTGAATTGTTTGTAGAAAACAATAGCAATGGTGATAATAAAGTTGCAGAGTATTTAAAAAATATTGCAAACGGAATTATTGAAAATAACAAAGAAATAGAAGAAAAAATATCTAACAATTTAAAAAAAGATTGGAATATAAATAGAATATCAAAAGTAGAACTTGCAGTACTAAAAGTAGCTATTTATGAAATTACATATACAAAAACACCATTTAAAGTAGCTATAAACGAAGCTGTAGAACTTGCAAAAAAATATGGAGAAGAAAAATCTTCATCATTTGTAAATGGAGTTTTAGCAAACATAGTTAAAGAATAATTGGAGGAACAAATGAAGCCAGAACCAATAAGTGTAAGTCAGCTTAATAAATACATAAAAAATAAAGTTGATCAAGATGAATATTTAAACAATGTATTAATTAAAGGTGAAATATCTAATTTCAAACATCACTATACAGGACACATGTATTTTACATTAAAAGATAATAATTCATTAATAAAATGTATAATGTTTAAAAGCTATACACCACATTTGAATTTTGTTCCAAAAGATGGAATGAGTGTTATTGTTTTAGGAACAGTTTCTGTTTTTGAGAGAGATGGAGTTTATCAAATATACTGTAAAGCAATGCAACAAGAAGGCATAGGAGATTTATACAAAGAATATGAAAAACTAAAAGCAAAATTAAGTGAAGAGGGCTTGTTTGATGAATCTCACAAAAAGAAAATACCATTATATTCAAAAAGAATAGGTGTATTAACATCTGAAACAGGTTCTGTAATAAGAGATATAATAAATGTATCTACTCGTAGAAATCCAAATGTATATATAAAATTATTGCCTGTTCCTGTTCAAGGAGAAGGTGCAGGTAAGAAAATTGCTGATGCTATAAATTTAATGAACGAGATAAATTTAGCAGATATTATAATTGTAGCTAGAGGAGGAGGTTCATTAGAAGATTTATGGCCATTTAATGAAGAAATTGTAGCAAGAGCAATTTACAATTCAGAATTACCAGTTATATCTGCAGTAGGACATGAAACAGACTTCTCAATTTCAGATTTTGTTGCAGACTTAAGAGCACCAACACCATCCGCAGCGGCAGAACTTGCAGTACCAGATATAGATGAACTAAAAATAAAGCTAAACTCATATAATAATAGATATAAGGTTGCATTAAAAAAACAATTAGAATATAAAAGACTAAAATACGAAAAATGCATGACAAGAAGAGTATTTAAAGAACCATTACAAAGAATAAATGAAAGTTATTTGCATGTTGATACACAAGAAAAAAATATAGAAAATAAATTCAAACTAAAAATAATGCAAAAACGTTCCGAATTTCAAAATGTGGTAGAAAAAATAGATGCTTTAAGTCCATTAAAAACACTATCAAGAGGATATTCTATTATGGAGAAAAACGGAAAAATAGTAAAAAGTAAAAAAGAATTGAATATCGGAGACGAAGTAAATATAAAATTATATGAAGGAACAACAAAAGCTAAAATAATTTAAAAGGAGATAAAAAATGAGTAAACCAGTAGAAAAAGCAAATATAATAATAGTTGTTATAACAATATTGATATTAATTGCAATAGCAGGTGTTTCAGGTTATAAATATTATGAAGAGAATTATAAAAATGATAATGAAAATAATACAAATACAATTAATACAGTATTATAATGAAATTTTTCGATGGCATAAAGTGACAAATTATAAAGAAACAAATAATTTTATTTTCAAATTCCGTTCTCCAAACGTTTTAAGACAGATAAGATATTCAAACTTTTGAGCAACGGCCTCTAATTATATGTAATAGTCGGGTCGAACTCGTTTTCAAATATAAATTATTTGTTTCTTTAATATATAACCAATATTGAATGCATCATTTCATAAATTTATTATAATTATGTTTGTAGAAATATTATTATTGTTATAAAATTAATGTCAAACGTTGTAGGGGGCACGGTGCTCCGTGCCCAAAAAAATAAATTAGGAGAAAAGAAAAATGAATGAAGAAGATATGAATTTTGAAGATGCAATGAAA
>USJU01000058.1 GCA_900555085.1 uncultured Clostridium sp.
GAAAGTTCCTTGAGGCTGTTGCGGAGGCTGATACCATCGTCTTTGACAAGACCGGCACACTCACCTACGCCACACCCAAGGTCGCGCTTCTTTAAAATTTTAAAATATATCGGGATAAAACATGTTGTAAGCCCTGTGCCAACAAATTGAAATATTGTTCCAGGTATAGTCTGAGAAATAAGATATGCATCTGTTATTCCTGTCGCTCCAAAATAATATGATAAAATTAATTCTCTAAAAAAGCCTAATATTTTTCCAATAATTGTAAAAAATACGATACCTGTCAAAGTTTTTCCAATTTTTCTAATCTTTTCCCCCATTAACTTTTTCCTTTCTTATATATACTCTTCTATGTACAAAAAGCAGAAATATTTCAAAAGCAAAAATTGCCAATATATAAGAATTATATATCCATGGTGAAATAATAAAACCATATATGTTCCAAAAATACATACAAATTATTAAACAACTAGATATACTTGTCTTGATGTCTCCTATTACAATTCTCTTCATACAATATTGTGTCACAATTCCCCTACAAAAGCAATATATTAATCCTCCAATCACACCAAAATCACATATAATACCTCTAAAAGCTGTAAAAATATTGCCATATCCTGTAAGAATTTCCGAATAAACGCCTTGTACTCTTACTGTTAACCCCAAATCTTTAAAAATAAACATAAAATTATTTAAACCAAATTGCAAAGAATCTAAATTTACTATTGAAAACCAATAATCAAAATTCACAACTTGAGCAAGAGCATATATCCATAATTTATCAGCAATTCTCTTACGCATCGCAATCGAAAAATCTCCTGTTCTTAATAACATTACAAAATATAATATTCCTATTAATGCTATAAAACTACTAAATAATAAAAGCAAATATTTTAAACTTATTTTTGGCAATCTTCCATTTAAAAACATATATGATACACACCATCCTGCCAACCATAGAATACAGCATGCAATAAATCCTGCTTTAGTATTTGAAAAGAACATCATTCCAAGTTCAGGCATGAATGAAATAATAGTAGATAACATCTTTTGTTTCTTATTCTTGGCAAAATTATATGAATACCCTCCACTTAAAGCACTTAAATACACAAACAATAATAATATTTGAGAAATAACTGTTGTTTTTTGTTCCCCAAAATATCTTTGTTCTGCGGTCTTTGTATTCATATTTATAATGCTTTGTATTGATGTAAAATATGTTAAATCAAATCCTGATAGACCTAATTGTATTAAGAAAGCTATTATTCCAAGTATTATTACAATTATCAAAATTTTCCAATCATATTGCCTATCATATTTTTTTATTTTTTGTATATTTTTATTTTTTTTATTTACTAACAAAGCTCCTAATTCTGTGGCCAATATCGACAACATTATCCAAACCAATCCAGCATAGTTCCAATTATATTTTGTATGCCAAAAAAGCAATGGAAAAAATATAAATCCAATCCACATTATCAACATTAATATAATAGGATGCAATATAGAATTTGATATTAGCTTCCCAATAAAAACACATAAAATACTAATTGAAATTAGCAAAAATATCATAAAAAAAGAATTCATTATTAATACCTTTCTAATATAAGCATTTATTTTGCTTGCTTACACATCCTTTTGTACTTTTTTAGTTCCTTTAATAGAATTTTATTTGACTTTATTAAATTTTTTACTACAAAAATTTCTTTTTTTCTTATTGTATTGTTTATTTGTTTGGTTACTACACTATGATTATGTAATATTTCAAGTTGGGGCTCATATACTATTTTTAAATTATTTTCTAATATTCTTAAATATAATAAACTTTCTTCGCAATATAAAAATGTTCTATCATCTATTCCATCAAATCTATTTATATAATCTTTTGAAAATATTATACAACAACCATATATAGGAATGTTTTCTCTTTTTATATTTATATCAATTCTATTTTTCCTTTTTTTATTTTTTTTCTTAAATAGAATTTCAAATATTTTTCCAAAACCAATATAAGCCAAAAACAATCTTACATACAATAAAAAAATAAATATATACTGTTCTTTTACGCTTTTCACTTTAATATTGTAACAAAATTCATCTCCCTTTGGTAACAATATTTTAGGGCCAAGAATAGCATAATGAAACTCATTATATTTTTCTATCATTAAATTGCAAAAGTTATTTTGGGTAAAAACTATATCATTATTTACCATAATGATATAGTTTGCACCTCTTTTTTTAGCAAATTTAAATCCAACATTATTTCCTCTTGCAAATCCCAAATTTTTTTTATTAATTATTATAAAAACATTAGAGTTATTTTTATACATATTTTTTAGTTTTTCTCCACTTCCATTTAACGAACCATTATCAACAATAACTATTTCATAATTTTCATTTGAATAATTATTTATAATTGATTCAACACATTTTTTTGTCTCCTCAATAACTTTATAATGCAATATCAAAAATACAATTTTCTCATTATATTTCATTTCTTTTCACATACCTTTTCTTTTTATATATGCCAAATAACATATTTCTGCCTGTATTTAATAAACTGTATAATACATTTTGATGTTCAGCATATCTATACAATTTATAATGCCATTTAATTAATTCTAAATAGCTATGATTACTTATACTTCCACTTCTTTTTCTATACATAGCTAATTCTTCATTAAGTAGATAACAATTTGCTTTTTTGCAAACTTTTAACCACATAGCATAGTCATTATTTTTTTTTATATCATCTATTTGGATTATTCCAATTTTACTTGAGTCATACATTACAGTCAAGCATCCCAGCCAACAATAATTAAACATTCCCGTTTTTGTTATTTTTTTAGGTCCTGTTACTTTTCTTCCATTTGAATTACCATTTTCATCAATTTCAATATAATCAGTATAGCTAAAGTAATAATTATTTTTTTTCATAAAATTAATTTGTTTTTCTAATTTATCATTCTTCCATAAATCATCACTATCTAAGAATGCAATCCATCTTCCTTTTGCTTCTCTCAAAGCTTTATTTCTACTTACTGCTGCACCACTATTCACTTCATTTTTCAAATAAATAATTCTACTATCATTTATTTTTTTCACAACTTCATTTGTATTATCTGTTGAACAATCATCAATAATTATTAATTCCCAATTTCTATATGTTTGATTAATCACAGAATCAATAGTTTCTTTAATAAACTTTCCAGTATTAAAAGAAGGCATGATAATTGATACTAATTCATTCATATTTTCTTTTTATTTCCTCCATTTCAAGCACACTTGCTATTTGATGTATTATTACACTTTTATCAATTTTTTTGATATACTTTCTAAAGGGATATACTATTTTAATTATAATTTCAAGTATTGGTTTATATATAACATGTAATTTGCAATAAGCTTTTCTAAATTTAAAGTTTTCAATTTTATATTCTTGCGCTTTTGTAATATGATTGATATTTCTCGATCCAGAAGATATATATTTTTTATTTTGTACATTCAAATATTCATTTAAAACAATATAATGGATTGCATCACTAATTCTATATTTTAAGTAATCAGGATGATATTTAGCTGTACAACTTTCAACACAATCACTAAATTTTTTAATAGTCATATATCCTATTAATTTATTATCTTCACAACTAAAGCCTCCCCAAAAGTCAACATCTTCTTCAAATTCCCTTAAGCAATTTATTCTAAATTGTTTAAAATCCTTTTTATTATCAGCATTTTCATATCCTTTAAATGCTGCTTCATAAACCTCATATAAATCTTCTAAATAATCATTAGGATTAATCATAAAAACATTACATTTTTTTAGTGATTGATTAATATGTTTTCTTTTTTTTGAAGTTAACTCTTCTATTTTAAATGGTGCTTCTTTTATTACATACCACCATTCTGTTTTTTCTTTACAATCCCAATCCGTGCAATATCTTACAAATAATGGTTTACCACCTTTTATGTTCCATATATCTCCATTTTTTATCGGCTCTTCATTGATTTTTTCATGTGGTGCTGTTGATGGTATAGCTGCATGATTATAATATTTCCATCCTGGTATTTCTTTTCTTATTTTGCTCATTTCATATTCCTTACATCTTCAATTTTTCTTTATATTCTTCTTCCGATATTTGCTTCGTTCTTAACAAATAATCGCATAAGTCTTCTGCTGTGTCCATTCCTTCTGTATTTATATCATCTTTTTTAAAAACTTTTAAAACTGTTTTTAAAATTATCTTCATATCTGTGAAAAATGTTATTTTTTTTATGTATTCTAAGTCATAATTGAGTTTTTCTTCCCAAGATATGTTATTTCTTCCATTTACTTGAGCAAGTCCAGTTAGACCTTGCCTAACTGCATGTCTTTTTCTTTGTTCGTTATTCATAAATAGCATGTCTCTTATAAGCTGCGGTCTTGGTCCTACTATTGCCATATCGCCTTTAATTATATTTATTAATTCTGGTAATTCGTCTAAACTTGTGCTTCTTAGAAATTTTCCAAATTTTGTTAATCTTTGTGAATCTGGTAATAGTTTTCCATTTTCGTCTTTTTCATCTGTCATAGTTCTAAATTTATATAAAGTAAATATTTTTTCATTTTTACCTGGTCGTTGTTGTTTGAAAATTATTGGACTTCCTAACTTTGTTCTTACCAAAATTGAAACTATTAATAATACTGGTGATAGACATATTAAAGCAATTAAGCTTAATATAAAATCCAACATTCTTTTTATGTATTTTTCATATATACCTTTTTTATGTTCCATTATTCAAAACATCCTTTTATAACTTCTATAATCTTTTCTTGTTGTTCTGGTGTCATTTTATTGTCAGATGGCAAACATAATCCTCTTGTAAAAATATCCATTCCAATATCTTCTGTCTCTTCCTTAATATATGCATTAGTTTTTGCTCTTCCATTTCCTGCTTTGGTTACAAATGGGTTCATTCTAAATATAGGTTGCATATGCATTGGTTTCCATATTGGTCTTCCTTCTGCATTTATTTCTGCAAGTTTTTCTAGTATCTCTGTTGGGCATGTTTTTCCTTTTTCTGTTATATAAAGTGCTTCTTGTTCTCCTCTTACTTGTTTGCACATTGCTTCTTTATCTATTATCATGCAAGAAAGCCAATAATTTGGGTTGCATTCTTTTGGTATTGGGTTCATTTTTATAGGTAAATCTTTTAATCCTTCTTTATATCTTTCATATATTGCCTTTTTTTGAGCAATATGTTCTTCTAAGTATGGAATTTGTCCTCTTACAACACCTGCTATAACATTGCTCATTCTGTAGTTATATCCTATTTCTTCATGTTGATACCAACTTGCCTCTTCTCTACTTTGTGTTGACCATTTTCTTGCTTTATTTGCTGCTTCTAAGTCATCTGTTAATAACATTCCTCCACTTGAACCTGTAATAATTTTATTTCCATTAAATGAAATGCAATTATATTTTCCAAATGTTCCTGTTTGTTTTCCTTTATATGTAGCACCTAAGCTTTCTGCTGCATCTTCTATTATTGTTGCATTATGTTTTTTAGCAATTGCAAATATTTCATCTATTTTTCCTGGTGTTCCATATAAATGTGCTACAACTATTATTCTAACTTCTGGATATAGTTCAAACGCTTTTTCTAGAGCTACTGGATCCATGTTCCAAGAATCATATTCTGTATCTATAAATACAGGAATTCCGCCTTCATATATAATTGGATTTACTGTTGCACTGAATGTCATGTCACTGCAAAATACTTTTTCTCCTGTTTTTATTCCTGCAAGTTTCATTGCTAGATGAAGTGCAGCTGTTCCTGAAGATAGTGCAACTGCATATTTACATCCTACTTTGTTGCATATATTTTTTTCAACTTCATTAATATTAGCTCCTACTGTACTCATCCAATTTGTGTTATATGCTTCTTCAACATATTTTATTTCATCTCCATGCATTGTTGGTGATGAAAGCCATACTTTCTTTTCAAAAGGTTTTATATCTTTTTTCATTGTTTTTCCTTCTTTTCATATACTCTTAAGCCATTATTTTTTTCTTTTCTTCTTGAATATTTTCATTGTGATTTTTACCATTATCAATTTTGTATGTTGTAACAATTTTAGCTATTTTTTCTTTTATGTCTTCGTTGTTATCATATGAATCCATTATTAAATTGTTTAACTCTTCTAAAAAGTTTTCTTTTATTTCTATTGGTTGTCCTATATGAATTAATTTGTTAGGAGTTTCTTTTAATCCTTCTTCATCCATTAAAATTTCTTCATATAATTTTTCTCCTGGTCTTAATCCTGTAATTTTTATTTTTATATCTTCATTTGGTGTAAAGCCTTTATATCTTATAATTTGTTTTGCTAAATCGTATATTTTTACAGGTTGTCCCATATCTAAAACAAATATTTCTCCAGCTTTTGCATATACACTTGCTTGTAGTACTAAGCTTACAGCTTCAGGAATTGTCATGAAGAATCTTGTTATTTCTTTATGTGTTACTGTTACTGGACCACCATTTTCAATTTGTTTTAAAAATAGTGGAATAACTGAACCATTTGACCCTAAAACATTTCCAAATCTAACTGCTACATATGATGTGTTTTTGCTTATTTTATCATAGCTTTGAATTATCATTTCGCAAATTCTTTTTGAAGCTCCCATTACATTTGTTGGTCTAACTGCTTTATCTGTTGATATTAGTACAAATTTTTCAACTTTATATTTATCAGCTAGTTTTGCACAATTTAACGTTCCTAAGCAATTATTTTTTATTGCCTCGTTTGGGCTTTCTTCCATTAATGGTACATGTTTATGTGCTGCTGCGTGAAATACTTGGTTTATTTTATATTTTTGAAATACTTTTTCTAATCTATCATAATCTCTTACAGAACCAATTATTGTATGTAAATCTAAATTTGGATAATTTCTTAATAATTCCATTTGAATTTCATATGCATTGTTCTCGTATATATCAAATATTATTAGCTGTTTTGGATTGCATTTTGCAATTTGTCTACATAGTTCAGAACCAATTGATCCTCCACCGCCTGTTACCATTATTACCTTGTCTTTAATGTTATTAGAAATTTCGTTAATATCAACTACAATTTGGCTTCTTCCTAAAAAGTCTTCATATGATATAGGTCTTATTTTATTTACAATATTATTGTTTTTTCCATTCATGGTTAGAAAAATTGAAGGTAATATTTTTAATTCACATGAAGTTTTTTGACATTCTGTTATTATTTTTGATATTTCTTCTTTAGATGCAGATGGAATTGCAATTATAATTTCATTTACATCATATTTTTCAGCCATTTGTTTAATTTGTTTTCTTGTTCCAACAATTTGAATTCCTCTAATATATGTACCTACTTTTTCTTTGTTATCATCAATTATGCATACAATATTAGAGCCAAATAATGTTCTATTTCTTGCTGCCTCGTCTATTAGTAATCGCGCTGCTTCTCCTCCACCAACTATCATAACATTGTTATTATTTTTTTTATTTTCAAATTTAATAGTTATTGTTCTTAGTATTCTAAATGAGAATCTTATAGTTGCTACGAAAAATATTAGTAATAAAAGTCTTATTAAAGAATAGCTTCTTGGCATTGATATGCTAAACATTTTTTTATATATTAAATTTATTATTTCGGTTGTGAAACATGCACTTCCAATGTTAATTAGTTCTGTTATAGAGGCATATCTCCATACAGATGTGTATAAATTAAGTTCAAAAAATGTAATTAGCATTACGGCTATATCTATTGCAACATATTTATATGCTGTTGTTAAGTATTGTGCTGGTATCTCATCAAAATCAAATCTTAATGCTAATGCTAAGTATGAGGCAATTAGCATAGATATAATATCTAAAATCATAAAAATTATAATTTTAGATTTTTTTCTTCTTAATAAATCATTAACTCTTTCCATCCTCTTACACCATTTTCTTAAATTCTAAATTATATAAATATAGGATACTTTATTTTCCAGTTCCTGTTTTATTTATTATTTTTCCGCTTATATCTTTTACTTTGTCACTTGGTGTATAATTTTCTTCATTAAATAATTCTTTGTGTAGTTCTTTTACACTGCTTTCTAGTGTTACTGGTACTCCATACCAAACTCCGTTTATTATTTTTCCTTCTACAGCTTGTGGCCATCCTTTGCTTTCTGTTATTTTGTATGATGCAACTGTTGGTATTAAAGACATTATTTCATTTGAGTCTATATTTGTGTATAATCTTGGTAAAACTTTGTCTGCTGCTGTGTTTAATTCTGTCGCACTCATCTTTTTAACTTTTTCAAGACTTGCTGCTATAACTGTTCTCATTCTTTCTGTTCTCTTGTAGTCTGTGTCTATTTTTCTTATTCTGGCATATGCAAGTGCTTGTTCTCCATTTAATGTGTATGTACCTGCTGAAGTAATTCCAGGAATGCTTGTTGCTTCTGCATCTGTTACAGTTATATCTATACCACCAATGTCATTAACTATTTCTTTTACTGCATCGAAATTTGCTGTTACAAATTCTGTTATGTCTAAATCTAAATTTGTGTTTAAAGTACTTAATGTAAGTGTTGGTCCTCCATATGAATATGCATGAGTAACTTTATCTAAATTTCTACCTGTTAATTCTAAGTATGTATCTCTATATACTGATACTAATTTTACTTCTTTTGTTTTGTTGTTTATGCTTGCAATTATTATACAGTCGCTTCTATTTCCTAAGCTATATGTGTCTTCTCTACTATCAATTCCTAAGATGGCTATATTTCTATAATCTGCAAGTTCTTCTTTTACACCTTCTGTTATTTCTATTTCATCTTCGTTTACATCCACTTGATTTATTTTTGATACTTTATTTTGTACATACCAGTATCCGCATCCTGCTGCAGCTCCTATTATAATAATTAATACTAATAATACTATTAATATTACCTTTACTGCTTTATGATTTTTTTTGTTTTCATTTTCTACTTTTTTATTCATATCCCCCATTTTTCTCCCTTTTTTCATTATTTTATATATTTTTTCTTTTTAAACTTACAATTTTTATTATATATATAAG
>USJU01000059.1 GCA_900555085.1 uncultured Clostridium sp.
ACAGATAATAACAACATGACATTTAGCATATTTCCAGAGGAATATATGAATAAGAATAACTATAATATAGATATGCCAGAAGAAAATATAAAAATAGATAATAGTGAAATTACTGCTAATGCAGATAATACATTTAATTATACAAATATAACAGACCAATATGTAATGCAAAAAATAGTTCAAAATTATAATTATTATATAAATAATAATATAAATAAGGCTTATGATTTATTGCAAAATGAATATAAACAAAAGAAATTTCCTGTAATTGAATATTTTAATAATTATATAGATAACAACAGAGATATTTTAAAAAATATTGAAATTAGCAAATATAAAATTAACAAGTATGATGGGTATACTGAATATATTTGCATGGATAAATATGCAAACTATTATATATTTGAAGAAAAATCTGTAATGGATTACACAGTAAAATTAGACTCTTATACAATTGCTTCAGATTATTTAATGAGTAATTATAGTAAAGCAACAATACAAGAAAAAGCACAATATGATATTGGCAAAGTTATTGAAGCATTAAATAGAAAAGATTATGAATATGTATATAGCAAACTAAAAGAAAGTGATAAAAAAATGCATTATCAAACATACGATGCTTTTGAACATGTAGTAAATAATAAATTTTACAACGTAAATAAAATACAATATGGTTCTTTTTCAGAAAATGGAGATAACTCATATAAATACAATACATATATAACAGACTATTATGATGAAGACGAAAATGGATTTGAGTTAGAATTCACAGTAAACTTAAAAGATAATAACGACTATGAAATTTCTTTTATAATAAATAATTAATAAAAATTATAAAGTAGAGGCGACCATTGGTCGCCTTTGCTTTTTATAATAGAAATTTGTCGATCTATAAAAAAAATACAAGAAATATATATTTTAATAAATAAATTTGTATGTTATAATGAAAATGGAGTGACAAACAAAGTAGGTGAAAAAATGAAAAAACAAATTATAATAAGTCTTATAAGTGCAATTATAATAGGAATTCTTTTAGGGCTTATCGGAATGGCATCTATTATTGGAGCTAGTGGAGGAAGTAGCTCAAGTTCTGATAGTGCTTTTGATATAGCCGAGATAGAAAAAGGAGATTTTATTGTAAAAACAGATAAAGATGGAGCATTGCCAACATTAAGCAAAGAGCAATTAATAAAAGCATGTGACTCACTCTCAGGAGAACAAAAATCAAATGCTTTAAGCTTTGTAAATGCAGTAAAAAGTGCAGAAGACAAATATAAAGTTAATGCAGTTTTTTCTTTATCTGTTTTTAGAAAAGAAAATGGATTAGCTACTAATAAAAGCGGAATATTAGGACATGGAACATATAATATTGGAAGTTTAAAAGGAAGTTATAATGGTAATAGTTATGGCGAATGGAGAAAATATAATAATTATGATGAAGCCATAATGGATTATGCAGATAATATTGCAAATGGTAGTTACTATTTTAAGGCAGGAAAGTATACTCTAAAAGAAATCGGAACAGTATATTGTACACCACCTGATGAATGGATAAAAATTGTTAAAGAGTATATGATTGAGTTCTTTAAATCAGCAGGAGTATCAACTGGAACTGATAGTGGAACTGTTGCAAAGGGTGGAGAAGGAACAATAGGTGTATATACATCTAATAGTGGAAAGAAATACAATTTATATTTGCAAGGAGGAAATGCACCTTGGGCAAATAATGATTATGGAAATGACCATAGTATGGCCAAGGCTGGCTGTGGTCCAACGGCAGAAGCAATAATTGCAAGTGCGTATAATGGAAGCATAACTCCAGAAACTGCAAGAGCAGATATTGTAAAAAAATATGGTACAGGAAACCATTCTAGTGCAGATGTAGTTGCAGGATCATTAAAAAGATTAGTTCCAAATATAAAAGCAGAAGCCGGAAATTATGATGATACAAAGGTAAAAAATTGTTTAAAAGGTGGAGGTCAAATATGGCTTGTAGTTCAACATTGTAAATATACAAGTAATGCTCATTGTATTGCATTAGTAGACTATAAAGACAATAGAAAAGTATATGTGGCACATGGTACAGCCTCAAGTAGACCTTACGGTTGGGATGACTTAAGTTATATAAAACAATATTTAAAATATAGTAGTATTGTATATGTTGGAGGAAATTAGAATGAAAAATATAGTGAAATATTTAATTATTGTTTTATGTTTGTTAATTATTTGTGTAATAATTTTATTGAAAAGTTACAATACAAAAAATAATGAAAATATAGATAACACAAACAACGCAAAGAAAAGTGATGAATTTGAGATAGAAACTGATAATAATCTTACAGAAGTAAGCTTTAATAATGAAATAATGAACATAAAAGAATGTATTCAAAATTATATTGAAAATCGGAACTTACATGTGTAAGCAAGTAAAAAAGAGAGAAGTAAATATAGATTACAGTATATATTATGTGTATGGAAAACTAATAATAGATAACAAAATTGTTGATAATAACTCAAATTATACTGTAATTGTAAATTATACAAATGGTGCATATTCAGTTATTAATGAAATTGATGAAAGTAAAGAGTATGATGGAGATATAGTACAAGACGAAAATAACAAATTTGAATATAAAAATTACTCAGAAGAAGACTTCGTAAAAGAAGAATTTATGGATTATAAATATACACTTTTAAATGAATTAGATGAAGCATATTCAAAATTAGATAACGAATACAAGGCAGAAAGATTTAATAATATTCAAGAATTTAATAATTATATAGAAGAAAAAAGAACACAAATAGAAAATAGTATTGTAGTTTCTTATGAATATATAGATGATAATCAATTTATAGTACAAGATGACTATGAAAATCAATATATATTTATTGAAAATAGTTTTATGAATTATAATGTAAGATTAGATAATTATACTATAATAACTGAAAATTATAAAAATAAGTATAATAAATTAGATAATGAATCAAAGGCAAAAACAAATGTTGATATGTTCATAAAAATGATAAATTCTAGTGATTATAGGCATGCATACAATAAATTAGATGAAACATTTAGAAATAACAACTTTGGAAATGTTGAAAATTTCGAAAGCTATATAAAAGAAAATTTCTTTGAAAATAATTATTTAATTGTAGATAAAATAGAACAAAAAGGAGAATATTATGCAGTAAATACTACATTAAAAAGTGATACAAGTAGTGCTGCAGACTCTAAAAATAAAAATTTTGTTATAAAACTAAATGAAGGTACAAATTTTGTAATGTCATTTGAAATATAAAAAATAAAATAAGGCTGGTCTTGACCAGCCTTAAATTGTGAATTATAATAAAATACAGAGGTGAAACTTATGAATAAAAACGAGGAAATATTTCAAAAATTAAGAGACTTTAGAATGGAAAAAATGATTGAATTAAAAAATAATGGAAATGAAGAAAATATTGATATTGAAGATGTAGTGTATTGTGGACAATTAGATTTTGAAGTTAATGGCGAAATTCAAAAGAAAGATGTTTTTCTTATGAAAAAAGATATAGATGGCAGTGTAAAATGGGAGTATTATGCAGATGGAGATATGATTGCAATAGATTATAATGAGATGATTATTCCAACATCAGATTATCAAAAAGTTGACTTTAAACCTATTATAAAAAATGAAGATAAACAAGTTTCTTTAAACGAATTAGAAATAGAGAAAATGACTCATATGGCAAAAGCCTTAGGAATAGAAGAAAAACAAATTGATGGCCTTGCAGAAATTGATAATAGCAAATTAAATGAAAAAGAATTAATGAAAAGTGCAGTAAGTGTAAAATCTGAATTTAATCCAAATGAAAAAATAAATGGTTCAGAGAATTTTAACAATCTTATACCAGGAACAGGAAAATTTAGTAAAATTGCAATTATATATTCAAATAATTCAAACGATAAATTTAAAATGGTAGGAATTACTGCAGACGGTAAAGTAGAAGAAATACCAGGATTAACTCAAACAGAAGGAGTTAATCCAACAGAAAAAATAGTTTCAGCAGATAGATATGGGGAAAATATAAAAGAGCAAAGTACACAAGCAATGTTTAAAATAAATGGAAGAACCAATGAAGGTTTTTCTATAAATATTGGAAGCATGGGCTGTATAGAAGTTAATTATGTAAGAAGAAGTACAGATGATGAATATATAAGTATTCCAGTTGAAACAAATACAACAAGATATGTAAAAAGCGAAATAAAAAGAGAAATGGACAAAACGAAAAATACAAGAGTTGAAGAAGAAATAGATAAATCTCAGGCAGAAATAGAAAAGCACGGCAGTGCAAATTGGAAAAATATAGATGATAACCTAAATAACGATATAGAGCATGAAGATGTAATTAGAATTAATAATGGAACAGAAGAAATTTCCTTTGAAGAAGAAGCTGAAAAAGCAAAAGTAAGTGTAGAAGAATTCAAAAGAATATATAATGAACAATCTGAAGATTTAACTCCAGAACAAAGACTTGAACAAACACATGAAGAAATAGAAGAACAATATATGGGACCAAATGAAAGAAGAAGATAAAATTGTAATAAACTCACTTATATAAATATATATTTATATAGGTGAGTTTTTATATGAAAAAAATAATTGCATTTGTATTAATGTTTATATTAATATTTCCTGTGTGCTGTTTTGCAGATGAGGAAAATAATGAAGAGGAAGAACAAATTCCAGAACTTGTGGAAGCGGCAAGTGATAGTGCAGAGGAACCAAATTTAAATTCTAGAGCAGCTATTATTTATGATAGAAATTCTAAAGAAGTAATATATGGAAAAGAGGAAAATACTAAAAGAAAAATGGCTTCAACAACAAAAATAATGACTTGTATGGTAGTTTTAGAAAAAGGAGAATTAACAGATAAAGTTATTGTTTCAAAAAAAGCAGCAGGAACAGGTGGGTCAAGAGTAGGTTTAAAAACAGGAGATAAAGTAAGTGTACAAGATTTGCTATATGGTTTAATGTTATGTTCAGGAAATGATGCAGCGGTTGCACTAGCAGAACATGTGGGAGGTAGTGTTGAAGGGTTTGCAGATTTAATGAATGAAAAAGCAAGACAATTAAATTTAAGTAACACTCATTTTGTAACACCACATGGGCTAGACAATGAAGAACATTATACAACAGCATATGAACTTGCTATTATGGCAGATAATGCCTTAAAAAACAATACGTTTTCTAGTATTGTTGGAACTAAAAATATAACAATAAATATAAATGGAAAGCCAAGAAATCTATCAAATACAAATGAATTATTGGGTAGTATGGCAGGGGTATATGGTGTAAAAACGGGATTTACTAATGGTGCTAATAGATGTTTAGTAACTTCATGTAAGATAGAAAATTTAGATATTATAACAGTAGTGTTAGGAGCAGATACAAAAAAATTTAGAACACAAGACAGTATCAAATTAATAAATTATGCAATGAATAATTATAAAGAAATAAATATGGAAAATAAAATACAAGAAGAATTTCAAAAATGGAAAAAAGAAAACAAAGATAAAATATATATAAATAAAGGAGAAAAAAATACAACAGAGTATAAATTAGAAGAACAATTAAATAATTATATAACAATAAAAAATACACAAGAAAATGATGTTAAAATAGAAATAAATACATTAAATTATTATGAGGCACCATTGCAAGAAGGAACAACAATTGGAGTATTAACAGTGAAAGTTTCAGGGCAAGTAAAATTAATAAAGAATATACAAGTAGCACAAACAGTAAAGAAGAAAAATATGATAAATTATATGAAAGAATTAATAGAAAAATCATGTTTAAATAATATTACAAAATAAATACATTTATAATACAAATTCGATAATTTATAGACAAAAGATTAAGTATTTTATAAAATATATATGGATAAATATATTTTATAAGGAGTTATTCTTATGAAGAGTGGAAAAATAGGATACATAAGAGAAACAAGAGAAATAAAAGAAACAAATAATATAAACAACACAGCGCGTGAAAGAAATTTAATGGATGCTTTTGAAGAATTAAAACAAGCTAGAAATGAAAGTATAGCTATGAATCATAGAAAGCAACACAATTCTACATATGAAAAAATATATATTAATAAAAGAAGAAAACAAAAGCAAAAAAAACAAGGTATAAGCTTAGTGGGTATGGTTATGGGAGTTGTAATGGTTGCAGGAACAATGACATCTGCAAACTTTATATTTGCAAGTAACTCGAATATTCAAGAGCAACCTGCTGTGTACGAAGAAAACAGGGAAAATATTGATATAGATAAAATAATTTCTGATAATATAAGCAGTACAGAAAGAAAAGAGTTAGTAACAGAAGAGAGAGAAATTCCTTTTAAAACAACATATAATGAAAATCCAAATATGCCAAAAGATGAACAAAATATAATACAACAAGGAGCAAATGGTGTAAAAACTGTAACTGTTGTAAAAATTTATGAAACGGCAGAAAATGAAGATGAAAACTTTTTAGAAGAAAATATATTAAATACAACAATCACAACACCAGCAGTAGAACAAATAATAGAAGTTGGTACATCAGAATTGCTTGGAAAATATAAAGTACATATTGGAGACAAAATGTATACAACACAAGATATAGAATTAAAAGATAGCGTTGCAGCAAATGCAAATGTTGTATGCAAAGTTGGAAAATATATGGATGTAGAAGTTTTAGGTGTGCAAGGAAATTACTTTAATGTAAAATATGAAAATTACACAGGATATGTAAAAGGTGATAATTTAGTATCTTACTATACAAATCCTGAGTATGCTGAAAAATGTAGACTACAAAAAATACTAAATAAATTAAGTTATGAAATTAATGTTAATGAACCAAGTGGATTATCATTAGAAGACTTTAAAAAAGTATTATCAAATAATCCAAAAGATGTTAATAAAATATTTGAAAATAATGCAGAAGTATTCTATAATTTAGAGCAAAAATATAGAATAAATGGTCTATTTATTGCAGCTCTTGGAATTCACGAAAGTTCATGGGGAACTTCGGCAATTGCAAAAGATAAATTAAATTTATTTGGTTATGGAGCATATGACGATACACCTTATGAATCTGCACTAACATTTAATAGCTACGAAGAAGGTATTGAAACAGTTACAAAGAGTTTAATAAAAAATTATTTAAATGTTGCAGGAACAGAAATATATGATGGAGAAACAGCTACAGGAAAATATTATCACGGAACAACAATATCTTCTATAAATATTAAATATGCTACAGATGATAACTGGTCAAATGCAATTTATAATATAATGGAAGGACTATATGAAAAATTATAATAAAAAAATAGAAATTAAATTGAATATAAAACAAATTACAGCAGTACTTGTAATATTAGCACTAATACTTAGTTTAATATTTATAAAAATAATGCATACAAAATTTGTTAATTATAAATTTTCTAAATATAGTACAAGCTTTGTAGAGAATAATGATCAACCAATATTTAAAATTAATAAATTATTAATGTATAGTAGTGCAGGAGTTGTAGACAAAAGTGCAGGAGAAGTGCTTCAAGATTTAGACATTTCTCAATATACAGATATAAGCATAAGTATAGATAATAAGTCAAAAATACAAGAATTAACAGATGAAAACACTGTTAAAGAATTGTATATAGATAATATAAAAATTGAGAACAGTGCAGAAAAAGGAGAAAGAATTTTAAATTATAAAAATCCTTATTTACAAGGAAAATTTAGGAATCTTGAAAATTGTTCAAATAATAGAATAGACTTTAAGATACTAACAACAAATCAAGAAAGCGATGATATGAATTACGATGAGGCTAACTTCTATACAGATTGTAGTAATCCTATAAGTTTAGGATATGTAAATAAAAATATAATAACAAGATATGCTGTATCAGAAAAAAAGAATTCTGTATCATTTGATGGCACAATATTAAAAAATGCAAATGTAGATATAAATGATATAAATGCAAAAATCTCATTTCAAATTCATATAAAGAATAATAAAAATCAAGAATTTGTATGCAGTGTAATATTAGATGATAATTTAGACCAAGGTAAAAAGGAAATTTATAAAGGCTATGTGTTAAAAGCAGAAAATACAGATAACCAAAAATTTAATTTTTTACAAATAAATTAATTA
>USJU01000060.1 GCA_900555085.1 uncultured Clostridium sp.
CTTTATGACATTTTTTTCTTCATAGGGTAGGTGTGTGTGAGCTTAAGCTCTCACATTGCTACCCATAAACCATTATAGGAAAACATTTATAAGGCAGGTGGTTAAAATTAAAAGTATATTTCCGACAGATAAAAATGAGATAGATTTAGTTAAATTTATTAATACATATCAATACCTCTCTCCAAAAGATTTGCCATACTTTTTTAATACAACATATTATCCAAAAAGAATTGCAAAACTTATTCAAAATAATATTTTAAGAAGATATAAAAAATTTCTTGTACTTGGTGAAGATGGCTATAATTTTATGAAAATACTAGGATTTGAAACAAATAAACTAAGGTATCAAGAAAAATATGCTAATAGATTAAAATTTATGAGCCATTTAGGAGCATTTTTTAGAAGCTCTAATGTTTATCTTATCCCCTCTTTTAAAATAAAGAATAAAACTGCATTTACTGAAAGTTCAAGAAAATATATAGGAATTTTAAACATATTTGGTACAAAATACTTAACATATCATATTTCAAGTGAGCATAGTAGTAAATATCTTAATTCTGTTATATATGATATTCAAAAAGAATTAAAATTTAAAAATATAATTATTCTTATTGATGATATATCACGAATTGAATTTTTAAAATTTTCTTTTGGCCTTGGCTCTGTAATTATTTGTGAAGATAAAGATGAATCACTTGAAAAACTAAAATATCTACAACAGATAAATTGGTTAAAAATAATTAATAAAGAATTTAATAAAAGTTTAAATTTATCTGAATTTAATTTTTGCGATTATACAGATAATAAAGATTTATATATTTCTTGCTTTTATTTTATAGACACTGAGAAAATAAATAGAATTATTATATTTATGCAAAACAATCCAAATAAAAAAATACATATTGTTTGTACTACTAATATTGCTGAATATTTAAAGGAAATACTTGTAAATTGCAATTTTCACATAATAAATATTAATAATTTTATAGAAAAGGAAATTAATTTTTATGAATAAAAAAACAATTGTAACTGCTCTATCTACAGTAATTATATTTTTAAATTTTATACTAGATTTTAGCATAAATTCATATATAAATATTTTAAATCACTGTTTCAGTCAAAGTATTACTATAGGTTCTTCATATTATTGCTTAATTTGCTTCATAATTGCATTAATTTCGTTTTTAATATTAATATGTATAAATTTAGTTGCCTATTATAAAAACGATGAAATAAAAGGCATTAAATTAAAAAAAGAAGATGGAACACA
The DNA here is from genome assembly GCA_900555085.1 of uncultured Clostridium sp. Classification (GTDB taxonomy): domain Bacteria; phylum Bacillota; class Clostridia; order TANB77; family CAG-508; genus Merdicola. The sequence goes on from USJU01000060.1 coordinate 1,271, forward strand.
TGGAACTGCTGATTGGATGTCAGAAAATGAAATTGAAAAAGTCTTAGGTAAAAATGAAACCCCCGGTATTATACTTGGAAAATCAAATAATGATATTGTTAAATTACCTTTTGATAGCTATTTTAATAAAAATATAGCTGTATTTGGTTCAAGTGGTAGTATGAAAACGATTGGATTCTTAATAACAAATTTACTAGAGCTTTTTAAATACAAAAAATCTATCATTGTTACTGATGCAAAGGGCGAAATTTATAGAAAAACAAATAAATTATTTAGAGATAATGGATATGTTGTAAAAGTATTTAATCTTAATAATATGGCTCATTCTGACAGGTGGAATCCATTAGGCGAAAACGAAGATATTACAGACATACAAACAAGTTCAAATGTGATAATTAGTGGTACACAGAAGAAGAATGGAAAAGATGATTTCTGGCCAAGAGCTGAAGAAAATTTATTAAAAGCTTTTGAATTTTACTTTATGGAGAATAAATTAGAGCAAAATACATTAACTGATATTTATAAAATTATTGCAAGTGGAGATATTGCAACACTTGATACAATGTTTAAAAGACTTCCACAAGAAAGTCCTGCAAGAATGAGTTATAATATATTTGCTAGTCGGTTCTGATACAATAAAAGCATCTGTTTTGACAGGTCTTGGTACTAGACTGCAAGCATTTCAAAATAAAGAATTGCAAGAACTTACTAATCATACAGACATTGATTTGACATTGCCAGGAAAAGAGCCTTGTATTTATTATGTAATAACAAGTGATATGGATTCAAGTAGAGATTTTTTAGTCTCTCTATTTTTTACATTTTTGTTTATAAAACTTGTAAAATATGCTGATTCAACTGAAAGTGGAAGATGTAAAGTTGATGTATTCTTCTTTTTAGATGAATTTGCGAATATTTGTCAAATACCAGATTTCAATAAAAAAATATCAACAGTTCGTAGTAGACGGACTTGCTTTAATTCCAATACTACAAAATATTGGCCAATTAAATAATCGTTATCCGAATGGTCTCTCTGATGAAATTCTTGGTAATACAGATATAAAGCTAAATCTGGGTACTACTGATACTTTGACTGCAATATACTTTTGTGATTTGCTTGGAGTAGCAACAGCAGAAACCCAAAGTATAAAAAAAGAAGTTGGTATTGATGGGGAATTAGAATTTGGACAAAAAAATATATCTACATTAGAAAGAAATTTATTAAATCCTGATGAAATAATTAGAATACCAAGTTTTAAGCTAATGGCTATTATTAGAGGTAATAAACCATTATTATTACAGAAAATGATATATACAGAGCATCCACTTGCAAAAAAACTGCAAGATGTTTCTGTGCTTTCGTATATTCCTGATTGGAATAATAATATTGAAGTTACTAAGAAAATAATACGAAAAGAAGAAAAGAAAATTATTATAAAAGAAAAATCTATAAAAAAAGAGCAAGAATTTGAGAACATTACATTTGATAATTTTTAAATTCAGGCATTTATCAATATTGATAGATGCTTTTTAAGGTGGTGAAATATTGGAAGATACACATATAAAAGAAATTTTAAGAAGTAAAGAAGAAAAAAGAATACTTACTCGGCTTAATTACAGGAATTGAAGATGAATATTATCTAAAAAATGAACATATTGCATGTGCTATTATTTGGTACTATGATATAAAAATTCTTATTCCAGTAAATTTGTTAGTAAAAAAAAGCACAGGAAAATCAATAATTAGAGGTATGTTAGGAGCAGAAATTGATTTTATTGTACTTGAATATGACAGTATTTCAAATATAGCAATAGCAAGTAGAATTGAAGCTATGGAATTAAGATCAAGTATAGAAATTCCTAAATTAAAAATAAATGATACAGTAAAAGTACGAATTATTGCGGTTGGAATTAAGCATATTTTAGTTGATTTGTATGGAAAAGAGGTAATTATAAAAGCTCAAAATTTAAAACATACTTATGTTGTTAATTGCAAGGATATATACAAAGTTGGAGAATATTTGAAAGTAAAACTAAAAAAATTAGATATAGAAAATAGCATATATGAGTTATCTGCAAAAGAATTTGAAGAAAACCCTTTTAAAAATATACGAAAATATCTCGTTTTAAATGGTGAATATACTGGAACTGTAATAGCATTTCCAAAGGGAAATTCTGGTATATTAGTTCAACTAGATAATTCAAACGTCACAACACTGTGTAGAATCCCTGCAAGATTTAATAGTTATCCACATTTTAATGACAAAGTGTTAATAAAAGTTACAGAAATAAATGAAAATAAAAAATTCATATACAGTTATTTAATGAGAATAATTTAATTTTATACTGGAGGTTTTTAAATGAATGATGAATTAAAAATTATAAATTTTATACAAGATTTTGGATGTGCTACACTAAAGCAATTACAAATATTGTTTAATAAACCCAATGATAATTTCAAAAATATATTATCAAGTAATGTTGTTAGTAAAAAAGGAAATATATTTGTTCATAATACTGCAACTATTGATATGAAAATGATTTATGCTATAGATATTTTGTGTAAATATAAAAACAGATTTAAGTATTTTCATAAAGGTTTTGAACCTGTATATATTACTTTTTTAAGTAAAGAAAACTTGTTATACAATATAATTGTAACAGATAAATCAAGCGAAAAAGGTGTTTTGAAACTATTAAAAATAAATAGTCCATCTATTCCTGAAGCAGATAAATATATTTTATTGTTTGAAGATTCCGATTGCTTTAATTTGGTAAAACTTAATGTACCCTATCTTTACTGCACATATCCTGAATTGAAAATATTATCAAAACAAATTAATAATATTTAATTTATTGCACCCGAAAGACATTGTTCCATTGTCTAACATAATGAGGTGAAATTATGTTAAATATGCTAGTTGTTGAAGATGATGTAATACAATGTAAACAAATAATAAACTATATTTCGAGCACTAATAAAAAAATACGATTATGTAGTATGGCTTTTAATGGTGAAGAAGCATTAGAATTACTTAGAACTGAAAATATTGATTTATTGATATTAGATTTAAATCTTCCTAATATTTCTGGTTATAAATTGATTAACATTATAGAGAAAGAAAATCTATTAGAAAAAAATTCTATAATTATTATAACAGGAGAAGAAATCCTTTTTTGCCAACTTTCTAATAATCCTTATATTTATTCTGCTTTTTCAAAACCATTTGTACCAAAAGCACTTATGAGTTCTATTAATCAAATTGTTTCTTTTAAAGATGAAGAAATTATAAGAAATAAAATAATAAATGAGCTCCAAACTATACATTACAATTTTAAATATAATGGAACTCAATATCTTTTAGATTCCATTTATCAATTATATGTAACCAAAAATATAGACTCAGAAAATTTAAGTAAAAATGTATATCCTGTAATAGCAAAAAAATACAATAAAAGCATAAATAATATACACACAAATATAAAACAAGCAACTAAGTTTATGTATAGAGATTGTAATGGAGATGTATTGAAAAAATATTTTTGTTTTTACGATGATATAAAACCTACAGAAAAAGAGGTTATTTATACAATTCTAAATAAAATAAGTTAAAAAAACTACTCCTTTTTTTATATAAAAAGGAGTAGAAAAGTTAGAGGTAGCTTTTGATTTTTATTACATTACACAAGACTTTACAGAATTACAGGTTATACTTCTGAAGTTACCATTTGATGCACCCGTTGAACTCGCATCATACCAGATCTTAATTTTTCTTCCAGCATATCCTAAATCAATAGGAGCTATTGTAAGCATTTTATTTCCACCTTCATTAGCCACTTCTGTTTTTTGGACTAATACAGCTCCTGTGTTTGCATCACGAATCTGAACAGTTAATTTTACATTTCCAATTCCTTTATCTGTTGATGCTTTTTTAAAGGATATTCCTAATCCTAACTTAGTTCCAGAAACTGTTTTTACTGGTGATAAATTAGTATTCTGGAATGTAAAACTTCCGATTTCATATATCCCACTCGGTAAAGTTTCTCTTCCTGCTGCAGATGCTGAAGCACAAGGCATACCAACAATCATTAATGCTAAAGCCATAAAGAGGCTAATAATCCGCTTTTTCTTAATATCTTTTAATGTTTTCATAATCTTATCCTCCATAATTTAACAATTTACTGTAAAAAAATCTCTAACTTTTTTTATTAAAATACGTTTTTATTAATAAAACGATTTTAATTCTCAAATTTAAAGACTTTATCTTTAAATCTTTTACAATTATAAACAGATAAACCCTTTTATTGATAAAAAAGTAAAAAAAAGTAAAAACATATTAATATATTAAAGAGAAAAACTTTTTAGTTTTTCTCTTTCTCACTTATTTTCTCTCAAATTCTATCATAATTTCCTTTGTTTCTTTTTGTGTATGTAAAGTAAAATATAATCTTATATTTTCTGTTAGATTGTCATATTGAGTCAAATTGAATGTTTGGAAATGGTTCATTTCTCCATTGAATGGATATGAAGTTCCGCTATCTTCTGAACTACTTTCTGTAGGATAAAATTTTTCTCCGTTACTTAGTTCTATATATTCATTTTCAATAAAGCTATATGGCAAACTCATACCCCATTTAATAAATTCTTCTTTTTTTGATTCTTTTGTCTCTTCTGTATCATTATCGTTATATATTGGATTCAATTTAGTATTAAATTCAAATTTAGTACATGTATTATATATCGCCAATTCTTTTATATCTATACTTGGATCACTACAATTCTTTACACTATAAATTTTTGCTTCTCTTTTATAAAATTTTTCTGGCATATCTAGTTCTATATTCCAGTCTCCTTCTGATAAAATATCTTTATTACTTTGTTCAAGTTTAATATTATTTATATTTATATTCAATTTTTTACTTCTAGGATACTGACTACTATAAAAATTATATATAACTTCAACAACATTATCTTTTTTTGATTTTATATAATAGTTACTTCCACTATTTATATAATTATCATTAAAATCTAAATATGTATAATTTAATTCATTATCTAGGCAATATTTATTAAATTTTTCTTTATTCTCACAATAAATAATTCTCTTATCTTCATCTGTTATAATCATATCGGAAAAATTTATTTTTTCAATTTCTTCAACATTAGTATCATTATTAAAAATAATTGAAAATGACATACTTAAATTAAAATCATCCATAAGTACATTATCTACCTTTATTTGTATATCACTTGAATCAATACAACTTGTATCAGTATTTAATATGTATCCATTTTCAATAGCTGTATCTATTCCTTTATTACTATTAAAAAATTCATTAATATATTTTGTTATTCCTGTAGCAAATACTACACCTGTTGTTAAAATGGCTGATGAAGATAATGCTAAAACAAATTTTATTATTGTATTCTTATTTTTTATTTTTGTGTTTCTATATAAAGCCTTTTGTATTGCATTATGATATTTATTTGGTAACTCAATATCTTCTTTTAATATTGAACTTATTCTTTTATCTAATTCATCCATATTTCTCTCTCCCCTCCATAAACTTCTTTTAACTTATTTTTAGCTCTCAAAAGTTTTGATTTTACGGTGTTACTATTTAATTTAATAATTTTGCTTATTTCTTTAGTTGTAAAGTTTTCCATATAATATAAAACTAAAATTATTTTTTCTTCATAATCAAGTACTTTTATAATACTATAAAAGTCTAATTCATTCTCTACATGTTCTAATTTGTTTATTTCAGACTTTAATTCCATTGAATAATCTTCTATCAAAATTTCTTTTTTCTTTTTCTTTCTATAAATATTATTGCAATTATTAATTAAAATTTTAATTATCCAAGTTTTGAAATATTCTTCTTTTTTTAATTTTTTTATTGATTTAAATGCCTTAATCATAGTTTCTTGTATTGCATCGTCTATATCATCTTCATTTTTTAATCGTAATCTAGCAATTTTGTATAATTCATTTTCCATTTCAGTTATAATTTTTGTAAAAGCTTCTTTGTTTCCTAACTTGGCCTCGTTTACTAATTCATACACTAGCTTTTCCTCCTATTTAATATGCACATATTATATACTAATTAGACGTTCTAAGTTATAAAAAAGGATGCATAATATTGATATTTTTTTTATAATCTTTTATACCAAAAATAAAATGTATCAAAATAAAAAAAGCCTACTCTAAATCAAGAGTAAGCTATTAAACATTTTTTTGGCACATAAATATTGAAATCCTAAAAAAAAATTGTGTTAAAAGATTTTTGATATAAATATTTGATAATATATATCATGTCTTAATTTTCATTAAAATCCTGCTTATTTTTATTCGAAAATTTGCTCTATATTATATTTTTGTTTATATTCATTTATATCATCTATTACTATTTTTCTAAAACTTTCACTTAAAATATAAGGTAAATATATAATATTTAAAGTACAGTTATTAAAAAACATATAGGTAAAAAATTCTTCTATATCATAGCTCTTATTTATATAATCATTTATTGCATTTATAAACCAGCCCATATAAAAATTAAAATCATCACTTTTATA
>USJU01000061.1 GCA_900555085.1 uncultured Clostridium sp.
ATTTATATATAGTATCATAAAATAAAGAAAATATCAAAAAATATTGACAAAATTGATTTGTGGTGTTAACATAATTAATGATAACTTGCAAATAGCTTTTATAATGAGGAGGACAGACTTATGAATAATTATTTTGGTCTGAGTGAAGAAGAAGCCGTATTAACATATGGCTACGTTATTGTTGAAGATATGCTATTTGAGGTAGAAAACTCTCGAATAGTTGATGAATGGGATCTTTCAGGAGATACCATCGAAGAAATGGTAAAAGATGCAATCGAAAAAGCAGAACTTTCCTCAAATACGATAATTTATTATGATGATGAGAATTATTATGATAAAAATCTTATTATGGATGAAGGTCGTTTTGTTTCACCATTTGATGTACCAACGTCAGAAGACGAAGAAAGTTTTTGCGAATATTGCGCAAATCATTAAAAACCAGCACACTAACTTAAATTTAAGTTAGTGTGTTTTTGTAATATATGAAATTCTTATTCTATTAACAAAAATAAATTTTTTAAATAAGATATATTAGGTGATTCTATGAAAGTTTTTAAAGAATTGTATGAAGATGCTAAAAATATACAAAAAAAAGATCCAGCTGCAAGGAATATATTAGAAGTTATTATTTTATATCAAGGATTTCATGTTTTAGTATACTACAGAATAGCACATTTCTTTTATTATCATCGATTTTATTTTATTGCAAGATTAATATCACAATTAGGAAGATTCTTTACAGGAATAGAAATTCATCCAGGAGCAAAAATTGGTAGAAGATTATTTATAGATCATGGAATGGGTATTGTAATAGGAGAAACAACAACAATAGGAAATGATTGTACAATTTACCATGGAGTTACTCTTGGAGGAACAGGAAAGGATAAGTATAAAAGACATCCAGACATAGGAAATAATGTAATGGTTGGATGTGGTGCAAAAGTTTTAGGTCCTATAAAAATTGGTAATAATGTAAAAATAGGAAGTAATAGTACAATTATAAGTAATGTTGAAGATAACAAAACTGTAGTTGGAATATACAAAAAATAAAAAAATGAGCCGAATTACGGCTCATTTTTTATTAATTAAGATAAATTTGGATAAACTAACTTTCATTATCATCCTTTATAAATTCTACAAAGTTAAAAACTTTATAGAGTTCAATCCATAATTTGGCATCAATTGGAAGTTTTACAGGTTCATAATTTCTAATTTGTTTTGAATCAAGAGTTAAATAGTCATCATGAATATAAATTATGAACTCAAAGTATAAATCTCTTCCTTCTATAATTTTACCAAATATTGTTGAACCAAAAGGGTTTTGTGGTAATTCTTTTATCCGTACAAGAATTTTCTTGTGTTTTGGAAATAATTTTTTTGATTCTGCTAACAAGTTATTAAATTTATTCATATTTCCTCCTTTTGTGTAATACAACAATTATAACTTTTTATATTTTAGCACAGTATACATAAAAAATCAAACAAAACTCTTGTTTTGTATAAAAAAATATTGTATAATAATTTTTGTATAGGGGGCAAAAATGAATAATGAAATTATAATAAAGGGTGCAAAAGAGCACAATTTAAAAAATATAAATTTAAAAATACCAAGAGATAAATTGGTTGTTATTACAGGGCTTTCTGGTTCTGGAAAGTCTTCACTTGCATTTGATACTTTATATGCAGAAGGGCAACGTAGATATGTTGAAAGTTTATCTTCATATGCAAGACAATTTTTGGGTGTTATGCAAAAGCCAAATGTACAATTAATAGAAGGTCTTTCGCCAGCTATTTCAATAGACCAAAAAACAACTTCTAAAAATCCACGTTCAACAGTTGGAACTGTTACAGAAATATATGATTATATTCGTTTATTATATGCAAGAATAGGGGTTCCATATTGCCCAAATTGTCATACAAAAATTGAAAAACAAAGTATTGACCAAATTATAGATAATATTTTAGCTTTAAAAGAAGGTACTAAATTTCAAATATTAGCACCAGTAGTTAGAGATAGAAAAGGTGAATTTGTAAAACAAATACAGGAATATCAAAAAAATGGATTTGTTAGAGCAAAAATTGATGGAGAAATTGTCGAGCTTTCAGATGAAATTAAGCTTAGTAAAACTAAAAAACATAAAATAGATTTAATTGTAGATAGATTAGTTATAAAAGATGGAATACGAAGCAGACTTACAGAATCTGTTGAAACAGCTATGAAATATGCGGATAATCTTGTTGTAATTGAAGTATTTGAAGGTAGTAAATCAAAAGAAATATTATATAGTGCTAACTATGCTTGTCCAACTTGTGGATTTAGTTTTCCAGAATTATCTCCAAGAATGTTTTCATTTAACAATCCTCAAGGAGCTTGTTCATCTTGTACAGGAATAGGTTATTTATTGAAAATGGATGAAGATTTAATTATTCCGGATAAAAATAAAACTTTATATGACGGAGTTAAGGCTTTTGGTGCAAGTACTATGAAAAAAAGTGAAACAATGGCTAAAATGTATTTTGAAAGTATTGCTAAACATTACGGAGTAGATATAAAAGTTCCAATAAAAAAATTACCAAGAGAATTTTTAGATAAAATTTTATATGGAACTGGAGATGAAGTAATAGATTTTGAATATACATCTTATGCAGGAACACGTAGATTTTCGGCTCCATTTGAAGGTGTAATACCTACATTGGAAAGAAGGCATAGAGAAACAAAATCAAATGGTATGAGACAGTTTTATGAAATGTACATGAGCGACTCAGAATGTCCAGAATGTAAAGGCGCAAGATTAAAAGCAGAAATTTTATCTATAAAAATTGGAGATAAAAATATAAACGAATTAACAGCAATGCCAATTAGAGAAATGAAAGATTTCATAAATAATATTGAACTAAATGAAAAAGAAAGAATGATTTCAGACTTGATTTTAAAAGAAATAGATGCAAGATTACAATTCTTAATTGATGTTGGATTAGATTATTTAACATTATCTAGAAGTTCTGGAACATTATCTGGAGGAGAAGCACAACGTATACGTTTAGCAACACAAATTGGTTCAGGATTAACAGGAGTTTTATACATTCTAGATGAACCAAGTATAGGACTTCATCAAAGAGACAATGATAAATTAATTGCTACTTTAAAGAAGTTAAGAGATTTAGGAAATACATTAATAGTTGTAGAACACGATGAAGATACAATGTATGCAGCAGACCAAATTATAGATATTGGACCAGGTGCAGGAGTTCATGGCGGAAATGTAATGGCTCAAGGAACTGCAGAAGAAATAAAACAAATAAAGGATTCTATTACAGGTCAATATTTAAGTGGTACTAAAAAAATATCTGTTCCAAAAACAAGAAGAAAACATAGTAAAAGTAAAGTAATACAAATAAAAGGTGCGACAGAAAATAATCTGAAAAATATAACTGTAGATTTTCCTTTAGGAGTATTTACTTGTGTAACAGGAGTATCTGGTTCTGGAAAATCAACATTAGTAAATGAAATATTATATAAATCTATAGCTAAAGAATTAAATGGTTCAAATTTAAAACCTGGAAAACATAAGAGTATAAAAGGTTTAGAAAATATTGATAAAATAATAAATATAGACCAATCTCCTATAGGTAGAACACCACGTTCAAATCCAGCTACATATACTGGTGTATTCGATATTATTAGAGATTTGTTTGCAGGAACAAATGAAGCAAAACTTAGAGGGTACTCAAAAGGCAGATTTAGTTTTAATGTTGCTGGTGGTAGATGTGAAGCTTGTAATGGAGATGGAGTTCATAAAATAGAAATGCAATTTTTAGCAGACGTTTATGTGCCTTGTGAAGTATGTAAAGGAACACGTTATAATTATGAAACTTTAGAGGTAAAATATAAAGGAAAAAGTATTGCAGATGTATTAGATATGACAGTTGAAGAAGCACTTGAATTTTTTGATAAAATACCAAAAATAAAACAAAAAATTCAAACTTTATATGATGTAGGTCTAGGATATATAAAACTTGGACAACCATCAACAACTCTTTCTGGAGGAGAAGCACAACGTGTAAAACTTGCAACAGAATTATCTAAAAGAGCAACTGGAAAAACTTTATATATTTTAGATGAACCAACAACAGGTTTACATATAGCGGATGTTCATAAATTAGTAGATATTTTACAAAGACTTGTAAATACAGGAAACAGTATAATTGTTATTGAACATAATTTAGATTTAATAAAAACAGCAGATTATATAATAGATTTAGGCCCAGAAGGCGGAAATGGTGGAGGACAAATTGTAGCAGTAGGTTCACCAGAGCAAATCTGTAAAAACGAGCAAAGTTATACAGGAAAATTTTTAAAGAAATATTTGTAGATAAAAAATAGTTTTGATATTGGGCAGACAGAGTTGTCTGCCCCTACAAATAAAAAAATTTTCTATAATATAAAAAAAGCATTGAAATAACAAAAAACATATGATAAAATTTCACAAATATTCAAAAGGAGGTGAAAATATGACAAAAGAAGATTTAAATCAAATTGCCATAATAGTAAAAACAGAAGTTGGAGGCTTACGAGACGAAATGAATCAGAGATTCAAAGAGCAGGATGAAAAAATTGAACAAAGATTTAAAGAACAAGATGAAAAAATTGAGCAAAGACTTCAAGAACAAGAAGAAAGAATTGATAAAAGATTCAAAGAACAAGAAGAAAAATTCTATAGAAGAATTGACCAAAGAATTTCAGATCAAATGACTTATTTTGAAGAAAAATACGGAAGAGATTTTGCGTTAGCTGTTGAATGTTTAAATAGTAAAAGTGAAACAGAAGATATTCAAAATCAAAGATTAAACGTTTTAGAAAAGTCAAACAATATTAATTCAGCTGCAATTTTTAATCATGAAGACAGAATAAACTACTTAGAAAAAACATTACAAATTCAAACATCTAAATAAAAGTCTAAAAAAGAGGGCATATCTATTATTTTTATAGAGAAAGTAATAAATATGCTCTCTTTTCATATTAATTAATATTAAAATTTATTAAAAAGTCTTTATCTTTTTTATTTTTTGTAATATAATATTTTTGTAAAAATCAAGAAATATAAGGAGGACTTAATAATGTCTGAATATAACAATAAAAGAAGCAACAGAGCATCACATAGTAATTCACACACAGCTAGCGAAAAAGTAAAAAGCAAAAACATAAAAAATAAAAAAGGAAAAAAAGTTAGCAAACATCCAAAATTTAAAAAAGTAATGAAAGTTTGTATAATAGCTTTAGTAGCATTAATTATTATTGCTATAGGAGTAATTGCAGGAGCGTTTTTTGGACTATTCGGAGATGATTTCAAAATAAGCAAAGATGACCTAACCTTAAACAATGTAAACGCTACAGTATACGATAAAGACGGAAATTTAATCGCTGAACTTTCAAAGGATGAAAAAAGAAAAGTAATTTCTATGGATGAAATGAATAAATATTTGCCAAAAGCATTTATTGCAATAGAAGATGAAAGATTTTATGAACATCATGGGGTAGATTTAAAAAGAACATCTGCAGCAACTGTAAACTATATTTTTAAAGGTGGAAGTTCATCTTTTGGTGGAAGTACAATAACACAACAATTGGTAAAAAACTTAACACAAGATAAAGATAGATCAGGAATTGCAGGTATTTTAAGAAAAGTAAAAGAAATGTCTAAAGCATATCAAGTAGAACAAATGCTTACAAAAGAACAAATACTAGAATTATACTTGAATTTAATAGGCCTTGGAGGTCAAGCATATGGTGTTGAAACAGCATCACAACTATATTTTAGTAAATCAGCAAATGAACTAAGTTTAGCTGAATGTGCATATTTAGCAGGAATAAACAATTCACCAAGTTTATACAAACCATTTAGCGACAATCAAGACCAAAAAGATAAAATAATAAAAAGAACACAAACAGTTTTAACTAAAATGCATGAATTAGGTTACATAGACAGCGATGAAGAATATAACAATGCTATGAAAGAAGTAGAAAATGGATTAGCCTTCAAAAAAGGAAATATAAATTCAAATTCAGGCCATTCTTATCATACAATAGCAGCTCTTCAACAAGCAAAACAAGACTTAATGGAAAAAAATGGATGGAGTGCCGAAATGGCAGAAATTCAATTATATACAAAAGGTTATAAAATTTATACAACACAAGACTCAGCAGTTCAAAATGTAATGGAAGAAGAATTTAAAAAAGACAAATACATTGTAAAATCTAGGAAAAGCAAGGATGAAGATACAGGAGAATACAAACACTCACAAGCCGCAATGGTAATAATTGACCATACAACAGGAAAAGTAGTAGGAACAGTTGGAGGATTAGGAGACGATGCCTTCACATATGGATTAAATAGAGCAACTCAATCAAAACGTCAAACAGGATCTTCAATGAAACCACTAGCAGTTATTGCACCAGCAATTGAAGAAAAAATAATAACAGCTGCAACAGTATATGATGACTGTGAAACAAGCTTTGGAAATTACAAACCTAAAAACTATTATAGTGGCTACAAAGGATTATCAACAGTTAGAGACGCAATAGAAATATCACAAAATATTATTCCATTAAAAATAATGGCAGAATTAACACCACAAAAATCTATAGAATATTTAAAGAAAATGGGTATTTCATCTATGGTAACAAGTCAAGATAACAAATCTGCAAACGATGAAAACTTATCAATGGCTTTAGGAGGATTAACAAATGGTGTAAGTCCATTAGAAATGGCAGCAGCATATGCAACAATAGCAAATGGTGGAGAATATATTGAACCAATATTTTATACAAAAGTAGAAGATAAAAGTGGAAATACAGTTATAGAAAAAGAACAAAAGAAAGAAAGAGTTCTTTCAGAACAAGCTGCATATGTAACAAAAAGTATATTAAATCAACCAGTTACAGGAAGCAAAGGAACAGCAACATATTGTGCAATATCAGGAATGGATGTATGTGCTAAAACAGGTACAACAAACGATGATTATGATAGATGGCTTTGCGAATTTACACCATATTATACAGCAGCAACTTGGTATGGATATGATGACCAAGAAGAAGTTCACTTTTCAGGAAACCCAGCTGGAAAAATAAGTGCAGCAGTATTTAAAGAAATACATAAAGGATTAGAAAGTAAATCATTTAAAGAACCAACAGGAATAGTTACAGCAACAATCTGCAAAGACACAGGATTGCTTCCTTCAGCAGGATGTTCAAATACAGTAACAGACATATTTATAAAAGGAACAGTTCCAACAGATACATGTACAGCAGGAACAGCAATAGAAATTTGTAAAGAAACAAATATGATAGCAACAGAATTCTGTCCAGAAAAAGAACAAAGAAGATTTGGAGGAATACCAGAAAAAGAATCAAAATATAATGGAAAACTATGGAACTCAAATCTATCTGGTTCAGCATCTGCACCAAAAGAAACATGTAATGTACACACATCTCCAGCAATATCAGAAACAAATACAACAGTAGAAACACCACAAAACAAAGGAATAGAAGTTCCAAGTGTTATAGGAGAAACATTATCAAGTGCAAAATCTAAATTAGAAGGACTAAAATTAAAGGTAGAAATAAAATACGATTCAGATTCAAGTAAAGAAGATGGAGTTGTTTTAAAACAAAGTATAAAATCTGGAACAACAGTTGATGAAGGTTCAAAAATTATAATAACTGTAAACAAAAAAGACAATACAACAGGAGGAAATACAACAAATAATACAGATACAGGAAATACAACTG
>USJU01000062.1 GCA_900555085.1 uncultured Clostridium sp.
TCCCCACTTGCCTCGCGAAATTTGATCTTAATTATTATTTTGTCTTTGAATAAAATTTGTCAAACGTTGTAGGGGTCGGCGTCCTCGACGACCCGAATAATTTGTAATTAATTTTCTCGAAAACTCTTGCATAAAACAAAAACATATGTTAATATAATTAAGTAAGTTCATAGGGGTATAGTGTCAATGGTTAGCACGATGGTCTCCAAAACCACAAGTCTGAGTTCGAATCTTAGTACCCCTGCCAAATTTAATATAGGGAGCTACTTTTATGAAAGGATTTCATATGAGTAGTTTTTTTAGTTCAATAAAAAATTTAATAATAATTATAATAGTATTTGTAATAGCTATTTGTATCTTTTTTATTCCTACAATTCAATCAACAAATGTATCTATAGATACATCAAATTCAGAAGAAATAAAATTAAATCCAAATGGCTTTATATGGCCAACACCAGGGTATACTAAAATAAATTGTAATTTTGGAAAAAGAGTGGCACCAACAACAGGAGCATCAACCTTTCATAAAGGAGTAGACATAGGCGCACCAGAAGGCACAAATTTAATAGCAGTATGTGATGGAGAAATAACATTTACAAATTTTTTAGGTGGTGGAGGGTATACAATAACAATATCTGTAGAAAATATGAAAATATCATATTGTCATGTAAATCCAAATTATATAGTAAAAGAAGGAGATAAAGTAAAGCAAGGACAAATAATAGGAAAGGTAGGACCGAAATATGTATATGGAGTTGCAGGAAACAAATATACAGACTCAACTCGGAAAACCAACAAATGGAGCAACAACAGGACCACACTTACATTTTGGAATACGTATAAATGGAGAATATACAAATCCATTAGATTTTTATTAAGGATGATACAAATTAAAATTATAATATATTGAAAAAACTAAAAATATATATTATAATAAAAAGTACATGGGGATGTAATGGTTTCGACATTTATCCAGAAGTATAAATAGCGAGTAGTGGATTCTCGCCAGGCCACTTAAAAAGGTGAGAAATTAAAATAAACGCTGATAATAGAGAATTAGCATACGCTGCCTAGGCGCAGTGTCATCTATTTATAGTTTACCCACGGCTATAAAATAGGTGTCGACTTAGTGGGAAACAAATCTATTTAGTTCTTCAGAAATAGAGGGTATTTTTAGAGAAGATATATTTTATTTAGTTTTGTTTATTAATCTAAATAAAAAAGAAATTAAATAATAAACTGCACTCGGAGAAGTTTATATGGAAGGATTTATGGACAGGAGTTCGACTCTCCTCATCTCCACCAAAATAAAAGAAGGAAGCCCTATACAGTGTATAGGGCTTTTTAGAACTTATTAATTTTTTTAATGTTGTGAAATTAAATTGGCAGCTTCCAATGCAATTTCCAGTTCTTCGTTTGCTTTTATAACGTAAACGGATAGCTTTGAAGTTGAATCAGTAATTAAAAAATTATTTTTCAGATTTTTTTGATAATTTAAACTGAATTCATCAACAATGCAAGAAATTTTCTTCAAAATTAATTCCCTAACTAAATAGGAATTTTCACCAATTCCTCCTGTAAAAACAATTTGCTTTGGCTTTTCTCCAAGAGAAATAATTGCCTTTGCAATATTTTCTGCAATGGAATTACAGAAATAAACTAATGCAAAAATACAGGTGGGATCTTTTTCTTCAACACCGTTAAGGATTTCTATCATATTACAGGTATCTGCAAGTGAACGAAGTCCGGATTCTTTGTTAAGAATATTCATAACTTGATCTAAACTATAATTAAATGAATTGCACATATACTGAATAATAGCCGGATCAATTGTGCCAGAACGAGTTCCCATAACACATCCACTTAATGGACTAAATTCCATAGAAGTATATACAGACTTTCCTTTTTTTATGGCACATACGCTTGTTCCTTGACCAATATGCGCTATGATTGAAGATAAATCTTCTTCGTCTTTAATAGTATCAAGCAATACCCTTGTTGAATACGAATAGCTTGTTCCGTGAAAACCATATTTTCGTATGCCACTTTTATAAAAGCGATTCGGAATTGCATACTTAAAATTTATTTCCGGGATAGTCTGATGAAATGCAGTATCAAAAACTGCAATTTGAATTGCATTAGGAAATAGTTTTTGGCAACATCTTATTCCGAGAATTCCAACAGGATTGTGAAGTGGAGCTAAATTGTTACATAAGGTTATTTTTTCAATAACCTCTTCTGTTATTACAGTTGGTTTGGAGAAAAATGTACCTCCATGAACAATTCTGTGTCCAACAAAAGAAATATCTTTTAGATCAGAAATAATTTTCCTTGATTCTAAATTTCTCAAGATTAAATCTAATGCACCATCATGAGAAATTTGACATGCATCCTCAGGAGTTAAATCACATGAAAAACAATCAATTTTAGATGTGATTTTTGAAGAATAAGTTCCTAGGTGTTCAGCTTTTGCTTCAAAAAGCGATTCTTTGGTAAATGTATCAATCAACCGAACTTTAATTGAACTACTACCACAGTTTACTATAAAACCTAACATTAAGCCTTCCTTTCTAGAAAGTAAAATTTTTTACTTTCGTAAATGTAAAAAAATAAGTTACATAGACGATTATAGCATAAATATAGAGAAAATACAATATAAAAAATATAAATGTCCCTTATTGTAAGAAGGGACATTTAATTTCTCAAGATTAAAATATTTTTATTTCTTGATTATTAAATTTACTATATTTTGTAATAAAAAAAGAATTCTACATATTGTAGAATTCTTTTTGGCTGGGCTGGCTAGATTCGAACTAGCGCATGCATGAGTCAAAGTCGTACCTTTCATTTTATACTTACAATTATTTAAGATTACTCTTTGCTGTTTAAAGTAGCTATTTATCAATATTTTATAGTTGCAAAATTCAAAAATATTTTATTTCAATACTTTCGCCAAATTAAATTTTTAAACGAAATTGTTTGACATTTGTTTGACAAAATTTATCAAAGTCATAACAAGTTCCTTACTTATTGATATCATTATTTTAATATTAATCATTATAAAAGTCAATGCCTAAAATTTATACCAATTACAAATTTTATTGTCTTATTTTCGATTGTGAGGACTAATTGAATAAGAATAAAACTAACTACTTGTAGTTTTTAAACTATAAGTAGTTTTTTATGTTCAAAAGAGAAATGCAACACCTCTTAAAAAGTGTTTGGTGTGATGAGCCGATGCTATAAAGTTCATTCGCATTTGTATAAGCAGTCTAATTATACAAAATGCGTGAGTGAGATTTTAGAACACAGACTCACAATAATAAAAGAGTATTCGGTGGCAAAACTTGAAATGGATTTGTAATTGTAAAAAGTTTGGGCAAGTATGAACAAAGATATTTTTATATAGCATTAATAGAAATATCTGCAATTATAGTAGCAAAAGCTACTTACTAGACTACCTATGAAACGAGGCGAACGACCGACGGTTTCAGCTTATATAGGTGTAATAATTCTATTTTCATAAATGGGATTATTACACCTAATTCACTTTAGCTCTCTCCCTCTGGTTTCTGCTTAGTAGTTGCTAAAGTGATAGAGTCAAGAAAATTTATTTTTCTTGGCTCTACTTTCATAAAAATTGCGACAAGCATTTTTTATGAAAGAACCTAAAAATGCAAGTAGCAATTTTTAGGTTTGGGGTGTGGGGTTGTAAAACCCTGCCATACGGTCAAGCTTACTTGACTAGTATGTTAGACAAATAAATTTATTCTAGCGAGAAAGGAGGCTACGAAGAATATGAGCTATGCCATTATAAGAAATGATAAATTAACAAGAGTTGATGCACAGGGGTCATACATTCACAATGATAGAAGGTCAAAAGGTCATTCTAATAAAGATATTGACCGGGGCAAGAACACATTTGAATTTTTACTGTAAGAAAAATGAACTAACATATATAAAAGAATTTGATAAAATGAAAAAAGAATATAATTTACAAGGTCATATTAGAAGTAATAGCATTATAATGTGTGAAATGATGATTACATCTAATAATAAGTTTTTTGATAAAATTGGAATAGAAGAAACAAAAAGATATTTCAAAGAAAGTTATAAGTTTGTATGTAATTACAAAAATCTTGGAGAGAAATATATAGTATCAGCAGCAGTACATTTAGATGAAACAACACCACATATGCACTTGGTATATATACCTGTAATTCATACAAAAGATGAAAAAGGAAATCCAATAGACAAAATCTGTGCAAGAGATTTTTGGAGAGGTAGAGATAGTTATAGAAAATTGCAGAATGCTTTTCACGAATATATAACATCAAAAGGTTTTGATTTAGAAAGAGGACTACCAGTAGAAGAAACAGGAGCAAAACATCAAAAAATAGAAGATTTAAAAAAAATAACTAATTTTGAAAATACTAAAAAAGTATTAGATAGTATAAAATTAGAGTTACCAGAAATTCCAGATATAAATGACATAAAATTAATTAAACTTAATAGAGAAAAAGTAGAAAATGAAATTATAAAGCCAAAAGATGAACTAATACAAGAATTATATAAAGATAATTTGGCTTTGCATAAGGAATTGTCAAAACAATCAAAAATTATTGATGAGGCTGAAATGTACCAAAAAGAAAGAAATTCAATACTTGCTGACAATGAAGAATTGCACAGTACTGTAAGGCATTTAGAACATGAATATAAAAAGAAAAGCAATAATTTAGATTTTGATTATAAAAATAGAAAAGATGAACTAGAAAAAGAATTTAAAAATAAGGAATTTGATATTGAATATAAATATAAAAGTAAGATTAAGTCTTTAGAAAAAGAAAATAGCCATCTACACAAGATCATTGATAAATTTTATGAAACGGTTGAAAAATTTATAGATTGGGTTTGTCATAAATTTGGTATTGGAGAATCAAAACAATTAATTAAGGATTTTGAAAAACAAACTAATACTTTTATTGATCCAGTAAAACAATTAGAACATGAAGAATTAGAAAAAGAGTGGGATTTAGAAAGATAATCCCTTATATATTGACCAAATTTTTATAGGAACATCTCATAATTTTTTGATACTCTTGAGATGTTCCTATATATTTATATGTATTTAATTAATTAAGTGCTTCTGCTTGACTCATATATAAATTATAATAGTTACCTCTTAATTGCATTAATTCTTTATGAGTTCCACATTCTACTATTTTCTTATCCTTAACAAATAGTATTCTATCACTATCTACTATAGTAGATAACCTATGTGCAATTGTAATTAATGTTTTATTTTTTATCATTTCCTTTGTTAGATTTTGAAGCATCTTTTCAGTTTTTATATCAATCTTACTTGTTGCTTCATCAAAGATTAGTATTTTAGGATTATTAATAATTGTTCTAACATAGCATAATACTTGTCTTTCTCCATCAGATAGATTTTTTCCATTGTTACTTAACTTCGTATTATAACCATTTTCTAGAGTCATTATCCAATTATGTACATTTAATTTTTTGCATATTTCTATAACTTCTTCATCTGTTATATTATCTGTACCATATTTTAAATTCTTCATAATACTTGTACTAAACAAATAATTTTCTTGTTGCATTATAGCAATTTGTTTCCTAATGCTGTTTAGTTTTAAATTTTTAATATCTTTTCCATCAATCAAAATCTTGCCACTATTAATATCATAAAATCTACCAATTAAATTAGTAATAGTGGTTTTTCCACTTCCTGTTTCTCCAACAATAGCTACCTTTTCTTGTGGTTTTACTTTGAAAGATATATTATCTAAAACTTTTCTATTATCTATATAAGAAAATGTTACATTCTTAAATTCTATTAACCCTTCTAAGTTGATATCAATTGCATTTTCTACATCTTTAATTTCTATTTCTTCATCCATTGTTTCAAATATTCTTTCTAGATATGTAATAGAATTAATAAATTCATCTAATGTTTTAAATAAATCTTCTATTGGTTGCCAAAAATTAGAAGAATAACTTCCCATAGCAACAATAACTCCTACAGATACAGTTGGATACAATACAAAAGCTCCTACAAAATAAATTGTTGCAGATACAAAATGGGACATTATTTGAACACTACACCAACCTATATTACCAAACTTTATACACTTACAACTAGCATCTCTCCAGTCTTTACTTAATTTATTAAATATTTTTTGATTCTTTTCTTCTCTATTAAAACTTTGAGTTGTTTGCATTCCTTTTAAACTTTCCACTAGATATGCATTAAGATTAGAATTTTTATTATTTATTAATAATTTATAATTTCTTTTTATTCTAGCAGTTATTGCAAATATTAAGCTAAGTACTATAATTCCTATTATTGCAATTAATGTTAGTTTAACATTAGTCAAAAACATAAATACTAAAATTATAAGCATATTAAATATGTTTAAAAATGTTGTTACTAATTTATCTGTAATTAAAGTAGATACATCTTCTGCATATTCTGTTAACCTAACTAGTATTTTTCCGTGAGGCCTTGTATCATAATAATTAAACGATAAATATTGAATATGAGAAAATAAATCATTCTTTATATCTTCTACAATATTTTGATTTACTTGTGCCAATATTTTTGAATAAGCTTTTGTTAAAATAATTGATACCAATACTAATAAGAATGCTATTAATATCATAATAAATAGCTTTTCATAATTGCTACTAGGAATGACATCATCAATTACATATTGTAACATCTTAGTAATAAATAAGGTAGTAATTACTGATATACAGTTTAAAATAAATACAATAAATAATTTAGCTTTATACTTTTTTATATACTCTAATCCTCTTTTATAATTAGAAAAACTAAATGATGTGTTTTTTTCATCTTGATCATATTTATTTACTTCCATATGCATTCCTCCATACTATTTGTTTGAATATCATAAATTTCTTTATATATTCCATTTTTTTGTAATAATTCTCCATGTGAACCACATTCTGCAATCTTTCCATTACTCATAACAAAAATGGTATCTGCATTTTTTACAGAAAGAATTTTTTGGGCAATAATAATTTTGGTACATTCATATTTCATATTGTTAATATTATTGGTTACCTCTAATTCTGTTTCAAAATCCAGTGCTGAAGTTATATCATCTAAAATTAAAATACTTGGTTTCTTTGCGATAGCTCTTGCCAAAGAAAGTCTTTGCTTTTCTCCTCCAGATAAACTTACCCCATTTTCTCCAATAATTGTATCAATATTATATGGCAAATTAAACACATAATCAGCTTTCACTAATTCTAAATAATTTATAATTTCTTCTTTTGTTAAATTCTCATTTCCAAAGGAAACATTATTTGCAATAGTATCTGAAAATAAAAATGGTGTTTGAGACACATAACCAATATTTTTTCTTAAAGATTCTAAAGTATAATCATGTATTGGAATACCATTAATTGTAATTTTACCATTTGAGGTTTCTACTAATCTTAATAATAATTTTCCTATAGTAGATTTTCCACTTCCAATTTCTCCAATAAAAGCATATGTTTTATTTGGCTTAATGTTTAGATTAATATTTTTAACAACTTGTTTATTTTCATATTTTGCAGACACATTGTCAAATGTAATATCATTCCAATTATCCACTTCTAGATTTCCTATGTTTTTAATTTTAGGTTCTGTTTCTAATAGTTTTCTCACTTTAGATACAGATACTTTAAATTGTTGCCACTCGTTTATAAATCCACTCAATTCTATAAAAGGTCTTTTTATAGTGCTTATAAAAG
>USJU01000063.1 GCA_900555085.1 uncultured Clostridium sp.
GCGTCGCCCCTACAATAAAATTAGAATTTTCCTAGAATTTAAAAATATAGATTTTCTTTGCGGGTCGTCGAGGACGCCGACCCCTACAACGTCTGACATAATATTTAATAAAATGACAAATATATTTGTTTTGAAATACCGCGTAAGCGACCAAACGAGCAGTTACACCTGCGAGTGCGATTTGGAGCAATCTTCCTTTTGTTAATTTATGTATTATTAATGTAAATATGTAAATTATATTTTATAAAAAGGTAATTTAGTTCTAAATGGTCAATAGACCATTTTCAATTCCGAAGATTGCGACACCAAGGTATAAAAAACAATATATTTGGCATTTGGTAATTTTAATAAATAAAAATTTTGAAAGGCTTGTGTATGAGTGTTTTAAATAAAGTTCTAAATTTGTTTAAATATGAACCTGCCCAAAATTATAATTTTGTTTTAATGGGTGATGAGCAAGAAGAAAAAAAAATAAGTTATAATGCTGAAAGTAATTCTTCTGATTATAAAGTTGTTTTTTCAGATTTATCTAAAAATTTAGAATATATTAATATAAAATTTAATACTTTAATTAATTCTGATATTGTTATTAGGGAGTTTAATATTTATGCTCGTAATAAACAGTATAGTGCTTTTTTATTTTATATAGATGGTATGTCTGATTCTGAATTGATTAACGATTTTGTTATTAAGCCTCTTATGCTTAGAAATAGAGCAAATACATTTGAAGATGATAGATTTTTTTTACCTCATAAAACAGACGGGTCGTCGAGGACGCCGACCCCTACACATAATTTAAATTGTATAAAAAACGATAAATTTCAAATTCCAGCAAAAAAAATAAAATGTAATGTTCATAAAAAAAATAAATTTGATTTAAAAGATTATATTTTTAATTGTTTGCTTCCTCAAAATGATGTTAAGCAAACTAAGGAGTTTTCAGATTTAATTTCTGGTGTTAATTCTGGTAACTGTGCTTTATTTATAGATACTTTAGATATTGGCTTTGATATAGATGTTAAAGGTTTTCAGCAAAGGAGTATTTCTACTCCTACAAATGAACTTGTAATTAAAGGTCCTCAGGAAGCTTTTGTTGAAAATATTAGAACTAATACTTCCCTTTTAAGAAGAACAATTAATAATGAAAATTTAATTATTGAAAATATTGATGTTGGTAATCTTAGTAAAACTAAATGTGGAGTTTGTTATTTAAAAGATATTGCTAATAGTTCTTTAGTTGCTGAGGTTAAATATAGGTTAAATAACTTAGAAATAGATTCACTTATTTCTTCTGGTCAGTTAGAACAACTTATTGAAAAATCTAATTCTTTTGGTATTCCTCAAATTTTGTCTACAGAAAGACCAGACAAATGTGCCAAGGCTTTATATGATGGAAAAGTTATTATTTTAATAAACGGAAATCCGTATGCTTTAATTTTACCTTCAACCTTTTTAGATTTTATTTCTTCTCCTGAAGATACAAATTTAAAACCTCAATTTACAAATTTATTAAAGTTTATTCGTTTATTTGCAATGTTTATAACGCTTCTTTTACCTAGTTTATGGATAGCTATTACAAATTTTCATCAAGAGCTTATACCTACAGAATTATTATTTTCTATTGTTGCATCACGAGAAAATGTACCTTTTCCAGTTATTTTTGAAGTTTTTTTAATGGAATTTTCTTTTGAACTTATTCGTGAATCTAGCCTTAGAGTTCCATCACCAGTTGGCTCTACTATTGGAATTGTTGGTGCTTTGGTTTTAGGCGATGCTGCTGTTAGTGCAAGCATTGTTAGTCCTATTTTAGTTATTGTTATAGCTATAACAGGTATTGCCTCTTTTGCTATACCAGATTTTTCTTTTGGATTTCATATTCGTATTATGAGATTTGCTTTTATATTATTCGCTTTTATTGCTGGTTTTTTAGGAATAGGTTTATTGATATTTGTTTATATAACAATTTTATGTAGTTTAAAATCTTTTGGTGTTCCTTATATGGTTCCTTTTGCTCCATTAATAAATTCAACTGGATCTAGCTATTTTGTTCATTATGAATATAAAAGAGAACGAAGACCAGACTATTTAAATACCAAACGTCCAACTTCTCAAAAACATTTAAGTATGAAATGGAAATACAAATAATAGAAAGGAGGAATTAATCAATTTTATATAATTGATTATATTAAAATTTTATGAGAGATAAAATAGGTTCATTAGAAGCTCTTTCACTTTTATTGATTGTAGTGCTAAACCATGTTATTTTAAGTTTACCAAAAAATGTAATTGCAAAAACGGGTTCAAGTTCTTTATTAAATATAATTTTTGTATCTATTTTAGCCTTTTTATTTATGATGTTTATAGTTAGAATTTTTAATAAGTTTCCTGGACATGATATATTAAATATATCCAGCTTTCTTGGTGGAAAATTTCTTAAATATTTAACTGGTATATTGTTTTTAATATATTTTATAAGTTTTTCTAGTATTACACTTAGAAATTTCGCTGAAAATTTAAAAATAATTTATTTTCAAAATTATTCTATTACTTTAATACTATTTTTATTTATACTTGCAATTATTGGCTGCAATTATTTGGGGATTAAATCTATTGCAAGAGGTAATTTTATTGTTTTACCTGTTTTATTTTTAAGTATAATTTTCATTTTCTTTGCTACAATGAAAAATTTTAATTACCAAGATATTTTCCCCATTTTAGGTGATGGTTTTTATTCTACTTTTATTAGCGGAATGAGCAATATTTATGCATATTCGGCAATTGCTGTTTTTTACTTTTTACCTAAATATGTGGAATATAACTCAGAAATAAAAAGAATTGGTTATTCATTTATTATAATATCCTTTATTCTACTTTTATTTAGTATTGCAACAGTTCTTTTAATTTTCCCGGTTATTTCAAATGCAGAACAAATTGCTCCTCTTTATTTAGCAGCAAGATTAATTGAATTTGGTAGATTTTTTCAAAGAGTGGATGCTATATTTTTACTTGTATGGATTATTTCTGTTGTATCTTATTTAAGTTTTATTTTTGCACTTTCTATAAATATATTTAAGGACTTATTTAATCTAGAAAATTCTAATATGCTTATATGTAGTTGGACTTTGTTATGCTTAGGAGTTAGTTTAATTCCTAAAAATTTAGTTCAAATACGTTTTTTTACAAATGTAATTTATAGAAATACAACTCTAGGATTAGTTTATCTATTTGGTTTTATAATTTTATTTTTAGCCAATATTAAACTTTCTAAAGAGAATAAGAAGGAGAGAGTGAACATTAAATGAAAAAATTTTCTAGAATAATATTAGTTATATTAACAATTATATATATTGTTTGTTCTTTGCTTATTTATAAGGGTACAAGAGGTATAGATAATTTAGCTTATACTATTGCAATGGGAATTGATAAGGGAAGTTCAAGCAAATACAATATTTCTTTTCAATTTACCAAGCCTTCTTCTGGAAAAGATTCCTCTTCTTCTTCATCTTCCACTTCTTCTTTTGTTTATAATGTTGAAAGTGACACAATACCAACTGCAATGAATTTAATGAATAGTTATTTAAGTAAGCAAGTTAATTTAGCTCATTGTAAAGCTATTGTATTTTCAGAAGAAATTGCATCTAATGGAATTGCAGGAGAAATTTATACTTTAATTAATAATATCCAAGTAAGGCCTGATGCTTCTATTATTATTAGCAAATGCAAGGCAGTAGATTTTATAAAAAATACTGAACCAGATTTAGAAAGTTCGGCTTCCCAATATTATGAAATAACTCCTGTTTCAAATGAAAATACAGGTTTTACAGATAATGTTACTATTGGACATTTTTATGGTCAATTATGTTCAAAAACACGTGAAACATATGCTATACTGGGAAATCTAGATAAAATAAAAGATTCTAGTTCTTCTAGTAGTAATAAAGAGTCTGAAAATGGTACACAATATAAACAAAAACCTGGTACTGAAACAATAGGGCTTGCAATTTTTAAAGATGATAAATTAGTAGGTGAACTTGGTGCAATTGAAAATATTTGTCATTTAATAGTAACTAATAATTTATCTTCCACAACAATTTCTATTCCAAGTCCACATGATAGTTCTAATTCTTTAGATTTATATATTTACAAAAACAAAAGAAATACAACAAAAGTAGAATTTATTAATGGTTCTCCATATGTTACAGTTAATTGTAAATTACATGCAAGAATTTCTTCTGTTGATGAAGATAATGGATATACTTCTGAAGAAACAATTAATGCAATTTCTAATACTGCTAGTAAATACTTAGAAAAGAATATTACTTCTTACTTATACAAAATTTCTAAAGTATATAATGCAGATATAGCAGGAATAGGTAACCATGCTATAAACCAGTTTTCTACAAATAGCAAATGGAACAATTTTAATTGGAAAAATAATTTTCAAAACTGTTTTTTTAAAGTTAATGCTTCTGTTGTCGTTAAATCTGGTTATTTATTAACCGAAACTTAATAATTGGAGGATGAAATTTATGTCTTTTATTTTATTTTTAATTTCCTTAGTAGTTTTCTTTGAAACTTTAGGCTATGCTATTTATGAAATAAAACAAAATAAAAATATAAAAGGAGGAATAAGTGTAATTGTACTTGCTACAATTAGCTTATTTCTCCCAAGTATTATGAGTATTTTTAGGTAATTTAGATTTTTTCAAAATCTATTTGCCTTGTTTCTTTATTTGCATTTATAACTTTAATTTTTACTCTATCTCCTATTTTATAGGTTATACCTGTTTTTTCTCCTATTAGTTGTTTGTGTTCTTCATCATATTCGAAGTATTCGTCTCCTAAGTTTTCAAACCTTATTAATCCCTCTACTGTATTATCTAGTTCTACAAATATTCCAAAGCTTGTTACACTAGAAACCATACCTTCATATTCTTCACCAATTCTATCTTGCATATATTCTGCCATTTTTATGTCTATACTGTCTCTTTCAACTTTTGTTGCTATTTTTTCTCTATCTGATGAAGTTTTGGCATATTGTTCTGCTTGTTTTTCATATTTTTCTTTTTGTTTTTCTGAAAGCTCGTAATTATTTTCTAAATATTTTGATATTATTCTATGTATAAATAAGTCTGGGTATCTTCTTATTGGAGATGTAAAGTGGCAATAGTATTTACTTGCTATTCCAAAGTGCCCATCATTTTCTGATTCATATCTTGCTACTTTTAAGGTTCTTAAAACTAAATTTGATACAACTCTTTCTTCCGTTTTTCCCTTTACACTATCTAATACTTTTGCAAATTCTTTAGGATATACTTTATCTCCTGACTTATTTATTTTATATCCAAAGTTGTATAAAAATTTATTTAATTCTTTTACTTTGTCTATGTCTGGTTCTTCATGAACTCTATATATAAATGGAGCTTCTAACCAATAAAATCTTTCTGCTATTGTTTCATTAGCACTAAGCATAAATTGCTCTATTATCTCATTACTAAAATATAATTCATATTTTTTTATATCTACTGCATGTCCATTATTATCTAATACTACTTTGCTTTCTGGCAAGTCTAAATTCAAATAGCCTCTTTCTAGTCTTTTATTTTTAAGTATTTTTGCAAGTTCCTCCATTAATTTAAAATCTTGAATATAATTTTTATATCTTTCCAAAACCTCTTCATCGCTACCATCTATTATTTTTTGTACATCTTTATAATTCATTCTTTCAGTAACTTTTATTACTGCCTTATATACATCAGAAGAAATAATATTTCCCTCTTTATCTATTTCCATTGTGCATGATAGTGTGAATCTATCTTCACCTGCATTTAAGCTACATATTCCATTTGAAAGTTCTTTTGGAAGCATAGGAATTACTCTATCTAACATATATATGCTTGTTCCTCTTATTATTGCTTCTTTATCTAACAAGCTGTTTTCTGTTACATAGTAGCTTACATCTGCTATATGAACATCTAACATATAATTTCCATCATCGTTTTTATATACTCTTACTGCATCATCTAAATCTTTTGCATCTTCTCCATCTATTGTAAAAATTGTTTTATCTCTTAAGTCTATTCTATTTGGTATATCTTTTTTATCTACTTTATTTCCTTTAGATTTTGCTTCTTCAATTACTCCTTGTGGAAATTCATAAGGCAAATCATATTCCTTTACTAAAGATAGCATATCTACTCCAGCTTCATCTATGCCACCAATTATTTCAATAATTTTTCCTTCTGCCTTTTTATTTTTTTCTGGATATTTTGTAAGTTTTACAACTACTTTTTGATTATTTTTTGCCTTTGCAAAATTGCTTTTAGATATAAAAATATCTCCGCCAAATTTTTTATCATCTGGAATTACAAATCCAAAATTTTTACTTTTTACAAATAGTCCAACAACTTTATCTTTTTCGTGTTTTACTATACTTACAATTTTACCTTCTTTTCTTTTACCATCTTCAGATTCTTTTACAATTTCGGCAACAACAATATCTTCATTTAAAGCATTGTTATTGTTTCCTCTAGGAATAAAAATATCTTCCATTTCTTCATTTTCTGGTATAACAAAGCCATAGCCTTTTTCATTTCCTCTATAAGTACCTTCAATATATTTATTTTTATCTATTATTGAATATTTATTTTTTCTATTTTTTTGAATTTTATATTCTTTTTCTAATTTATCTAATATACTTTTGAAATTATTATATTTATTTTTTGGCACCATAAATATTCCTGCAATTTCTTTTGCTTTCATTGGCACATAATCTTCTCGTGACATAAATTTTAAAATTAAATTTTCTTTTTCGTCCATTTTTAATCCTTTCCCAGCATACAAAAAAAGCAGTTTTTAAAAACTGCCTATTTTTAATATACTATAACTAAAGCTATTGCTAATATTACAAATGTAATTCCTAAAATAATTGTCCATCTTTTTAGTTTTCCTTCTTTAGTTCTTCCTTTATTTTTCTCATAAAAGTTATTTGTTGAAGAACCTGTAATTGTTCCAGATAAACCACTATCTTCTTTTGATTGCATCATTGTAATTATTATTAATGCTAAACAGTTTATAACAAAAATTCCTATTAATATATATTTTAATATTTCCATTTGTTTTTCCTCCTATGCGAACACTTATTAATCTTTTGCGATTTTAACATAAATTTAAATAAATTGCAACAATTTTACAGGTCTTTTTTTATTTTGTTTTGGGCGGACTTAAGGCGTCCGCCCCTACTTCTAACAGTGGCCAGTTCTACTGAATGTAAAGCACTGTGCGGAACCCCAGATCATAGTCTGTACCTTTAGTAGAATAGCTTCCACGGCTAGATGCTGAAACAGATGATGAATTTGAAGCACTGCCGCCACGACACACATGGCTGGAAGAAACATTTTCCGCTGTCCATTCATATACATTTCCACCTAAGTCTGCTATATTTTTCTTTATTCCGCATTGATTTAGTCCTGCAGCATGAAAACATACTTTATTACTTTCGCTATGACTTGCATTTGATGTACTATTTGACCATGTTATTTTATTTAAATCTGCATTAAACCATAATGCTGGTTTTTCTGTTGTTCCTTGTATTGTGTATGCTAAATTATAATATGTTCCCCAATCCTGTGTTGTATCTACATTTATATTTGAATTCTGATACCATTTCATTATTGTATCCCATTGGGTTCCTGTTATTAATCCACTTTTGGTTGTTCCATATGTTGCACTATTATTTATCA
>USJU01000064.1 GCA_900555085.1 uncultured Clostridium sp.
AGCTACTTCCAACTGTAAGTTGTAATTCTCCATTTGTTACTGGCTCATCAAATGATGTTGTTATCATTGTTTGTCCATCTATTTCCATTGAAATTTCTTTTTGAGTTTTTTCTGTATTTTCATCACTTTCTTCTGTATTTTCTGAATTTGAATCGTCTTTATTTGTAGCATAATCTTTGCTGATTTGTTCTAACTTTTGCTTTCCTTCTTTATTAAATATAATATCTAAGTACACACTTGTTCCAGAAGTTGTATTATTATATAAAACTTTTGCATCTTTAATCATTGAATTATCCATTAGAACTTCTTTTGAATCATTATCTTTAATTTCAAATTTACCTTGTTGATTTATAACAGATAAAACAGTGTCTGTATCATCATTTTGAGCTAATTCTAAAATTATAGTTCCATTGTCTGTATTTTCTTTAATTTGATATTCATCAAATTTATAATCTTCTAATCTTTTTGCAATTATTTTTTTAGATTCATCAAAATTTTCTTTGTTTAATACTTCTGCACTATTTACAGGTGTATCCTCAGTTGTATAACCTTTTTCTTTTATTTCATCGTCTGCTGCGTTTTCTACAACATTTCCCTCTGAATCTTTTGTAACTTTTTCAGTTGATTCATCTGGCTTTAATACAACTTGCCTTGCACCTTCTAATTCCATTGCTAAATTATAATCTTTTATAATATTAGAGTATGTTCCATTTTTCTTTATATAAATCCCAAAAAATGAAACCATTACTAGTAATATAACTATTAATATAGTTAATACAACCTTTAAATTTACTGTTTTCTTATTTGTTTTTTTCACTTTATTTCCTCCTTTGAATTCTTATGCTTTAAAATAATCTTTCAATATTTTATACTATAATAAAAAAATATACAACTATTTTTTTCTTCTTATAATCCATCCATTTTCACAATTAAACGGAATATTTATTTTAACTGTTTGTCCAGCTCTACCTGGATTTACACTTTCTATTGCTTCTTCTGTTTCGCTATCCCACATTTGTTTTATTTCAAATACTTTTGATTCTATTTTTCCTGGGATAATTACTTCTAAAGTATCTCCAACTTTTAATTTATTTTTTATTTCTACTATAGATTTTTCACTATCGTATTCTAGTAATTTTCCGCCATATTCAAAATTTGGGTTATATTGTTTTCCTTCGTATTCTTGAAAATCTCTATTATTTCTATCATTAAAATAAAATGTTGTTAAACTTCTTGTTTTAACTTTTTCAATTTCATTTAAATATTTTTTATAATCATATTTCTCAGGATTTTCGAAATAATCATCAATAGCAGTTCTATATGCATTTATAACTGTTGCTAAATAATATTCTGTTTTTAATCTTCCTTCAATTTTTAAGCTATCTAATTCCATTTTCATTATTTCTGGAATTTCTTTAATTAGACATAAATCTTTTGAAGAGAATATATATGTTCCATTTTTATCATCATCTACAGGCATTAGATTTCCTGGATTATTTTTTTCTTCAACATATACATTATATGCCCATCTACAGCTTTGAGCACAATCTCCTAAATTTGCACTTCTGCATGCTAAGAAGTCACTTAAGAAACATCTTCCTGAATATCCAAAGCAAATAGCTCCATGAGCAAACATTTCTATTTCTAAATCTTTAGGCTTATTTTCTATCATATATTTTATTTGCTCTTTATTTAACTCCCTTGCAAGAATAATTCTTTTTGCTCCATTTTTATACCAAAAATTTGCTGAATGGAAACTAACTGTATTTGCTTGTGTGCTTATATGTATATCAACATCTGGTGCAACTTCTTTTACTGCGTCTACAACTCCACCATCTGCAACTATTATTCCATCTACTTTTAATTCATTTAATATTTTGGCTTGTTTTTTTATTTCTTCATAAGATTCGTCCCATGCAAAAATATTAATTGCAACATGAACTCTTTTTCCTATTTTATGAGCATATTCTATTGTTTTTACTAAATCGCTATCATCCATTTCTGCCCTTGTTCTTAATGAAAGTGAAGAAGTTCCACAATATATAGCATCTGCACCATACATAAATGCTGTTTTTGCTTTTTCAAATGAACCTGCTGGTGCAAGTAATTCTGGTTTTTTCATCATATTTCTCCTTTTAATTTTGTTTTGTACATTATATATTTGATGAGCTTAAAAATCAAGGAAATTTCGCAGATTTTTGTTTAAATAATTATATAAATTAATAAAATTTTAATTAAATAAAAAACGTTTGACAATATTTTAGATTATATTTTTGTTTTTTGGCACGGAGCGCCGTGCCCCTACAACGTTTGACGATATTTTAGATTATATTTTTATTTTTAAATATATCAATTATTTTGTTTATTTCTGCACCTAAAAATAATGTATACATACATGTATATGTCCACATCATAATTAGCATAATTGTTGTTAAACTTCCATACATAAGTGAAAAGCCTTTAAATATATTTAAATATCTTGCAAATATAAACGATACAATGTTTAGTCCTATTGAACCAATAAATGCTCCGGGTATTTGTGATAGTATTTTTACTTTGTGCTTTGGTATAAATTTGTATATAGCAATATACATAAAAAATGTAAATACTATATACCCTAATTCTGCTAATGCCTTCCAGAAAAAACTATCTAAGAATATAAATTTACTTTGCAATATTTCTATAAAACTATTTCCAAATACAAGTAATACAAGTGCTACTGTAATTAATATTAGAAATATTACTGTATTAAGTAGTGATTTTGCCTTTAGATATATATATTTGCTCTCATCAATTTCATAAATGTTATTAAGTCCCTTATTTAAAGCAAAAAGACCCTTTCCTGCTGACCATAGTGTAAATAATATTGCAATAGATATTGTTCCATATGATTTTGAATATACCTCTTGAACTATTCCTAAAACCAAATCTTTCATTGTGGATGGAATTACATATGAAATAACGTTATACACAGTTTGTGCTTCTATTCCTGTGAATTGTATTAATGATAATAATAAAATTAAAAATGGGACAAATGCAAGTATCATATAATAAGATGATTGTGCTGAGAATTCACTTACATGATCATCTCCCATTTTTTCAAATACTTTGTTTATTTTTTCTCTCATTTATAAACTCCTAATATTTTTTTACTATTATACATTAGAATTTATATTTTGAAATTAAATTTTCAATTTTTTTATAATTTTTTTGATTTTTTTCTATCATTTCTAAAAATTTTTTTGAGTGTGTTTTATATTTTAAATGACAATATTCATGCATAACAACATATTCTATAACTGTTCTATTATATTTAGCAATTTCTGGGTTAATAGTTATAACTTTATTTTCACATTTTCCTAATGTATTTCCCATATTTTCTATTTTGAAATCTTCTGGTGCAAAACCTAATAATACTCTTGCTTTTTCCATAGCCATTTCTATTTCATCTTGTGCTACTTTTTCTATTAATTTATTTAATACAATTTGTATAATTGCTCTGTTATCTATCTTTCTATATTTGTTAGGTAATAAAATTTCTACAATGCTATTTTCTACATTTACTTCCGGTACAGAAATATTTTCGAATTTAATTTCTAATTCATATTTGTTTCCTAATAAATATATGTATTTATTTATATTCTTTCTTTTTAATTCATATTCATTTAATTTTTCTATTATCCATTTTCTTTTTTGTTCAACAACTTCTTGTATTTGATTACTTGTAACATACCAAGGAGCGTTTACTAATACTTCTCCATTTTGTACTGATATATATATACCTTTATTATCTGCCTTATTAACTGTATACTCTATTACATTGTTTTTTATTCCAAATATATTCATTTTTTATCGCTCCCTTTTTCAAATTTATGTTCGTTTGAACTTATGTTTGTATTTTACTATTAGATTTTTTATTTGTCAATAGTTTTTTTGAAAAAATGTTCGCAAATTTATTTTTTGTTTTTATTTGTAATTTTTTCTAATCTTTGAACAATATCTTTTTGTTTTTCTGTTGGTATCCATGCGAAATATGATGTTACAAATTCTCCATATTTTGTTACATCTTCACTTTCTTCTTTATGTTCTTTTTCCATAAAAAATACACCTACCTTTTATTTTGGTATGTGCATTTTTCTATTTTTTATTCTATCTTTCTTCTAATTCTTTTTGTTCATATACGTCATTATAAGATTGTTCTAATTCTATTTTTCTTTCTGCAAAAAACTTTCTGTAATTATTTAAAGTTTTTTCTTCTATATTAATTCCGTCATCTTCCATATCTTCAATAATTTTTTCAAAGTCTATTTTAGATATTGCATCTTTTACATATTTTTGTAACCATTTTTCTTCTTTATATTGTTCTAAAATATCTTTCATTTCTGTACTATCATTGTTAGCTCTTCGCAAATGCTTAGATTTTGTTTCTACTCCACAAGAACAATCGTAATCGTATATAGGTGAAAATTTTGCATTTATTCCATCTTCTACAACTGCCCAATTTCCATTATTTTCGTCTGATTGCATAACAAATTTATTAAAAATTGTTTGTTTCAAAAATTCATGTTTTATTGAAACAATATCTTCAATATTATAATTTTTCTCTTTTCCATATGATTCAATCTGTTTAAGAATTTCATCTATATTTAATTCCATTGGATCTCTTAATATAGAATTTCCTTCTACCAATTTTTCATTTTTATTTAAAAAACTTGGTGTTATTATATATGTTAATCTTGGATTAGATTTTTCCATTGCTAAATAATATTGAGCACTTTTTATTCCAAATTGTTTTGATAAATATTGCATTACAATTGCATTATATTTACTAAAATTATAATTTTCTTCACTTAAATTTCTATACACATCTCCAAATATATTTTTTACAAGAACCATATCCATATTGTCTAGCATATACCAACCTTTTGGAGTTGAATAACTACTTATATCAATTGCTGATTCAGTAGTTCTTTTCATATCTAAAATTATTCTGCCATTTTTATCTTGTTTATAATATTCTTTTTTAAAAGTATTGTTTTTTTCAAAATTTCCTCTATTTACTTTGTTTTTATTTAAATAATCGTTATATTCTCTTTCATTAAAAAACATTTTTTATCGTTTAATCACTTTTATAGAAATAAAATCTATGTAATTGATTAATTCCTTCCTATATTATTTACTTAGGCAGACCTTATTTGTCTGCCTATTATAATTTTTAAATTTACATTTTTCTGAAAACACCAGCAACTTTTCCAAGTATTTTACAGTCTGGAACTATTATTGGATCCATTGTACTGTTTTCTGGTTGTAAACGTATATGATCTTTTTCTTTATAGAAAGTTTTAACTGTAGCTTCGTCACCAACTAAAGCTACTACCATTTCTCCATTACGTGCACTATCTTGTTTTTTTACAAGTATTAAATCTCCATCTAAAATACCTGCTTCTATCATACTTTCTCCTCTAACTTTTAGCATAAATGCTTCACTATTTCCAACAAAGTCTATTGGAATTGGGAATGTATCTGTAACATTTTCAACTGCTAATATTGGTGCTCCTGCTGTAACTTTACCTATAACAGGTACTTCTGCAAGTTCTTTATGTGTATAAAAATCTTTAACAGATTTTTCTTTTTTTGCTCCATCTGCGCCTTTTAGAAGTCTAAGTGTTCTACCTTTTTGTGATTCTTTTTTTATAAATCCTTTTGATTCTAATTGTGCAAGGTAACCATGTACTGTAGCTGTTGAACTTAATCCAACTGCCTTTCCTATTTCTCTAACTGATGGTGGATAGCCGTTTGTTTGTATTTGTTTTTCAATAAATTTTAATATGGCTCTTTCTCTTTTATTTAGTCCATTTGCATCCTTTTTCATTTAATCACGCTCCTAATTTTTTTGTGTATTTTATCATACAAACATTTAATTGTCAAACATAAGTTTAAAAATTTGCTTTTTTATTTATATTGTTGTAAAATGCTGTTATTAATTTTATTTTTATGGAGGCTATTATGATAGATATAAAACTTATTAGAGAAAATCCTGAACTTGTAAAAGAGAATATTCGTAAAAAATTTCAAAATCATAAATTAGTTTTAGTTGATGAGGTTTTAGACTTAGACGTAAAAAATAGAAAAGCTAAACTTCATGGTGATGAACTAAGAATGAATAGAAAAAATCTAAGTAATCAAATTGGTTCTTTAATGCGTGAAGGCAAAAAAGATGAAGCTGAAAAAATAAAAGCTGAAGTTCAAAAAATAAACTCTGAACTTGAAGAAAATGAAAAATTAGAAGCTGAATATGCTGAAGAAATTAAATCTAGAATGATGAAAATACCTAATATTATGCATGAATCTGTTCCAATAGGTGAAGACGATAGTAAAAATGTTGAAATAAAAAAATATGGTGAACCTGTAGTTCCAGATTATGAAATTCCATTTCACGGTGAAATTTTAGAAAATTTGGGTGGACTTGATTTAGATAGTGCTAGAAGAGTTGCTGGAAACGGTTTTTATTATCTTTTAGGTGATGTTGCTAGACTTCATTCTGCAGTTCTTACTTATGCAAGAGACTTTATGATTAATAAAGGATTTACTTATTGCATTCCACCTTATATGATTCGTTCTGACGTTGTTACAGGTGTTATGAGTTTCGAAGAAATGGATGCAATGATGTATAAAATTGAAGGTGAAGATTTATATTTAATCGGTACAAGCGAACATTCTATGATTGGACGTTTTAAAGATCAAATATTAAAGAAAGAAGATTTACCTTATAATTTAACTTCATATTCACCTTGTTTTAGAAAAGAAAAAGGTGCTCATGGTATAGAAGAACGTGGAGTTTATAGAATACATCAATTTGAAAAACAAGAAATGATTGTTGTATGTGAACCAAAAGATAGTTGGAATTGGTACGATAAAATGTGGTCTTATACTGTTGAATTATTTAGAAGTATGGATGTACCTGTTAGAACTTTAGAATGTTGTAGTGGAGACTTAGCAGATTTAAAAGCTAAAAGTTGTGATGTTGAAGCATGGAGTCCAAGACAAAAGAAATATTTTGAAGTTGGAAGTTGTTCAAATTTAACAGATGCACAATCTAGACGTTTAGGCATTCGCATTAAAGGTGATAAAGGAAACTATTTACCACATACTTTAAATAATACTGTTGTTGCTCCACCTCGTATGTTAATTGCTATTGTTGAAAATAATTATCAACCAGATGGAAGCATTAAAATTCCAGAAGTTTTAAGACCTTATATGGGTGGAATTGATAAAATTTTACCTAAAAAATAAAATGTATTTTATAGATGTTGGAGGTTTGATGTTTGAAACCACATGGGCGGACAAAGATATCCACCCCCTCACCTACAATAAAAACATAAATTTCTTATAAAGCCAAATAATGTAGCGGCGGTCATTGACCGCCATAAATAATATTTAATAAAAGGAGAAAAAAATGATAATTAAAAATCCTAAATTCGAAGTTTCTGCTGTTAGCCCTAAACAATACCCTAGCAATAATTTACCAGAAATTGTTTTAGTTGGTAAATCTAATGTTGGTAAATCTTCTTTTGTAAACACTATGATTA
>USJU01000065.1 GCA_900555085.1 uncultured Clostridium sp.
TATATAATAACGTCCTTTAGGTACATCTTGTCCTTTATAAATTGTTTCTCCTGTTAATTCTTTGTTTTCATCATATAAATCTCTTAATTCCATAGCTAATCTCCTTATAAAATTTTTATTATTTTATCATATTAATATAAGAGTTTTCAAACATATTTATATCATATTGCTTTTGCCATTTTTCAGATGGTATTTTTCTTTCTATATATATTGGGTTGTTTATAATTTCTAATAGATGATCTTTTAACTCATTTTTATTATTTTTAAAGATAAAATTATAATCGTTTCCAACTGCCAACTCATTAAATGTTGGTATATCATTTAATATTGTATATATTCCTAACGATAATGATTCTAATGCAGAATATCCAAAACTTTCTGACTTACTTGGTAATACACATATATTTGCAATTTTATATGCTTCGGACATATCATCAAACCTTATTATTTTTATACTTATATTATTTTCATTTGCTTGTTTTTTTAATGAATCAACAAATTTTTCATATTGTTTATCTAATCCAGTATAAATGATTTCAATTTTGTTTTTTTCTTCATCTTTCATTAAACAACAAGCGTCAAGTAATAATTGTGGTTGTTTTTGATTTGGTTCTAGTCTTTGTGGAACAATTATTTTTATTTTGTTTTTATCTATATCGTATTGTTCACAAATTTCATCTACAGATTTATCTGTTTTTATTCTTGATTTATCTATTGCGTGTGGAATGAAGCTAATTTCACATTCAGTTAACTTTTTATATTCATTTGCATAAAATTTTGATGGTGCTACAAACTTTGTATTATCATCATTTTTATATTTTTTCATCATATCAATTGCTTTTTTGAATGAGTTTTCTCCCCAGGCAAGAATATATTCAAATGGATTTGTGTGTATTGTAAATATCCTTTTTTTATCTTTCCAAGCTTCTAAAAATAATAATGAATTTAATTGTATAAAATCATATTTTTCCATATTAATTTTTCTTTCTAATTTTTCTGCTAGACTTAAATATGATTTATCTGTTTCAAAATTGCCAAAGGCTTCTTGTACTATATATTCATCTGCTTCCCCTACCATATTGAATAAGTTTATATTTATATAGTTCACTCCATCTTCTATATGTGTATTTCCTGAAAACATATAGACATCAACTTCATTTCCATTATCTGCAAAAGATTTTGCTAAATCCATTACAAATCTTTCTGTACCTCCAACAGCTTTTTTAGAGATCGCCCAAGTATTGACTATTGCTATTTTCATCTTTTTCAACTCCATTTCTTTCTTGTTCTTTCTGTGGTAATTGTTCATTGTGTTGTATTGTTTTTACTTTAATTCTATCAGCTAATGTCTTTTCTTTTTTCTTCATATCATAAGAATCTTGAATAATTTTTAAATAGTTTTCGTTGGAATTTCTAGCAGAGTATTCATAAGCTCTATTGCTTAATTCAGTATATGTATTTTCATCAATCATCATTTTTTTTGCTTTTTCTCCTCCTGGTACAACTATTCCGATTCCATATTTTTTTACTTCTTGTGAAAAATCTATAACATCTGATATTATAATCGGTTTTCCTCTAACGATTCCATCTATTAGTGAATTAGGCACATCTTTTACTATCCTTTTTTGTGGTACAAATGCGACAAAATCCGAATCATCAAATAATTGAGTTAAAATTTCTGTATTATTGTGTATTTCAAGTAATTTAACTCTATCAGATACTCCAATTCTTTTAGCAATCACATTAAATGTTTCAGTGTCATTATCTCTTAATGGAATTGTTAATGTATAATTAGGGTTTTCTTTTAAGAGTTCTAATAAATATTCTAGTCCTCTTTCTCTAATCGCATTTCCCTCTTTATTGTTCCAACTTGCAAATAATATATTTACATTATTAGGATCATACTTTTTTTGACTTTTCTTTCTTTCAATTTTAGATGGTGTTGGTGTTACCTCTATTTTTCCCTTTTCTATTCCATAGTCCATTAGTAACTTTTTATGTTGTGGTAATTCAACAAAAACTTTTTTCAAATTTTTATATTTTTTTAAATGTTTTGCATAATTTTTAGTTGGTCTTCTATACATTGATATATATAATGGGTTGCCTGTTTTATTAAATAAGATTCTCTTCCATAGACAAGGTTCTTCTTCAAAAACGTGAATTTTTTCATTTTTAGCTTTATATGTTTCCTTTACAGCTTGGAAGATATATTTTAAGGGCGAATATACATAAATATCATCTTTTATATCTTCTTGTTGCATTGCCTGTTGCCCCATAAATCTTGTTGCAGAAACAATCTTTCCTTTATTTGCTTTTGCAATCAATTCCATTTGATTTGATACTGCTTCTTTATACCTTACAAAAAAATCATTTATTACTAGCATAATTCTATTTCTCCATCTATTATATTATATAATTTTTTTAAAATCTTATATCTTTCATTTAACTTGTTTTCATATCTATTTACTATACTATATCTATCTTCCCTTGGTTTTAAATCTATAAGACTTTTTTCTATTATTTCTTTATTCAAGCCATATTTATTAACTTGTCCGAAAACATTTAATTTTTTTATTGCTTTTAATATATCAAGGACATCTCTATCTTGCATTAATCCCATAACTAATATTCCGATAGAAACTGACATTCCGTGTGGGATATTTATTCTTCTTTCAATTTCTTTTGCAAATATATGCTCTGAACCGCTTTCTGGTCTTCCTGTACCATATAAATTAGTTATATATCCTGCCATTCCAATAAATTGAAATAATTTTATATTATTTTCTGATATGTCTTTTAATTCGTTATTATTTACAAACTCTAAAACTTCTTTAAATAATTTTTCCGCCATATTATATATATTATCATCTATTTTTTCTAATATATCTTTTTCAGCTATTTTCCAATCATACAAAGCTGTATATATAGAAAAAACATCAGCTAATCCATATATATTTTCATCTTTTGATAAATTCAGTACTTCATTATCTATTATTATTTTGTCTGGGATTTTAGCATTTAAAGTTATCTTTTTATTTTCTTTTATTAATGCAACCTTATCTGTTGCATAGGAATTTGTTGAAAGCATTGTTGGAATACAAATAAAATCAATATCAAGTTTATTTGCTATATATTTTCCTATATCAATAGTGCTTCCACCTCCATAGCTCACTACTGAAGATATTGTATTATTTTTTTTAATAAACTCATCTATTTTATTAATGTTTTTAGTTAGATCGTGCCAATTTACCATTAAACATTGATTATTTTTTATATTATTCTTTTCAATTGATGTTGGCGAATAGATAATTAGTTCATTTCGCTTTAAATTTTCTATATACTTTCTGCTACTACCTTCTTCAACTACATCATTAAAATTATCAGACTTCATAACTTTCTCCTTATAAATATTTCTTTAATTCTTTATCACATTTTATTTTCTCGATTAAATTAGGTAGTTCTCCCATTTTATCTTTATTTGCAATAAGTATAACATTATTACTATTTATTATATTTAAGTCTTTGGCTCCAAGTACTGCAATTACTGTACTATTATCATCATTATATATACTACAATTTTCTATGTCTTCTGCAATTAAATTACCTTTTTTTACATTATTGTTAAAATCCTCTTCTTGAATTTTAAAAAAGTCATTAATACTTCCTATGTCTAACCAGTTAAATTCTCCTTTTACCATTTTTATCTTATTAGATTTTTCAAGTATTCCTTTATCGATAGAAATTGATTCAACATCTTTATAGATATTTTGTAATACATCTTTTTCGTTTCTTATGCTATTCGCAATCTGTTCTTTATACTTATATATTTCTGGTAAAAATTCTTTATAATTTTTTAATATACTTGTAATTTTCCATATAAACATTCCACTATTCCAATAATATTTTCCGCTTTCGATATATTCTCTCGCTTTTTCATATATAGGTTTTTCTTTAAATTCTTCTACAATATTACATTTTAAATCATCATCATAATTATATTTTATATATCCAAAACCAGTTGCAGGATATGTTGGTTTTATTCCAATTGTTACTAAGTTTTCTTCTTTATTGGCTAATTCTATACCTTCTTCAATATTATTTAATAATTTTTCTGTTTCATCTATATAATGATCAGAAGATAAAATTGTTATTGTTCCATTTTCTCTTTGTTCTAATATTCTAATTGATGCAAAAAAAATACACATTGCTGTATTTTTTGACATTGGCTCGAAAATAATGTTTTCTCTCGGTATTCTATTATCTATATATCTTTCTGCTAGTTCTTTTTGTTCTATATTGGTTATTACAAAAATATTATCATACTCAAATATACTTTCTATTCTTTTTATAGTTTCATTTATCATAATATTATTTGAATATAAGTTTAAATATTGTTTTGGCTTATTAGTTGTACTAATAGGCCATAAACGGCTTCCTTTTCCACCTGCTAATATTAATGCATATCTTTTATTATTCTCTTTCATCTTTATCTCCTCTTAAATTTTCCAGAAAACTAACATACGATTTGCCTTGACATTTGGCACTTTCATTTAGTATTGATTTATGACCTTTTCTAATATAATCTCCAATTGTATATTTATCATATTTATTTACTGTATTTAATGTTTTTTTTGCTTCCTCGACATTATCTGAAATATGTATTAAATTATCAAAAAAATATCCATCTATTTTACTTGCATATTCTTTTCTAATTCTTTGTTTAACTTTTCTTGCTTCTACACACTGAATTTTCCCATCTTCTGCTTGCTGATATGTTGGATTATCTACATTAAATATAAATACAACAACTTTCTTATTATCAGTGTTCATATTTTTAACTTTTTCATCTATATATCCGCCTTCATAGGCTTCTTCATCTCCTTCATAGCAGTCATATACAAATTGTTCATAATCTTTACCTAAATCAAGTATTTTCACTTGTAAAACATCTTCCATAATGGCTATTTTTAGCATCATTTCTCGTGCATATTTATTTCCCATATTCCATAAAATTCCAATGGGATATTCACTATTATTATTTTTTATTACTTGCATAATATTTTCCTTTCAAATTTACATAATATTTTACCATTTGGCCGTTTTTTTGTCAATTTTTTCAGTCTTTAGCTTTTATAATTTTTTCAAAATTAATCATATATTTCGCAATATAATATTCTAAATGCTTTTAAAGGTAATAAATGAGTATATTGTATCCAATATACTCATTTTTATTTTTTCTGAATTTATAATTTCAAACTTATAAAAAATCACTAATTATGTTTTTATTTTTTTGTTAAAGTAACTTTTGTTTCTATTGTATTTTTGTTTCGCAATATTGTCAAGTTTATTTCATCTCCTGGATTTTTTGTATATATATATTCTTTTAATTCGTTCATTTTATTTATTTCTTTTCCATCTATTTTTGTTATTATATCTCCTTTTTTTATACCTGAATTTTCTGCACTGCTGCTTTTTGTTACTTCTTCTACATATATTCCGTTTTCAAATTTTATTCCATTATTTAAATATGGTATTACATTTTTGTCGTATGCAAATATTCCTATTGTTGCTTCTTCAAAGCTTCCGTTTTCTATAAATTTTTGAACCACTGGTTTTATAACATTTATTGGTACGGCAAAGCCTATCCCCTCTGCACTTGTTATTTTTACCGAATTTACTGCTATAACTGTTCCATCTGGTTTTATTAGTGGTCCTCCACTATTTCCTGGATTTATTGTTGCATCTGTTTGAATTAAATCTGCCATATATATTTCTTGGCTATTTTCTGAGAATTTTACTGTTCTATCTACTGCACTTATTATTCCACTTGTTACTGTTCTTTGAAATTCGTATCCTACTGGATTTCCTATTGCATATACTGTTTCCCCTATTCTGCTCTCATTGCTATCTCCTAATGAAATATAATCCAAGTTTTTCATGTTTATTTTTATTATACTTATATCTAAATTGCTATCTGACCATACTACATTTCCTGTAAAAGATTTTCCATTTTCTAATGTAACATAGCAATTACTAAGTTTTTCTCCTGAAACATGTTCATTTGTTACAATATAACCATCTTCTGATACTATAAAACCTGTTCCAATTCCTAAACTCGAACTACTTCCATCTGTAAATATACTTGTTCCCATATTCTTTATTTTTGAAATTCCAACCACTGCTTTATTTGCTTCTTCTATTGTATCTGAAATTGTTTTACTATTTTCTTCCGCTTCCGTTACTGTTATGCCTGTTTTTTCTGCTGTATATTTTGAATTTTCTTGCATACTATCTGAAACTTCTATTTTTGTATACATTCCATATAACCACCAGAAAATTAAGACTAAAAGAATTATTATCATTAATCTCAAAAATATCTTTTTAGTTTTAGCTAATTTTCTAGTATTTTTCATATGTAACCTCCTGAATTTCTACTTAAAATATTATTTACATTTTTTACAAAAAAATACCTCTAAATTTTATTTATAAAAAATGTCGAAATTATTTGATTTTTATATACTTTTAATATATAATTTTTTCATAATTATACTTAAAGAAAAAGAAGGAAATTTTATGGAAAATTTATATGAATTAACAAATCCACAAAAATCTATATGGCTTACGGAACAGTACTACAAAGGTACATCTATCAATGATATTTGTGGTACTGCAAAATTAAACTTTAAAATTGATTTTGATACTTTATGCAAAGCTATAAATTTAGTTATTCAAAAAAATGATTGTTTTCGATTAAAGTTTAATATAAAAAATGGAATAGTAAAGCAATATATCTCAGATTATAAGTTTATTAATATAGAAATTATAAATATA
This sequence comes from uncultured Clostridium sp., assembly GCA_900555085.1. Taxonomy (GTDB): domain Bacteria; phylum Bacillota; class Clostridia; order TANB77; family CAG-508; genus Merdicola. The sequence goes on from USJU01000065.1 coordinate 6,832, forward strand.
GAAGATGAAAAAGATATTTCTTCTATTCAAAAAAATCTTATCAATAAGGTTTTTGATATTGAAAATGATTATCTTTTCCAATTCAAGATTTATAGACTTCCAAATGAAAAAGGAGGATTTATTTTAAATATCCATCATATTTTAAGTGATTCTTGGAGTCTAGGTTTAATTTGTAAAGAAATTATAAAATCTTATAATTATCTAATGGGTATATCTCCAGAAGAACCTATTAGCAGTTCTTATGAGGATTTTTGTGTTGCAGAAAAAAAATATTTACAAAGTGACAAATTTGAAAAAGATAGAGAATATTGGAATTCTACTTTCAATACTATTCCTGAAGTTGCAAGTATACCTTCAATTTCTAAAAGTTATGAAGATATCTCTTGTAAAGCAAATAGAAAAACTTTTGTTATAAATGAAAAATTGAATTCTAAAATAAATACTTATTG
>USJU01000066.1 GCA_900555085.1 uncultured Clostridium sp.
TCCTCAAGCCCTCCGCTGCTTATTGCTTATTGCTTTTCGCAATTGAGGCAGGGGACTTACCTGATTCGGTTAAAATGTTATGTATACAATAGAGGAAGGAATGAATCTGAAATGGGAAAACTGGAGCTGAATAAAAAGAAGAAAAAAGATTTATTTAAACCAATAGATAGTAAAGAAGTAAAAATATATTCTTGTGGTCCAACTGTATACAAAGATGCAACAATAGGAAATATGAGAACAAATATATTTCAAGACACCTTAAGAAGAACACTAGAATATAATGGTTATAAATTAAAACATGTTATGAACATAACAGATGTAGGACACTTAGTTTCAGATGCAGATGAAGGCGAAGATAAAATGATAAAATCTGCAAAAGAAGAAGGAAAAACACCATTAGAAATTGCGGAGTATTATACAAAAAGATTTTTTAATGACTTAGATAGACTAAATATTCAAAGACCAGAAATAGTATGTAAAGCAACAGAACACATAGAAGACATGCTAAACTATGTAAAAAAATTAATAGAAAATGGTTATGCATATGAAACTTCAACAGCAATATACTTCGATGTATCTAAATTAGATGATTATGGAATTCTATCTGGAATAAATTTAAGAGAACAAAAGCATGGTGCAAGAGTTGAAATAGATAAAGAAAAGAAAAATCCATACGATTTTGCATTATGGATAAAAGCACCAGAAAATCATTTAATGAAATGGGAAAGCCCTTGGGGATTAAGTTATCCAGGATGGCATATAGAATGTTCAGCAATGAGCCAAAAATACTTAGGAGAAGTTTTTGACATACATACAGGAGGAATAGATTTAATTCCAACCCACCACGAAAACGAAATAGCACAAAGCAAAGGTTATTCAGGTAAAATACCTGCAAATTATTGGATGCACGGAGAATATTTACTTATGAATGGTGGAAAAATGTCAAAAAGCTTAGGAAATGTATATCTATTACAAGATTTAATAGATAAAGGTTATAATCCACTTGTATATAAAATGTTCTGTTATACAACAGTATATAGAAAAAAATTAAACTTCACTTGGGAAGCTATGGACTCTGCCAAAGTAGCATTAGAAAGATTAAAAGAAGCATATCAAAAACATCTAAAAGGAGAAGAAACAATAGAAGAAAAAGATATTGCGGAGTATGAAGAAAAATTCCATGCAGCAATAAATGATGACTTAAATATGCCAGCTGCTATGAGCATAGTTTGGGAAGTTGCTAAAGAAAGTAGAAAGTCAAAAGAATTTGCAGAACTACTTGAAAAATTTGATACAGTACTTGGTTTAGATATAAATAAAAGCGAAGAAAAAGAAAAATTACCAGAAGAAATAGAAAAACTAATATATGAAAGAAAAGAAGCAAGAAAAAATAAAAATTGGGCTAAATCAGATGAATTAAGAGACTTAATTCAAAGTAAAGGATACAGTGTAAAAGATACAAAAGAAGAAATGATAGTAGAAAAAATATAAAAAGGAGTAGATTGCTATGGCCGATATAAAAGTAGATTTTAAATATGCAGGAGTAGAACAATCTGAAATACAAAAATATGAAAAAGATATAATAAAAATACATGAAGGATTTCGCATAAAAGAAAAAATAGAAACAGAATTTTTAGGATGGTTATCATTACCAACAAATTATGATAGAGAAGAATTTGCAAGAATAAAAAAAGCAGCGAAAAAAATAAAAAAAGATTCAGATGTATTAGTAGTAATAGGAATAGGTGGCTCATATTTAGGAGCAAGAGCAGTTATAGAAGCTCTAACAAATTCATTTACAAATTCAATTTCAGATGATGATGCAAAATTTCCTAAAATAATATTTGTAGGAAACAATATGAACCCAGATTATATAAACGATGTTATAGAATTTATAGAAGACAGAGACTTTTCAATTAATGTGATATCAAAATCTGGAACAACAACAGAGCCAGCCATAGCATTTAGAATATTTAGAGAATGCTTAGAAAACAGATATGGATTAGCAGAAGCAAGAAGCAGAATATATGTAACAACAGATAAACAAAAAGGAGCATTAAAACAACTTGCAGATGAAGAAGGGTACGAAAAATTTATAGTACCAGATAATATAGGAGGAAGATATTCAGTACTTACAGCAGTAGGACTTCTTCCAATAGCAACAGCAGGAATTAATATAGATAAATTAATGTCAGGAGCATTAGAAGCACAAGAAAAATATGCAGATAGCAATTTAAAATATAACGAATGCTATCAATATGCAGTAGCAAGAAATATCTTATATGAAAAAGAAAAAAACATAGAAATATTAGTAGATTATGAACCAAAACTACATTATTTTATAGAATGGTGGAAGCAACTATTTGCAGAAAGCGAAGGAAAAGAAAATAAAGGAATATTCCCAACAGGAGCAGAATTTACAACAGATTTGCACTCAATTGGGCAATACATACAACAAGGAAGACGTAATTTATTTGAAACAGTATTAAATATAGAAAAATGCAAAACAGACATACGAATAAAAGCAGATGAAGATAATTTAGATGGACTAAACTATTTAAAAGGAAAAACAATAGACTATGTAAATAAAACAGCAATGAAAGCAACCATAAAAGCACATGTAGATGATGATGTACCAAATATTCTAATAAATATAGAAAAATTAAATGAAGAAACAATAGGACATTTAATATATTTCTTTGAACTAGCATGTGCAGTTTCAGGAAATTTGCTAGGAGTAAATCCATTTAATCAACCAGGAGTAGAAAAATATAAAACAAATATGTTTGAAATGTTAGAAAAACCAGGTTACACAAAATAAATGTCAAACGTTGTAGGGGTCGGCGTCCTTAGGGCGACCCGCAATAAAAAATACAAAAATAAAATTATCAAACGTGTAGGGGCGGACGCCTCTGTCCGCCCGAAAAACAAAAAAATTAGGTGAAAAAAGATGATGTTAGATCTAGTAGAAATAACACCAAGGAAGTTGAATATAAAAAAAATAATAATAACTGTAATAATTATAATATTAATTATTGCAATGTGCGTCCTTGGCGTTATAGCATACAAAAAAACAAAAAAAGATAAATTAAATAATACAGAAAATATAATAGAATCTAAAATAATGCAAAAAGAAAAAGCATATACACATGTGATAGAATTTGAAGAGCCAAAAAAACAAACACAGGATATAAGAGAACAAATTAGCAATATATATCATTCAGATACAAAAAGAGTATTCTTAACATTTGATGATGGACCTTCAAAAACTGTTACACCACTTATTTTAGATTTATTAAAGCAAGAAAATATAAAAGCTACATTCTTCTTGCTTGGAAGCAGAGCAGAATTAAATCCAGATATTGTAAAAAGAGAATATGATGAAGGACACTATATAGCAAACCATGGTTATAGCCATAATTACACAAATATATATCAAACACCTCAAAGTGTTGTAGACGAATTTAATGCAACAGAAGTAGCTATAAAAAATGCACTAGGAAACCAAGAATATAACTCTTATCTTTTTAGATTCCCAGGAGGAATGCCAGGAGGAAAACATGCTCAATTAAAAGCAGAAGCGGCTCAAATTTTGGAACAAAATGGAGTAGCACATTTAGACTGGAATGCACTTACTTCAGATGCGGCAGGAGCAAAAACAAGCGAAGAAATGTTACAAAATGCAATAAGCACAATAGGAGAAAAAAACAGTGTAGTAATTTTAATGCATGATGCAGGAGATAAAATACTAACCTACGAAATGTTACCAAATCTAATATCATATTTACGTGAAAAAGGTTATGAATTTAAAAATATGTACGATTTAATAGAATAAGGAAATAAAATGGATGGAATTATAATAATTAATAAAGAAAAAGAATATACATCACACGATGTTGTTGCAAAAGTAAAAAAAATATTAAACGAAAAAAAGGTTGGACACACAGGAACACTAGACCCAAATGCAACTGGCGTATTGCCTATACTACTAGGAAAAGGAACAAAACTTTCTAAATATTTAATAAATCATAACAAAATATATGAAGCAACCTTAAAACTAGGAGAAAAAACAGATACAGCAGATATAGAAGGCAAAATAATAGAAGAAAAAGATGTAAAAAAAGAAAATTTATCTAAGGAAAATATAGCAATAACTTTACAGGAATTTATTGGAAAAAGCAAGCAAGTACCACCAATGTATTCAGCAATAAAAGTAAATGGCAAAAAATTATACGAATATGCACGAAAAGGACAAACAATAGAAATTAAGCCACGAGAGATAGAAATTTATAGTATAGAATTACTAAATATAAATAATAATGAAATTACATTCAGAGTTCATTGTTCAAAAGGAACATATATTAGAACTTTATGTGAAAATATTGCAGAAAAACTTGAAACAGTTGGCTATATGAAAGACCTAAAAAGAATAGAAGTTGGAGAATTTAATATAAAAAATTCTATAACATTAAAAGAACTAGAAATCAAAAAAGAAAAAGCAGTAATATCAATAGAAGATTTTTTAAAAGACAAAAACACAATTACACTTAACATTAAAAAATTAAACTTATTTTTAAATGGAGTAAATTTAAAAGTTGAACAGGTAGATGGAGTATACAGAATTTATAATGAAAAAAGTGAATTTATAGGCACAGGAACAATAAAAAATAATATATTGAAAAGAGATATAATTGTTTGACAAATATAAGGTTAAATATTAAAATATAATTCGAAAAATAGAAAGGATTTGAAATTAATGGATATAAACGAAAAAATAAAAATAACTTTAAAAGGTGTAGCAGACCATACAGAAACATCAGAAATAATAAAAAAATTTGAGGCAGCAGAAAAAGAAAATAGACCTTTAAGAATAAAATTAGGACTTGACCCTTCAGCTCCAGATATACATTTAGGACATGCTGTTGTTTTAAGAAAAATAAAACAACTACAAGACTTAGGTGCAGAAGCAATAATAATAATTGGAGATTTTACTGGAATGATAGGAGATCCAACAGGAAAATCAAAAACAAGAAAACAACTTACAAAAGAGCAAGTTGAAGAAAATGCACAAACATATAAAGAACAAATATTAAAAATATTAGACAAAGACAAAACAGTAGTAAAATTTAATAGTGAATGGCTTGGAAAAATGGACTTTAGAGACGTAATAAACTTATCTTCAAAATGCACAGTAGCAAGAATGTTAGAAAGAGATGATTTCAAAAAAAGATATGAAACAGGAAAACCAATATCTGTTCACGAATTTTTCTATCCATTAATGCAAGCATACGATTCTGTTGCAATAAAAGCAGATATAGAACTTGGAGGAACAGACCAAACATTTAACGTTCTTATGGGAAGAAACATACAAAAAGACTTTGAACAAGAACCACAATTAACATTATTTATGCCATTACTAGAAGGTTTAGATGGTGTAGAAAAAATGAGCAAAAGCCTTGGAAACTACATAGGAATTAATGAAGATGCAAACACAATGTATGAAAAATGTATGAAAATACCAGATGAACTAATAATAAAATACTATAATTTATGTACAGATGAACATCCAGACGATGTTGAAAAAGTAGAAGAAAGACTAAAAAACGGAGAAAATCCAAGAAATATAAAAATGGAATTAGCCGAAATAATAACAAAACTATATCATACAGAAGAAGAAACAAAAAATGCAATAGAACACTTTAAATCTGTATATCAAAAACAACAAGCACCAGAAGACATAGAAGAAATAGAAGTAGAAAAAACAGAAAATTTAGGAGCAAGCTTATTAAACGCAATACTTGCAACAAACAAATATGCATCAAAAGGTGAAATAAGAAGACTATTTATGCAAGGAGCAGTAAAAATAAACAACGAAAAAGTAACAGACATAAACAGTATAACAGAACTAGAAAACGGAGCAATTTTACAAATAGGAAAAGGTGTATTCTTAAAAATTTCTATTATTTAATTAGACAAAATAATCAATTAATCTAAAATTTCATCGAGGCTCCCCATTCACGCCCTTCTAACAAAATTCAAAAGAATTTTGAAGAATGTCGGAAAGGTCCCCACTTGCCTCGCGAAATTTGATCTTAATTATTATTTTGTCTTTGAATAAAAAAATGTCAAACGTGTAGGGGTCGGCGTCCTCGACGACCCGCAAAAAAATATAAAAATAATAATTGTCAAACGTGTAGGGGCGGACGTCTCTGTCCGCCCGCAAATATAAAATTAACAAATTCAAAGGATGATGAAAAATGAAAAAACAATGTTTAGTAATAGGTCTTGGAACATATGGAATGAATGTTGCAAAAAAACTAGAAGACTCAAACATAGAGGTACTAGCAATAGATAAAAATATGAAAATAGTAGAAAAAGCAGCAAAATTTGCAACAAAAGCAATATGCCTAGATGTAACATCCTTAGACGCATTTGAAAGTTTACCAATAAAAGACTTTGACGTTGCAGTTGTTGGAATAGGAGAAGATATTTCAGCAAGTATAATAACATGTTTAGCATTAAAAGAAGCAGGTGTAAACTATATAATTGCAAAAGCAGGAGACCAAATACATAAAAGAATACTAAGCCAATTAGAAGTAAACGAAGTAGTTTTACCAGAAGAATACCTAGGAAAATTAACAGCAAGAAGTATAATAGAAAACGAAGAATAAAGCAGAAGATTTATAAATCTTCTGCTAATTCTTTTAATTTTTCTATAAAACTATACGCCTCAGATATAGAAAAACTTTCTATATCTGCTTTTTTTATATACGAAATAATATTTTGCAAATTAGAACTTTGAGAATATTCCTTAAGAGAGTATATAGTGTTATCTTCTATTAGCTCAACAGGTATATTATGCATTCTAAATAAATTCAAATATTTGTTTAAAGAATTAGAAGGAAAACCACACTTAATAACTGAATCGTTCAAATTTGACAATTTAAAGTTAAAAATATTAGAAAGTTTTCGTGCATCGTTATCGAGAGCAATATAAAAAATACCACTTTTAAATAAATAAACAGTGTCTTTATCTTTCTTTTTTAAATTTTCATAAATATCATATAATTTACTCATACTACAAACCACCTTTTCAAATATAGATTTTAATATAAAACAAACGAGAAAAATGTCGAAAAAAACAAAAAATACAATAAATTCCCCTTGCATTTTTTCGTTTATTCCAG
>USJU01000067.1 GCA_900555085.1 uncultured Clostridium sp.
TACACGAATATCTGCTATAGCATAATTTGAAGGTATTCCTTTTATTGCTGTATTATTTGCTGTTGCAACCTCATTTAAATCGCATTTTTCTGTTGCTAAAAGTGCTGTTAAAATTTTTGTTGTACTTGCAGGTTCTAATTTTTCATTTGAATTTTTTTCATATAAAACTGTACCAGTATTTGCTTCTATTAAAACTGCCCCTTCTGAATATATTGTAGGTTCATTTTCTGCATAATTCACAACAGAGAAGAGCATTATTATTACTATAAATAAACAAATTATCTTACTTAATAATTTCAATTTTTTTCACCCCATAATAAGCTGTAAACATTTTACAATATATTAGAAATATTTGCAATAAAAAAACTAAAGCATTTTAAAATACTTTAGTTTTTTTATTGCAATTTATTATTAATATATAATAACCAATCGCTGCTCCAATCTGTTGAACCTGAGTCCCAAGATGAACTGGAATCCCATGATGAGCTTGAATCCCAGCTACTAGATGAACTACTGCTTGAACTACTTGGTGCTTCATAGTAGTTACTATCTCTAAAATCGTCTATTCCATATGAACTATAATAATAATTTGATTCATAGTAATCTGAATCATTATCTTTTAAATCTTTCGGTACTGAATAAGCTCTTCCCCATCCACTGTAATCGTCATACTCATACCATGATCCATTTTGATAATAGTAGTAGTCATTATCATATAAATAATATCCTCTTTTCGGTGCTAATACTGAAAAAATCCCCATTAAAATAATAATTAAAAAAGTAGCAATTATTATAATTATTGTTAATAAATCTCCTTTGTTAAAGATTCCTCGTTTTCTTCCTTGCTGTTTATTTAGATTATGTTGTTTTTGATTTATAATTTCCTCTTTTAATCTTATATAGAGTTCATTAACAGCATATGCTTCGTCTTTGCCTTCATACCTAACTGCTCTTGTTCCATCATCTTTATTTTTATATACAACTACATTTCCTGTTTGTTCATCTTTATAGATTCCAAAGGCTCTTTTTTCTGTATAATTTTTTCCTATAAAAAATCTTGTTATATTTTCATCTGGTAATTTATGGTCAACATACCATTGTTTTAATTCTTCTATTGTTTTTGGTGCTTCATTTGCATTTCTTTGTAAATGATTATTTACAGCTCCACAATTTGGACAACGTTCATCTGTATCATTTATATAAGCACCACAATAATCACATTTTATTTTCATGTTTTATCCCCTTGTGTATTTTATTCCAATTATTCTTCAACAGCATCTTCTACTATGTTTTCTTCAACTGTTTTATCTTCTTCTACAACTGGTATACTATTTCCAAAAGAAAATACTCTTTTTTCTGCTTTTGCTTTTTCTTCAAATTTTTTATCAAATTCAGCTTTAGCTGTATCTAAAGATTCTTGCATCGCTGTAAACATTTCTTCTACATCTTGTTTTGTAAAATCATATACACTACTTCTAGACATTGGTTCTAGAATTTGAATATCATGCATTACTTTATTAACTCTTTTACCTGCGTTCTCCATAAATTTTTGTCTTTTTTCTTCATTTACTTCCATTTCATTTTCCCCCTAAAAAGTTATATTTTTACAATAATTTTATATCACAAATGATTTTTTTGTGCAAGAATATTTTTTTTATTTTTTTCTATCTTTTATTAATCTTTTAATAAAAATTCTTTTATATTATTTGCTGCATTTCTTCCTGAACGTGCTGCAAATGCTACTGTTGATTTTGCTGCTGCTACATCTCCTCCTGCAAATATTTTTTCTTTTGAAGTTCTGTTGTTTGTGTCTACCTTTATTTTTCCATTATAAGTTAATTCTAAGTTTAAAGAGTTTACTAATTTTTCTTCTACCTTTGAACCTACTGCCATTACTACATAATCCACATTTAAGAGGTAGTTACTTCCCTCAATATTTACTGGAGAAAGTCTTGTTTCTCCCTCTTTTTTCTCTAACTTTGTTTTTATTAGTTCTATTTTTTCTACTTTATTTTCGCCTATTATCTTTACAATATTATTTTGGAATAGAAACTCTATTCCTTCTTTTTTTGCATCTTCTATTTCTAACTTTTCTGCTGGCATTTGTTCTTCTGCTCTTCTATATATTACATATACATTTTTAGCTCCAAGCCTTTTTACAGTTCTTGCAGTATCCATTGCTACATTTCCTCCACCGCTTACTGCAACACTTTTTCCTTCATAATTTGGATGATTGTTATATTCTAAAAGTTCATTTCCCCCAAATACCCCTTCTAAATTTTCTCCTTCTATATTCATTTTGCTGGAAACATTTGAACCAAATCCTAAAAATACTGCATCGTATTTATTTTGTAATTCTTCAATAGTAAAGTCTTTTCCTAATTCCATATTTATTTTTGTTTCAATTCCAAGCTCTAAAATTTTATCTACTGCATTCTTTAATACTTCTTTACTTAATCTAAATTCAGGAATTCCATGTTTCATAATTCCACCTAAATAGTTATATTTTTCATAAATTGTAACACTTGCACCTTCTCTTGCTAAGAAAGCTGCACAGGTTAGTCCTGCAGGGCCTCCACCAACCACAGCTATTTTTCTGCATTTTAATTCATTAGAAATCTTAGGAATTTTCCAGCCCTCTTTAATTGCCATATCTCCTAAAAATGCTTCCATTTTACCAATTTCAACTGGCACCATAGAAACACCTTTTACACAAGAACCTTGGCATTGTTTTAGATGTGGACAAATTCTACCACATATTGGTTGAAGTACAGTGGTTTTACACAACAATTCATATGCTTGTTTGAATTTTTCTTCTTTTATTAATTTTATAAAGCCTGTGGTATCGTTATGTAATGGGCATCCAACCTGACATGGTTTTGTTACACAGCTTTCACAATAATTTGCTTTTTCTAAAATTTCATTATACATTTTATTTTCCTTTCAAATTATTTTTAGATTTTAAAAATTGTTATTTTTTCGGGTCGTCGGGGACGCCGACCCCTACATCGTTTGACATTAATTAATTTATTTATTTATTATTTTTTAATAAATAAGATTTGTCCTCATATGTTGTGTGTAATAATTTTTCTGCTATTTTTGAGTTTGGCTTTTCGTAAAATTCTTTGTATATTTCTTTTATTTCTGGATTTTTGTAACTTACTCTTAATGTATTTTTTTCATCATCGGCATAAAGACTTTGTATTCTTTTGGCTCTTGTATCTATCATTTCTAATAGAGTGCTTTTTGGTTGACCTCCTCCTGCTATACATCCGCCCTTACAGTTCATTACTTCTACAAAATGATATTCTACTTCGCCTTTTTTTATTTTTTCTATTAATTCTTGTGCATTTTTCATTCCATTTGCTACTGCAACTTTTACTATTGTTCCTTCTATTTTAATTTGAGCTTCTTTTATTCCTTGCATCCCTCTAACAGTGTTAAATTCTATTTTTTCTTGTTCTAAGTCTTTTCCTGTTATAAAATAATATGCCGTTCTTAGTGCCGCTTCCATTACTCCACCAGTATTTCCAAATATAACACCAGCACCAGTTCCTTTGCCTAATGGTGAATCAAATTTTGTATTTTTTAAATTTTTAAAATCTATTTTTTCTTCTTTTATCCACATTGCAAGTTCTCTTGTTGTTAATACAAAATCATTATCCATTATGTTTTCTATGCCGTTAAATTCTGCAAAAGATTTCATTTCTTTTCTTTTTATTTCATATTTTTTTGCAGTACATGGAGCTATTACAACATTTATTATATCTTGTGGATTTATATTTTTTTGTTTTGCAAAATATGTTTTTATTGTTGCACCTTGCATACTTATTGGGCTTTTTGTAGTAGATAAATTTGGTATTAATTCTGGATAAAATATTTCTACATATTTTACCCACGCAGGACAACAACTTGTAAATTGTGGTAAATTTTTATTTTCCTTAATTCTGTTAACTAATTCCATAGCTTCTTCCATTATTGTTAAATCTGCGCCAAATGTAATGTCGAAAACATATTTTGCACCTAATAATTTTAAAGCAGTAACTATTTTTTCTTCTACATTAGTTCCTTTTTCTATTCCAAATTCTTCCCCTAAAGCAGCTCTAACAGCTGGAGCAATACTTACTACAACTGTTTTAGATTTATCTTTAATTATTTCTTTTAAGTGTATATAATCCATTTTTTCTTTAATAGCTTCTGTTGGACACATATTCGCACATTGCCCACAATTAACACAAATAGGCTTTCCGGTTACTCCTAAATCGTACATTCTACCTACCGTAATTTCGTTATTGCATATTCTTCTGCAATAACCACATTCTATGCACTTTTTATCATCTTTTTCTATACTTATATTATCTTTTGCTATTGGTACAACTAATTCTAAATTTTCCATAAATTTCTCCATTTTTATTTAAACTCCAACAGATGAAAATCCACTATCAACATGTATAACTTCTGCTGTTATAGCTTTTGACATATCACTAAATAAAAAGCTTGCTGTATCTCCAACATTTTTTATTGTGATATTTTTATGTAGTGGTGCTTTATTTTCTACAAGTTCTAAAATATTTCCAAAATCTTTTATTCCTTTAGCAGAAAGTGTTTTTACAGGTCCTGCTGATATTGCATTTATTCGTATTCCATTTTTTCCTAAGTCTTTTGCTAGATATTTTATACTTGTTTCTAATGCTGATTTTGCAACTCCCATTACATTATAGCCTTCAACAGATTTTTCTGCTCCATAATAAGATAATGCAACAATACTTCCATTATCTTCTAACAATCCAACTTCTTTTGCTATTCTTGAAACTGCTATTATTGAATAGCTACTTACATCTGTTGCATGTGCAAAGCCATCTCTTGTAGTATTTATAAAGTCATTTCTTAAGTCTTCTGTATTTGCATGTGCTATTGCATGTAAAATCCCATCTATTTTTCCGTTTTCTTTTAATATTATTTCAAATGCATTTTTAATAGACTCATCACTTGAAACATCACAGGCATATGTTTTAGCACCTGGAATATCTTTTATTAATTTTTCTGTTTTCTCTCCACTTTCTGGAGTATTGTGTGTAAAAATCACCTCTGCTCCATTTTCTATTGCAGATTGAGCAACGCCCCAAGCAATGCTCCATTTATTCCTAACACCCATTATTAATATTTTTTTACCTTTTAAAATCATTATAAAACTCCTTTTATTTAGTTATGTATTCTCCCATATTTCTAAATTTATTATATCTATCATTTACTAATTCTTCTTTAGAAAGTTTATTCATTTTATTTATATTTTTTATTATTTCTTTTTTTATATTTTCGCAAATATTTTCAAAATTCACATTATCTTCTCTAATTATTTTATCAATAACTTTTAATTCATACAAGTCTTTTGCGGTTAATTTCATTTTTTCTGCTGCTTCTTTTGCTCTACTTGCATCTTTCCATAAAATACTTGCATAACCTTCCGGAGAAAGTATTGAATATATTGCATTTTCAAGCATAAAAACTTTATTGCCTACGCCCAAAGCTAAAGCCCCACCAGAAGAGCCTTCTCCTATTACTATTGCTATTATAGGAACTTTAAGCTCACACATTTTTAGCATTGAACTTGCAATAGCCTCTCCTTGACCTTTCTTTTCTGCTTCAACTCCAGGATATGCTCCTTTTGTATCAATAAATGTTATAACAGGTCTATTAAATTTTTCAGCTTGATTCATAAAACGAATTGCTTTTCTGTAACTTTCCGGATTTGGCATTCCAAAATTTCTTTCAATATTTTCTTTCGTATTTCTACCTTTTTGCTCTGCAATTACTGTAAAATTTTGATTACCAATTTTTGCTAAACCACATACTATTGATTTATCATCTTTGCAATTTCTATCTCCATGAAGCTCAAAAAAATCATCAAATATGTTTTCTATATAGTCTAGTGATGTTTTTCTTTCTGGAGATCTTGCTATTTGAACCCTATCCCAGGCAGTTAAATTTTTCATTAAAATTCTCCTTTTTTGGTTATTATTTTGATTATATTATAAATTTTATTTGTGGGCACGGAGCACCGTGCCCCTACAACGTTCGACATTAATATTAAAACATAATTATAATAAATTTATGAAGTGACAAATATATTTGTTTTGAAATACCTCCTATATTTATAAATCATGAAATTCTATTAATTTTGAAATTGTGTTTTTTAATTTTTTTCTCTCTACAATTTTATCAATAAAACCATGTTCTAATAAAAATTCTGCTGTTTGAAATCCCTCCGGCAATTCTTCTCCTATTGTTTGTTTTATTACTCTCTGCCCTGCAAAACCTATCATTGCCTTTGGTTCTGCTAGAACTATATCTGCTATACTTGCAAAAGATGCCGTAACTCCCCCATAAGTAGGATCTGTTAATACTGAAATATATAATCCACCTGCTTTATTTAATTTAGATATAGCAGCTGTTGTTTTTGCCATTTGCATAAGCGATACAATTCCCTCTTGCATTCTCGCACCACCAGATGTGCAAAATATTATAAGAGGATTTTTTCTTTCTATAGCTTGTTCTACAGAATACGCAATTTTCTCTCCAACAACAACTCCCATACTTCCCATTAGAAATCCACTATCCATTACACAAATAACAACATCTTTGCCATTTATCTTTCCAGTTCCACAACTTATAGCCTCTTCTATTCCAGTTTTTTCTCTTAAACCTTTTATCTTTTTTGTATAATCTTCTAACTCTAAAGGATTGCTTGTATCTATATTTAAGTCAAATCTTTTATATGTACCATCATCTATAATTGTTTCTAATCTTCTATTAATATGCATTCTAAAATATGCACCACAATTTGGGCAAATAGACATATTATTTCGAACATCTTCTTTATATAAAATTTCTTTGCATTTATTACATTTAATCCATTTACCAACAGGAATATCAACCTTATTTTCTATCTTTTTAGCCGTTGGTTCTCTTTTTTTTATTTTATCAACAATCATTTTTTAGCCTTTCTTTATTATTAATTCATTATTTTGTCTTATATTATTTTTTAACGGGTCGCCCTAAGAACGCCGACCCCTATAACATTTGACATTAATATAAAAACATAATTAT
>USJU01000068.1 GCA_900555085.1 uncultured Clostridium sp.
TTATTTCTATATTATTACTGTAATAAAATGATAAATATATTTGTTTTGAAATACCGCGTAAGCGACCAAACGAGCAGATTTTCTGCGAGTGCGATTTGGAGCAATCTTCATTTTATAAATTTATAAGTAATTAATGTAAATATAGATAATAATTTTATAAAAAGGTAGTTATGTGCTAAATGGTCTATTGACCATTTTTAAATCTGAAGATTGCGACACCAAGGTATAAAAAACAATATATTTATCATTGAAAATAATTATTAATTAAAAAAGAAAGGAAATTTAAAATGAAAAGTTTATATGAAAATGAAATGAAATTGGAATTTTTAAGTAAATCTAACAACGAGGCTTTTGCTCGAGTTACTGTTGCAGCATTTGCAGCACAATTAGATCCTACAATAGAGGAACTTGCAGACATAAAAACTGCAGTATCTGAAGCTGTAACAAATTCAATTATTCATGGCTATGAAAATACAGAAGGAATAATAAAAATTGTTGCAAGAATTTTTGCTAATACAATTTCTATAGAAATTTCTGATACAGGAAAAGGAATTGAAAATATAGAACTTGCAAAACAACCATTATACACATCAAAAGGAGATTTAGAAAGAAGCGGAATGGGATTTACTATAATGGAAAGTTTTATGGATGAAATGCAAGTTGAGTCTGTTTTAGGACTTGGAACAAAAGTTACAATGAAAAAACTAATAAAAAAGCCTGAAAATATTGAAAACTTATTTGATGGAGGAAATAAATTTTCAATGAGAGCAAATTAATAAATAAAAAGAAAGGAAATTTCTATGTATGAAAATAATACAAAGGACATAATTCTTGCAAAGCAAGGTGATAAAGAAAAGTTTAATGAATTAGTAGAAAATAATAAGGGCCTAGTTTACAATATTGTTAAAAGATTTGTAGGTAGAGGCTATGAAATAGATGATTTATACCAAATTGGTATGATGGGTTTTGTAAAAGCAATAAAAAGATTTGATACAGATTATGAGGTAAAGCTATCAACGTACGCTGTACCATACATATTAGGGGAAATAAAGAGATTTATAAGAGATGATGGTCCTGTAAAAGTAAGCAGAAGCTTAAAAGAATTATCTACTAAAATTGCAGTAATTCAAAAAGAATATTTAGCAAAAGGAATCGAACTTGGAATAGAGGAGATTGCAAGTAAACTAAAGGTAAGTAAAGAAGAAATAGCAATGGCAATGGAATCTAAACAGGTTGTAGAATCTATTTATTCACCAACAAATTCAAATGATGAAGATGGAATAAATATTTTAGATAGAATTTCATCAAATAAAGATGAATCGGAAATTATTACAAATAATATAGCATTAAAAGAAGCAATTTCTAATTTAGAAGAAAAAGAAAAAGAAATAATATTATTAAGGTATTATAAAGATAAAACACAAACTCAAGTAGCAAAAATACTAGGAATATCACAAGTACAAGTATCTAGAATAGAAAAGAAAATATTAAATTCAATGAAAGTGAAATTAATATCATAAAGGAGAAGAATGTGAAAAAGATATTTTTGTATATAGTAGGGTTTGTAGTTATATGTTTTATAATACCTTTTGTTTTTACAAATAAATTTGAAACAAAAACAGTAGAAACTTCTGAAAATGCAGAAACACAAAAGGAAGAAAATAAAACGCCATATAATTATAAAGAATATTCAACAATAAAATTATTACATAGTAAAACAGGAGAAATTCAGGAAATAAATTTGGATGAATACTTATATGGTGTAGTTTCTAGTGAAATGCCTGCAAGTTTTGAGCAAGAAGCATTAAAAGCACAGGCAGTTGTTGCAAGAACTTACACAATTTATACTATTATACACAGCAATAACAAACATGAAGGTGCAAGTATATGTGATGATTCTAAATGTTGCCAAGCATGGATAACAAAGGAAGATAGGTTAAGCAAATGGGAAGAAAGTGAAAGAGAAACAAATTGGGATAAAATTGTTAGTGCGGTAGATAGTACAAAAGGAAAAATTATTACATATAAAGGAGAACCAATAGATGCATTCTTTCATTCAAACAGTGGAGGAACAACAGAAATTCCAATAAATGTTTGGGGAGGAAGCGGATATGAATACTTGCAGTCTGTAACCACAGCAGGAGAAGATAGTTACACACAATATTCATCAGAAGTTGAAATATCAAAAGAAGAATTAGAGCAAAAAGTAAAAGAAAAATATAGCGATTTTCAAATAAATTGGCAAGAAGAAAATGCAATACAAATATTAGAATACACACAAAGTGGGAGAGTAAAAACACTAAAAGTAGGAAATAAAAATCTATCAGGAGTAGAAGCAAGAACAATTTTTGGGTTAAAATCTACTAACTTTGAATTCACAATAAACGAAACAACAATAAAATTTAATGTAAAAGGTTATGGGCATGGAGTTGGAATGAGCCAAACAGGAGCAGATGCAATGGCAAAACAAGGTTCAAATTTTGAAGAAATAATAAAACATTTTTATACAGGAGTTGAGATAATAGATTATTAATAAAACGTAATTATAAAATAATTTGTATAATAAGAAAAATTTTGGAAATAATCCTAATAAATAAAAAGTTATTTAGGAGGATTATATGAGAAGAGAAAATAGAAAACAAAAAAATAATAAAAATTTAAATATCTATTATTGGGGAGCTGCAGCAATAGCATTATTTCTTGTAGTATTTGCAATAGCATACATTATATATGGTAATTCTAAAACAAATACTGATAATTTAAGTATGCAAGAATTTTCAAATCTTGATACTACAGACTTAGAAGATGCAAGTTCTTCTATAGGAAAAACTGTGGATGAAAGTAAAAATGAATTAAATAATACAAACACAGAAAAAATTGCAATTAATACAAGCAATATGGAAAATACCAAAAATACAACATCAAATACAAATACAACAAAAACAACTACAACAAATAAAACAAAAGAAAATACTTCCAAAGATACAAATACACAAAAAACAGAAGAAAATAAAGAAGTTATTTTTGAAAGACCAGTTTCAGGTGACATTATGAAAGAATTTGCACAAGAAAACCTAGTCTTTTCAGAAACTTTAAATGAATGGATAACACACAATGGAATAGACTTAAGAGCAGAAAAAACAGAAGTTGTAAAAGCAGCAGCAGACGGAACTGTAAAAACAATAAAAAATGATCCAAGATATGGTTTAACAATAACAATAGAACATGATAATGGTTTTAAAACAGTATATGCAAATTTATTAACAAGCGAATTTGTAGTAGAAGGAGAGAAAGTACAAAAAGGACAAACAATAGGAACTGTGGGAAATACAGCAATATTTGAAAGCTCAGACGATACACATTTACATTTTGAAATATTAAAAGACAATGTAAATGTAGATCCTGCAACATATTTAAAATAGAAAAGGCGTGCATTGCACGCCTTAAATGTTTTTAACTTGAAATTTTATTTAATATACTATATAATACTGTCGAAAAATAAAATGTTTAGGGGATAGTATGATAAACTTACTTTTATGTGGAAATAAAAAAGTTTTTGATGGAGCACTAACACAATTAATTTCTATTACCAATAGAACAAAAGAAGATATTAATTGTTATATATTCACAATGGATGCAACAAGATTAAAACCAGAATATGTGCCGATTGAAGATGAACAAATTGAATTTTTAAATAAAGTTATAAAATCTAAAAATATTAATAATAATGTAAAAAAGATAGATGTAACAAAAGAATATGAAGAAGAATTTTTAGGAACTGCTAACGAAAATGCTTACTGTACACCATATACGCTTTTAAGACTGCTAGCAGATAAAAAAGAAGAAATACCAGATAAAATTTTATATTTAGATATAGACATAATGGTTGGTAACGATTTGACTAAATTATATAATATTGATATAACTAATTACGAATATGCAGCAGTTAAAGAGAAATATGGTTGTTGGATTATTAGACCAGACTATATAAATGCTGGAATGCTTTTATTAAATATGAAAAAAATAAAAGAAACAGGTCTTTTAGAAAAAGCAAGAAATTTATTAAAAAGAAGAAAGCTATTATTTGCAGACCAAGATGCAATATTTTGGTCAACAACTAAAAAGCTTATACTACCAAGAATTTATAATGAACAATCAAAGTTTAATAAAAAAGACACAGTAATTTGTCACTTTTGTAAAAGACTTATGTTTAGGCCATATCCTCATACAGAAAATTATAAGCAATGGAACATAGAGGAAGTGCATAAAATTCTAAAATGCTTTTATTTTGATGAGGATTTAAATGAATATTTGAAATTAAAAGCAGAGTTCGAAAATAAAGAATTAGAAAGAAGATAAGAGGAGAACAAAATGGAAAATAATTTAGAGGTAATACCAATATTTTTTGCAGTTGATGATGTATACTCACCATTTTTAGCAGTAACATTACAATCATTAACAGAAAATGCATCTAAAAATTATTACTATTCAATAAAAATATTATATACAAATATGCAAGAAGAAAACAAAAAGAAATTAGCAAAATATGAATCAGAAAATGTAAAAATAGAATTTGTAGATTTAAACTATTATATAAAAAAAATACAAGATAAACTATACACAAGAGATTATTATACAAATACAACATATTTTAGATTATTTATACCAAGCTTATATCCACAATACGATAAAGCAATTTATTTAGATGGAGATATAGTTGTACTTGGAGATATTTCAGAACTATATAATACAAATATGGGAGATAATTTAATAGCAGCTGCACCAGATGATGTAATACAAAACACAAAAGTATTTCAAGAATATGCAGAAAAAGTTGTTGGAGTAGCTGATTACAGAAATTATTTTAATGCAGGAGTTCTTTTAATGAATTTAGATGAGCTTAGAAAATTTGATTTTTTAGATAAATTTTTATATTTACTAGAAACAGTTAAATTTTCAGTTGCTCAAGACCAAGATTACTTAAACAGATTGTGCAAAGGAAGAACAAAAATAATAAGCGTAGCTTGGGATAGAATGCCAATGCCAACAGATAAAATATCAGATGACGAAATAAAACTAATACACTATAATTTAGCATATAAACCATGGCATTTTGATAATGTATTATATAAAGAACACTTCTGGAAATATGCAAAAAAAACAGAATACATAGATGAAATAAAGAAAATAAAAGAAGCATATACAGAAAGCGATAGATATCAAGATATGGAACAATATAAAAAGTTACAAGCACTAGCACAAAAAGAATGTGACTGTGTAGGTGATGACAGAAGGTTTAGAAGAACCATTGAGGAAGATTTAATAAAAAAATCTCAAGATAGATTAGAAGTTCTAGAAAAAATAAAGGTTTTAGAACAAAATGGAGTTTTTGATGTAGATGTTGAAGATGATCCAGAAACAATAAAATTAACAGCAGATAATGTTGATTATTTAAAAGAAAAACGTTATAGCAAGTTAAAAAATAAAGTTGCAAATAAAATGGGAATGAAGTTCTTAAACGATTTATTAAAAGATAATAAATTAATTATAAAACAAGTTATAGGAATGGAAAATTTGCAAAAAGTAAAAACAGGAGCAATTATAACTTGTAATCACTTTAATCCATATGATTCTTTTGCAATAGAAAAAGTATTTAGAGAATCTGGGCAAGCAAAAGAAAAGAAATTATATAAAGTTATAAGAGAAGGGAATTACACAAACTTCCCTGGACTATATGGATTTTTCTTTAGAAATTGCGACACATTGCCATTAAGCTCTAGCAATAGAACAATGATAGAATTTTTAAAAGCAGTAGATACAATATTACAAAGAAAAGACTTTATTTTAATATACCCAGAACAAAGTATGTGGTGGAATTATAGAAAACCAAAACCATTAAAAAATGGAGCATTTAAAATGGCAGCAAGAAATAATGTACCAGTAATTCCAGTATTCATAACAATGCAAGATAGCGACATAATAGGAGAAGATGGTTTCCCAGTACAAGAATATATAATTAATATTGAAGAACCAATATATCCAAGTGAAAACCTAACTGAAAAGGGAAACACAAATGTAATGAGAGACAAAAACTTTGAAGTATGGAAAAATGTGTATGAAAAATTCTATAAAATACCATTAGAATACTTAACAACAACAGAAAATGAAAAAGAGGAAGATGCTCTATGAAAGAGCAAAAAATAATATATTATAAAGATGAACTAAATGATGAATTTTCAGGACCCAAAATAATACCAATAAAAATAGATGAAAATTATAAATATAAACATGGAAAAATATGGAATATATGCTCATACATAATACAAAACTTTTTAAGTATGCCAATAAAAGTTTTATACAATAAATTAAAATTTAGGCTAAAATATATAGGCAAAGAAAAAATTAAAGCCTACAAAAAACAAGGATATTTTATATATGCAAACCATACACAACAATTTGCAGATACATTTATTCCAAGTGTTGCAATATATCCAAAAAGAAATTTTTTGATAGTTAATCCGGAAAACATTTCAGTAGAACCATTTGGAAAACTAGTAGAAATGTTGGGAGCAATTCCCGTGCCAGGAAACAAAACAGCAATGAAAAATTTCTTAGAAGAAATACAAACAAAAATAAAAAACAAAAACACAATAACAATATATCCAGAAGCACATATATGGCCATATTATACACATATAAGACCATTTAAGTCTGTATCATTTAAATATCCGGTAGAATTAAATGCACCAGTATTTTGCATAACAAATACATACCAAAAATGTGGAAAAAACAAAATAAAAATAGTATCATACATAGATGGACCATTTTTTGCTGATAAAAGCCTAAGTAAAAAAGAACAAAAAGAAAGTTTGCGAAATAAAGTATATGAATGT
Organism: uncultured Clostridium sp.; assembly: GCA_900555085.1. Taxonomy (GTDB): domain Bacteria; phylum Bacillota; class Clostridia; order TANB77; family CAG-508; genus Merdicola. The sequence continues at coordinate 6,894 of USJU01000068.1, forward strand.
ATGGTAGAAAGAAGTAAAAATAGCAATATAGAAAAAATAAAATATATAAAAAATTAATATTAAATATTGTAGGTGGGTAGGTG
>USJU01000069.1 GCA_900555085.1 uncultured Clostridium sp.
AAAAATTATGGCGGTCAATGACCGCCGCTACATTATTATTTCTATATTATTTATTCCAGAATTTTCTTCCAAAACAATTTCCTTTGTTTCAATTTCTTTTCCATTTAAAATAAATTTTTCAACACCTGTATTTTTACCATTCGGATTTTTTATTTTTATATTATATACACTGTTTCCGTATTTATATTTTATTGAATATTCTTTCCATCCCTTTGGAATACACGGATTAAAAGTTACTGTTTGCTTTTTATTTTCTATATTTCCTTTTATTTTCATTCCTAAAATATATTCTATTCCAGCTTTATACATCCAACTACTTGAACCTGTGTACCAAGTCCAGCCACCTCTACCTGCTAAATTTCCTGCTCCATATATATCTGCTGCAATTACATATGGTTCTACTTTATATTTTTTTGCTGTTTCTTTTGTTCGTGAATGTTCTATTGGATTTATCATCCTAAAATATTCTGTTGCTTTATCTCCAAAACCTAACATTGCCTCTGCTATTATTGTCCATATTGCTCCGGTGTGTATATTGACCTCCATTCTCTCTTACTCCCGGCATATATGCTTTTATATATCCTGGTTCTAATTTGCTTTTATCAAATGGTGGATCTAACAATTTTATTATAGAATTTTCTTTATCTATTAAATGATTTTCTAAGCTTTCCATAGATATATATTTTTTGTCATTATCTCCCGCTTCTGAAATTACAGACCAAGCTTGTGCAATATTATCTATTCTGCATTCTTCGTTTTCTATACTTCCAAGAACATTTCCATCGTCCATAAAAGCTCTTTTATACCATCTTCCATCCCAAGCATTTTTGTTTAAGTTTCTTTTTAGGTTCTCTGCTTGCTTTCTGTATTCCTCTGCCTTTTCTTTATCTTCCTTAAAATCTAGTATTTTTGCAAATCTATTTAATATTAAATATAAGAAAAATCCAAGCCATACACTTTCGCCTTTTCCTTTTGGTCCAACTTCTGAAAATCCATCGTTCCAATCTCCAGAGCCAATTTTTGGTAAGCCATTTTCTCCAAAATTTAAACTTTTATCTATTGCTTTTATACAGTGGTTATATATGCTTTCTTTATCTTCAGTTTTTTCATATTTATCATATCTTTCACTTGTGTTTTCATCTAATAATTCTCCCTGCAAGTATGGAACTTCTATATCTAAAATTTCTGTATCTCCTGTTACACCTATATATTCTGTGCACATATATGCAAGCCATAATAAATCATCCGAAAATTTAGTTCTAATTCCTCTTTCTGTTTCATCGTGCCACCAATGTTCTACATCTCCCTCAATAAATTGATGAGCTGCATGTTTTATTATCTGATTTTTAATTATTTCTGGCTTAATATTCTTAAAACACAAAGTGTCTTGCAACTGGTCTCTAAAACCAAAGGCTCCTCCTGATTGATAATAACCTGTTCTTGCATATAATCTACATGCTAAACTTTGATATAAAGCCCATCCATTTAATAATATATTTATAGATTCCATTGGTGTTTCAACTTGAATTTTTCCTAAAATATTATTCCATTTATTCTTTACATTTTGCAATTCTGTTTTACAATTACTTATATTTGTATATTTATAAACTATATCTTTTATATTAATTTTATTTTCTTCTTCTCCTAGTAAAATTGTAAGTTCTTTTTCTTCATATGCTTTAAGTTCTATTTCTAATTCTATAGCTGCACACGAATTACTTCCTAGTCCACTTTCTTTGTCTAATTCTATTTTGTTTATTGCCTCTGGATTTGCAATATTCCCGCTTCCAATAAAGCTTTTCTTATTTCCTGTAAACGATTTAATTTTTTCACTAACACCAATAAAAGCTATTTCATTTTTAAATTCTTCTGCATATAAATTCTTTAAGAATATAATATTACCATCTTTTTCTACATTAATATAGCCATTAGATTTAAGTTCATCTTCCCCTAAAACAGGTTTAATATAATAAATTAATTTTAGTTTTTTAGTTTCTGGCAAAGTATTTTTTATATTCAGCACATTAATTTTTACACTTTCTTTATTTGGAACAAAAATAGTTAATTTTTGTTCTATTCCTAAACTAAAATGTTCATATTCAGCATAACCAAATCCATATTTAATATAATATTCGTTATTATCTGGACATGGTCTTGCTCCTAATGACCAATATTTTCCTGTTTGTGTGTCTTTTAAATAAATTATTTCTGAAGGAATATCTTGTGAAGGATTATTATTCCATGCTGTTATTCTATTCAATCTTGAATTTTTATTCCAAGTATAACCTCCTAAACCTTCTGTTACAACTGTTCCAAATTTTTCGTTTGCAATTATATGGCTCCAAGTTGTTGGCAAATTGTTTTCTTTATTTACTTTCAATACATACTCTTTGCCATCTTTAGTAAATGCACCATATTCATTATAGTATTTTAAATTTTCTAAATTATCTATTTGGTCTAGTTTATTTTCTCTTATAGTTTCATTTTCTAATACAATTTTTTCTGGTTTTTCCTCTGGAATATTTTTTAATAATTTTTTATATTCGTCTTCTAAATCTTTTAGTTGATTTTCTAAACTACCCAAATGGCTATCTAATACAACATTTGCTCTAAATTCTAATAAATGTAAATCTTCTTCTGATATTTCATTTGAATTAATTCTAAATATTCCTGCTTTTTGATTTTTCATATATCCATAAGGACTATTTAATATTATATTTTCTATTTCGTCTTGAACTTCTGAATTATAGCTGTACATCCAGCTTGTAGAAGTGCCGAAGGTTACACTGTCAAACAATGTATCGGTTATTATTTAATATTACTAACTCAAATTCTATATTTTTTATTCTTAAATACTCATATGCCTTTAAAACTTCTTCTAGTACAAAACTATCATTTAAGTCTTTAATTTTTACTAAAATTATTGGCAAATCGCCAGAAATACCAAACTTCCATAAATCACTTTGAGAATACGTATTATTATTTTTTATATAGTTTTTCTTTAATTCATTTTGTACAATTAAAAGTGACATTAATTTTTTATAATCTCTTGTATCTGTTCCTTTTATTCCTAAATATCGTATTTCTTCCATAGACTTTAATTTTTCTAATTGGAAGTTTTTCTTTATTTTAGCTTGATTTTTATATTCGTTAACGTACTTTTGAGCCTTTTCCTTTGTATCTGAAACTGCGATAATTAAATTTAAGTCTACTTCTTCTCCTGGCATTACTTTTAATGTTCTTTTTAATGCAATAATTGGTTCTGTAATTAGTCCCACTATTTTACTAAATGGCTTTGAATTTTTTATCATTTCTGGAAGTTGAATATTTCCTCTACCAAAGAACTTTTCCTTATCTAATTCATATTCTATGTCTCCTATTGTTTCATTTTCAGTAAATAATGTTGTTGCTAAAAATATTTTTTCCGCATTTTTATCTCTTTGTCTTCTTTCTATTATTATATTTTCATTTTCAAATTCATTTCTTAAAAATAAATCATTAAATACTGGGTGTGAAATATCTTGTATTTGTGTAGATATAATAGGTTCAAAGCTTCCTGTAACTTCTAAAATTTGTTCTCTGTTTCCTATATTTTTAATTTTTAAATTTCGTATTTCTATTGGTTCTTCTACATCTACTGTAGTATTTGCTGTTATTTCTATATCTCCATCTTGTCTTACTATTTTTGTGCTGTCTGGTGAAAATACTGTATTATATTTATCTGGTTTATCTAAAAAACTTGCATAATTTGCCATCCATATTCTATTATCAGATATATTTTTTAAGTAAAAAAACATACCTTGAGCTTCATCTGCAGTTTGTTTGTATCTATTTATTATAATATTTTTGTATTTACTATATCCCTCGCCCTTTTGGTTTGTAATAATAGAATAATTTTCATTTGAAATAACATTATATTCATCCATAGTTTCTATATTAGTAATTATTTCTTCATTATAACTTTCGTAATCTTTATATTTTACTTTTACAGGTTTTACTTTTTTCTCTTTTGTAATAATCATATCTTCTGGCATTCTTTCTTGTAGTAAAATATCTATTGCTTCTATTTCTGGATTATCGTAAAATCTTTGCTGAAAAATATTGTTATTTATTAAATTATTTATTGAAAGCAATATTAAACTTTGATGATGTGCCATAAATGTTTTTACTGGTTCACTTATTTTTCCTTTTTGCATTCTATTTCTTGTAAAATCTACCGCTTCATATAGTCCATATTTTCCTCTTGCTCCATATTCTTCCATTAATTTTAAATTTTTAATGGTTTCTTTTGGTTTGTAATTTATAGCTAAAACACTTCCATAGCTTGCTACTACTGCTTCATCTTCTAAACCTCTTTTTAACCCTAGCCATGGTATTCCAAAGGCTTTATATTGGTAGTTTGCATGCAAGTCTTTTACATTGAAGGCAGATTCCGAAATTCCCCATGGTATTCCTACATTTTTGCTATATATCATTTGACACATAATCATAAACTTGCAAGATTCATCTAATAAACTTCCCTCATATTGATGAATATTTATTGTTGGCATTAAATATTCAAAAGCCGTTCCAGACCACGAAATAAGACCTTTGTGTTTATTTAAATTTGTAAGTGTTCTGCTTAAATTTCTCCAATGTTTTACTGGTACATCTCCTTTACTTATTGCTACTAAACTTGCTTGTCTTGCTTCTGAAGCTAACAAATCGTAATACGAATTTGTTAATTTATTTTCTTCAATATTAAACCCAATTGAAAATAGTCCAACTTTATAGTCATAAAGCACTGCAAAGTTTGTTCTTTCTATTGTTTCATCTATTATATTTATCATTATATTTATTTTGTTTTTATATTTTTCTTCTGCTTCTAAATTAATTAAAAATTGCTTTACTACATATAAATAACCAACAAAATTTCCACTGTCTACAGTTGAAACATATCTTGGTATCAGTGGTTGCAAGGTTTGTATGTTATACCAGTTATATAAATGTCCATTCCATTTTTGCAAAGAATTTATTGTGTTTAGCATTTTTTCTAATAAATTTATTGTATATTCTTTTGTTTCATATTTTAGGTCATAACTAGAAATTACTGCAAGCATTGCAAGTCCAATATTTGTTGATGATGTTCTATTTACAAATTTTTCTTTTCTTCCAATTTGATAATTATCTGGTGGTAAATAGTTATTTTCTTCTGTTAGCGAATCTTTAAAATATTGCCAAGTTTCTCTTGCTATATTTTGTATATATTCTTTTTCATCTTTATTTAATTTTTCTATTTGTGCATTGTTTTTTATTTCTTTACTTACTTCATACGCAAACCATGGAGATATTGCCCATATAATTCCTGCTGAATAAAAACTCCATAATTCAAGTGTTGTTTTGCTCGTGTATGCTAATATGAAACCAATAATTGCAAATAAAATATTCACCCACATATTAGTATAATATGAACCTAAACTTACTTTTGAAAATCTTTCTGCTTCCTCAGATGTTGTCCACTCAAGCATATGCATTTTTGAAAAATGCTTTCTATATATTGTTTTTATTATTGCATTTAAAGAAATATATGCTTTGTTTGGAAAGAAGGAAAATGTTAAATATGCTCTTGTTATTATTCCTTTTATTCCAGAAATTTTTGGTGTGAAACTTTTGCTTGTTTCTTGACCTTCTTTTTTAAATACTATTTTGTTTATTAATTCTAAAATCATTGGTATTAAAATTGCTATTAAAACCACCATCACAGGTGCACATATTCTTACATTGAATTTTAATTTTATAACTATTGCCAATAATAATGATATTACACAAGAAATTTCTAATAAGCTTCTTCTTAGGTTATCTAATATCTTAAATTTTGACAAAAAGTTTAGTGGATTTTTGTGCAATTTTCCGTTTTTGTCTTTTATATCATTTAATAACCACCCTGTTATTTGCCAGTCTCCTCTAATCCACCTGTGGAGTCTACTTATAAAACTGTTATATTTATATGGGTAGCCATCCATAAGCATTATGTCTGTTGCAAGTCCACATCTTAAATAACTTCCTTCTAGTAAATCGTGGCTTAATACTGTGTTTTCTGGAATTTGATTTTCTAACACTTCTGAAAATACTTTTAAATTATAAATCCCTTTTCCTGTAAAAATTCCTTCATCAAAATTATCTTGGTATACATCTGAAATTGCATTTGTATATAAATCTGTTCCTCCGCTTCCTGCAAATATTTGTGTAAATAAAGATTTTCTACTTGCTTCTATATTTATTCCTACTTTTGGCTGAATAAGTGCATGACCTTTTATTACTGCTCCGTTTTTTACTTCTGGTTTATTTAGTATGTGTCCCATTGTTCCTATTAGTTTTTGTGCACTTTCTAGACTTAAATCTGTATCTGCATCTAAGGTTATTATATTTTTTATTTCTGGTATTTTTTCTTCTTCAATAGTATTTATTATAAAATCTGCTTTTTTATTTTTTAATAAATATTCATTAAATTGTGTTAATAAACCTCTTT
>USJU01000070.1 GCA_900555085.1 uncultured Clostridium sp.
GATTTTTTAATAAAATTATATTACTTATAATTTTTATTATAATGCCTATTCCATATGCCTTTGCTGGTTTAAATACTTTTCCCATTCCTTGTAAAGCTCCACTTATTGTTTGAGATATAATTGCAAATATTATTGAAATAGAACTTATTTTTAATATTTCAATTCCCTGATTTGCATTTGGAAATAATAAATCTAAAATTTCTTTTGCAAATATATTCATTCCAAACGTACAAGGTAATCCTATTAACATTCCAATTAAAATAGAAAAAGAAATTTTTTTACTAATCTCTTGAGTATTCCCCTTAGCTTTAGCTGATGATATTGCAGGCACTAAAGCAGTAGAAAATGCAATGTTTAATGATAAAGGTAATGCAACTAAAGTTTCTATCTTTCCAGATAAAATACCATATTGTAATTTCGCATCTGATATACTCATATAATTTTTTAAAAATCTAACAACTGTTACAGAATCTATATTTTTTGTAAGTGATGCCATTATGGCACTTAATGAAATCGGTATAGATACTTTTAAAATGTTTTTTATTATCTTCAAAACTCTTTCTTTTGGCACATATACACTATTTTTTATTATATTACCAAAATTTTTTCTACATAAGTAGTAGTAATATAATAAATATAAAAATCCAAATATAGTTGCTAAACTTGTTGCAATTGTTGCTCCAGCTGCCATACACTTTGTTGAATTTTTAGATAAACTTGCGATTATTTCCACAATTCCAATTGTAAAAAAAGTTTTGCAACATTGTTCTATTATCTGCGACTTTGCTGTTACTTTCATTATTTCCATTCCATTAAAATAACCTTTAAATACAGATGCTATTGCAACAAAAAATATTGCTGGTGAAAGTGTTATAAGTGTAATTTTTGCTTCTGGAATTTGTAACAAATTATTAGATATATATGTAGCACCTAAACATAAAATTAATGTTCCTGTTAAACCAATAATTAAAAATGTTGCTAATGATATTTTAAAAATTCTATGTGCTTCTTTAAAATTACCTACTGCAACTTTTTCAGAAATTAACTTTGATATGGCATTTGGTACACCTATTGAAGAAAGTGTTAAAAGCATTGCATATATTTGGTAACCACTTGCATATATAGCATTTCCGCTGTCTCCAAATCCTTCTCTATTTACTAAATATAATGTATATATTAGGCCTAATATTTTTATTAAGCCTTGTGAGAACATTAAAACCGCTATTCCCCCTATAAAAGAATTCTTTTTTACTTTATTTTGCAAAATTTCAAACCCTTTCTATTAACTTTATAAATGTTTATTATTCATTATTAAATAATAGAAGTTTTTTGACACATATATTAAATTTTTAACTGAAAAATAATTAAAAATTAATTTTTCAGTTTTTCTCTAATATGCAAATAAAAATTCCTTTTATATTCCTGCTTTTTTTGCCCATTTTACTTGATTTTTTAGGCTTTATATAATATAATGGTAACGTAAATTTTATGTTAAGAAGATTTAATAGAAAGCGGTGTATACTTTTGAAATATATAGATAAATTTTTGAAATTTTTAAAAACTGATAGAAATACATTTTTAACTTATATTTTAACTCTTGTTTCAGTTTATTTATTAGTTGATAGATTATTAGAAATGCTATTTTTGTTCTTTACAGGAATTTCTGTTTCTTATTGGGGTCCTATAAAGTACACTTTAGCAATGGCTTGTCCTATTTTTGCATTTTTATTTTCTGGTGCTTCATCTTTTGCGAAATCAGATAATGCAAAGTATTCTTTTGTTTATTTATATGTAACTGCTCTGTATATAATAGGAATTTCTATGGTATCTCAATGGATTAACCAATTATTGTGGTTATTATTCTTATCTGTGCCAAATTATTTAGAAATTGTAACAGATTCTTACGAGCTTATACGTCCTGCATTTACTGCAATTGCAATTTACTTGCCTTTAGTTACTTTCTTTGGTGTAATCGAATTTACATATATGAAAGTTAATGATAGTAAGCTTTTAAGAGATTCTATTTTAGATTATGGTGGTTTAAACTTATCTCCAAAGCCAAGTGGAACAGGACCTTATACTTGCGAAATTGCAATTTGTACAGATAAGCATTCTGGAAAAGTTGTAAAAGTTCCTGAAAATAAACGTTTTGAATCTATGCTTGTTGTTGGACCTTCTGGAATGGGTAAAACTTCTTTAATATTCGAACCTATGATAGCTAGAGATTTAGAGAAAAAATATTTCTTTAGAGAAGTTTCAAAAGAAATGGGATTTACAGCATTAAAAACAGGTCTTGCAATTTTAAGAGCTCCTTACGATAACAACTATCTAAATGACAATTTTTCTCTAACAATGTTAGAACCTGTTGAAAGTAAATTAAGATTATATAAAGCATATATGAAAAAACTTATAATTGGAGAGAATTCAAATGAAATAATTTATAAAAATGTTGGTATAACTTCTATGTCTCCAGATTTCGAAACAACATCTCATATGATAGATGTTGCAGAAAACTTTGGTATTTCTTACAACTTAATTGACCCAAATAATGAAAATTCAATTGGTATGAATCCATTTGCTTTGGATAACGCTTCTCAAACTGCTGTTGCTATATCTTCTGTTTTGAAAGGTATGTTTAAAACAAATAATAAAGATATTGAAGAAGCTTTTAAAGAAAACGTTACATATCAAGCTATTGAGAATATTTCTATATTATTAAAAGAAATGTATCCACGTTTAAATGATGGTAAATTACCTAACCTTGAAGATATGCTTAATATGCTTACAAACTTTGATTTAGTTGAGGACATATGTAGAAAAATGGAATATGATGAAGTTCTTTCTCAAAAATATAAATTGCTTATAAATTACTTTAAGAAAAACTTCTATTCTACAGGTAGTGGTAGAGCAGATACAGAAAAATATGTTTATGGTGCTGTAACACAACTTGATAATTTATTAAGAATAAAAGGTGTTAGAAATATTTTATGTAATAGAACAAATAACATAAACTTTGACGATGTACTAGCTAATGGTGATGTAACTTTTGTATGTACACGTAGAGGAGATTTAGGAGCTACTGCTCATAAAGCATTTGGTTTATTCTTTATTATATTAATGCAGTATTCAGTTTTAAGAAGACCTGGAAATGAAAATAATAGAGTTCCAAATTATTTATACATAGATGAGTTCCCTGATTTTATAGGAGAATCTACTGAACCTCTATTTACTTTGTATAGAAAATATCGTGTTGGAACTATAATCTCAGCTCAAAACTTAGATCAACTTGGTTACAATAATAACGACAAATATAAACAAACTATTTTATCTAACTGTGCTACAAAAGTTGTATTTGGAGATGGTACTCCAGAAGATAATGCATGGTGGTCTAAAGAGTTAGGAAATAAACGTAAATGGAAATTTGGAAATTCTTATGATACTGCAAAAGGTAAATATGACGATAAACTAACAGGAATTGTCTGGGATTGGACAGCAAACTTCCAACCAGATAAATTACGTGCTATGGCATTTAAAGGTTGTGCATATGAAACAAAAACTGTTACAGGGAAATATGCTATTGGAGAAGGTAAACTTGATTTCTTAGAATCAAAATATAAAGAGCCTCACAAAGGAAAAACTTATAACTTTACTAAATTTACAAATGGTGTAGAAAATTCTGTTACAGATGATCCTCGTGTTAATAAAAGCAAAAAATTTGATTTTAAAAATGTTGACTTTAGTGATTTGGATAGAAGTAATGAAATAGATCCTATAAAAATGAATACAACAGATTCTAGTTATTTATTTGATAATGAGGATGCTATAATTGTAAATTTAAAAAGACCTAAAAAATAAAGATTTAAAAGCAACCGTTGGTTGCTTTTAAATCTTTATTTACTAGAAAATTTCTATTTTATTATTCATCTAATAATTTTAATTCTACATTTTGTACTTTATATTTATTTGTTTTTTCATCTAGTTTAAATTCTAATAAAGTATCTTTTAATGTATCTTTATTTTGACGTAAATCTGTTGTAAAATATAAATTTATCTTATCTATTTCTAATCCTTTTGTAACAATTACTTTAAAAGTTTCAGCTGTATGTCTTTCATCTTCACATATAAAAATTAATTGTGGCATACTTAAAAATCCTGAATCCATTGGAATAAAATTATCGTAAAAGTCTTTATATAATTTCATTTTATCTGCTAATTTTTTCTCCCAATCTTCTTCTCTTCTAACTGCTTCAAATAAGAAATATATAGATTTTTTATTTTTAGTTAGTTTTATACATCCTCCTGTTGCTTTAAATGTTTTTCCTAAAGTTTTTGCTGTAATTGCTGGTTTTACAGTATATTCGTCAAAAGCTTTTACTTTTCTTAAATATGCTATTATTGTTTGGTTTCCAGCAAGTCTTTTCTTTATCATTGCAACTGGTTTTGTATTATCTGTTGGTTGCCATTTACATTCAACTTCTTTAGAATTTAGTAAATATTTCCCCATTTTCTCTAAACAATATATTCTATAAATTCCTTTTCCTTCTGGTGAATTAAAGTAATATCTTGTTAAAATTTTAGATTTTACTAATTGTTCTAATTTATTATTCAATTTATCTTGAGAAGCTGGTGCAGCTCCTTTTAATTCTAATAATTGAAATAACTGTCTTGATGTTATAAATTCAAATTCATTAACTAAATCTAAAATTTTAAAATGAATATCTGTAATATGACCTATGTTTATTTTATGAATTATTTGGTTCATTGAAACATAGCCATCTTTTCCATCAAATGTTTTTATTTCTCCTTCTCTTATTGCAAAAGGTGAAACCTCAGCTTTTATTTCGTTATCTTCAACCATTTGCTTTTGCGCCTCCTAAACTATAATTAATTTTATTTTTTGTTTTTCAGGTATAATATTTTTTATATATACTTCTACATTTTGTCCATATTCTATGTTTTCTTTATACTCAGCCATACCAACTAAATTTGGTTTTAGCTCTATAAATATACCATTATGATTTTTTTCTACTTCTCTTGCAATTCCTGTAACTCTAGTACCTTTTTCAAATAAAGATGCATTTTCTTCCCATGTTCCTAATAATTCTTTATATGAAAAAAATACTCTGTTTTGCTCTCTGTCAATAGATTTTATCACAACTTTTACATTTTGTCCAATTTCAAAACGTTCTGCCGGTGTTTTTATTCTTGCAACAGATGTATCTTCAATATATAACAAACCAACAATTCCATTTTTTATTTCTATAAAAGTTCCATATGGTTGAATAGATTTTACAGTTCCTTCAACAACCATTCCTTCTTCTAAATCGTTTCCTATTGGTATAAATTTTTTGCATTTCATTTGTATATTTCTCCTTTATCTTCCGTTTGCTCTATTATATATAAAACAGATTATATTTTCAATATTTTATAAAAAAATAAAACATATTGTTTGTATATGTTTTATTTTTTATATTTAAATTGAATGTTTTCCTCTTCCTCTTGAATATGTTTGTTTATTTTTTGGTACTTTTTTATATCTGCACTTAGCTCTTTTATTTGAATTTACTTTTACTCTTATAAACATTTTCATAATAATTATTGCAAATGCTATTAGTATTATAATTTTTATTATTGTTAATATTGATGAATTACTCTTAGTATCTGCTTTAGTTGCCTCTATTGTTTCTGCTGCTAATAAATTACTTGTATATTCTTCTCCGTTTATTTTATAAGTTGCCGTTCCTACTACTTCTCCTTTTTCAATTGGAGCATTTTCTACATTTACATCTATTTCTGGTTTTATATCTTTTTGAGTTTTATTTTCATCTTTATTAACTACAGCAATATCATTTTCTAGCTTAACTTTTAACTGTTTGGTATTTCCCTCATTATCTTTTACTTCTACAGATGTAACCGTTTCATCTTTTTTCTTTATTGTTTGTAAATTATAATTATTATATCCATATTCAAATAAGTTTATTGTATCTCTATTACGTGCACTTTCTCCTGTTTCTGTTGTTTCTCCTTTTAGAACTACAGCGATTAAGTCCATTCCATCTTTTGATGCATATGAAACTAAGCAATTTTTGGCTTCTTTTGTATAACCTGTTTTTCCGCCTTTACAATATTGATAGTAATATTTATCGCCTTTTTCTATTAAGCTATTATTATTTTGAAAAATTCTTTCTTCACTATTCAATTCTGTAGCTGGTAAAGTGCATTTATCTGTTAATAATATCTTTTTAAATACATCATTTTTTATACATTGTTTCATTATTAAAGCTAAATCATATGCAGTAGTATAATGATTTTCATTTTCTAATCCATTTGCATTAACAAAATTGCTATTTTTACAACCTAACTCTTTTGCTCTTTCATTCATCATTTTGGCAAATTCTTCCTGTGAGCCAGCAATATGTTCTGCAATAACATTTGCAGCTTCATTCGCAGAATGAATTAACATTACATTTAAAAGCTGTTCTATTGTAAATTGTTCCC
>USJU01000071.1 GCA_900555085.1 uncultured Clostridium sp.
ATAATGTTACACTGGCCAATATTAATAATACGATTATGGTTATTATTAGGGCGATTATGGTGATTGCAGCATTTAACGTTGGTTTATTTGTATTTTTTTCTCTTTTAACGGGTCGTCGGGGACGCCGACTCCTACATTGTCTGACATTAATTTATTTGAATATTAAATATATATTATCTTTTATATATAAAAACAAGGTAAATTCTAAAATCTACCTTGTTTTTATTTTTTCTATGCACTTTTTAATTCTAAGCGTAATTTATCTGCTATCATTGCGATAAATTCTGAATTCGTTGGCTTTCCTTTTGATGCTGATACTGTGTATCCGAAGATATTTTCTACTGTTTCTTGTTGTCCTCTTCCCCATGCTACTTCTATTGCATGACGTATTGCTCTTTCTACTCTACTTGGTGTTGTTTTGAATTTTTGTGCTATTTGTGGATATAAACATTTTGTTATTTGATTTATTACGTCTATGTCTTCTACTACCATCATTATTGCTTCTCTTAAATATTGATATCCTTTTATATGTGCTGGTACACCAATTTCATGAATTAAGTTAGTTACTAATGCCTCTAAATTTGTTTCTGAATTATTTTGCTTCTTTGATATTTCTATGTATTTTGGTTTAGCTGTTCTTTCTAGTAAATTGCTACTAGTTACTTGCTCTGGATTGTATAGTTTTATTTCTTTGATTCTTTTTATTAATAATTTTATATCAAATGGTTTTACTACATAATATTCTGCTCCAAGTAGTGTTGCTTTTTGTGTTATTTTATCTTGACCAACTGCTGAAAGCATTATACACATAGGTCTTTTTACCATATTTGCTTCGTTTATTTTTTCTAATACTCCTAATCCATCTACATGAGGCATAATTACATCTAATAAACAGATGTCTGGATGAGTTCCTTGTACCATTTTAAATGCTTCGTCTCCATCTCTTGCAATTCCTATTACACTCATATCGTCTTCTTCCTCTAAGTATCTTGATAATGTGTTTGCAAATTCTGTATTATCATCTGCAATTAACACTGTGATTTTATCTTTCATCGTAAAATCTCCTCTCACTTTATTATTTATTACAGTGAAAATTATAGCTTCTTCTCATACAAAATACAAGTAGTTTTTTGAAATTTTTTCCAATTTTCCTCGTTTTGTGCAAAATATCAACGATTTTTTCGTATTAGTTTTTTCGACATAATTCGACTTTCTATAACTTTAAACCTTGATTTTTCGCTGTTTTCACATATTTCTTGTTTCGAATTTTCATCTACTTCTGCTATAATTTTTATGTTTTCTCCATATTCTTTTCCAATTATCGAAATACCTGTTTTTTCGCAGTAATACTTAAAAATTTCAAAGTTTTTATAATCTAATGTAATTTCCATTTCATAGCCCATTTCCATTTCTAATAAATTATTTTCTAAAATAGCTTTATTAGTTGCTTCTGAATAACTTCTTACTAGTCCACCTGTACCTAAAAGAATTCCTCCAAAATATCGTGTAACTACTACTAGCACATTTCCTATTTTTTTTCCTCTTAAAATATCTAAAATTGGCATTCCTGCTGTACCACTTGGCTCTCCATCATCACTGCTTCTTTCTAGTATATTTTCGCCTTCCATTATTCTATATGCATAGCAATTGTGTTTGGCATCGTAATATTTCTTTTTTATTTGTTTTAGTTTTTCCTCTGCTTCTTGTGTGGAATTCACATAAATTATATTTGATATGAATTTTGATTTTTTTTCAATAATATATGTTTCTAAATTTTTTTCAATTATTTTCACATTTTGCTCCTTCCTGCTGTATAACCTGTAGAATATGCTATTTGTAAATTAAATCCTCCTGTATATGCATCTACATCTATTATTTCTCCTGCAAAATATAGTCCTTGTATCATTTTAGATTCCATTGTTTTTGGATTTATTTCTTTTGTGCTTATTCCACCTGAAGTTATTATTGCTTCTTCTATAGGTCTAAATCCTGATATTGTTATTTCAAAGTGTTTTAATATTTGTATTAGTTTCATTCTTTCTTTTTTTGTTATTTCATTAACCTTTTTGTTTTCATCTATTTCTGAAAGTTCAATTACAGTATCTATCATCTTTTTAGGCAATAAGTCGTTTAGGCTATTTTTAAAAGATTTATTTTTTTCTTTTTCAAAATCTCTTAATATTCTTAAATTAAGCTTTTCTTCATCTAATGCTGGCTTTAAATCTATAATTAATTTTATTGTTCCATTATTCAATAATTCATCTACATTTTTATATCTTAATAAATGTGCTGAACTACTTAATATTGTTGGTCCTGAAACACCAAAATGTGTGAATAATAGTTCTCCAAAGTCTTCATATATAGTTTTATTTTTAGAGCTATCTATTAATTTCATTTTTATATTTCTTAAAGATAAGCCTTGCATCTGTTTACATATTTTTAAATTTCTTCCATTTGTTTGCAATGGTACAAGTGAGGGTCTTATTCTTACAATGCTATGTCCTAAATCTTCTGCAATTTTATATCCATCTCCTGTTGAGCCTGTTGCTGAATAGCTTTTTCCACCTGTTGCTAAAATAATTTTATCTGCTTTAAAAGTTTTATTTAGTCCATCTTTTTCAAAAGTTACTCCTGTAACTTTTTTATTTTCGATATTTATTTTTTTTACATTTGCTTTTGTTATTACTTTTACATTATTTTTTTCCATTTCTTTTTCAAAAGCATTTAATACATCTAAAGATTTATCTGAAACCGGAAATATTCTATTTCCTCTTTCTTCTTTTGTTTTTACACCATTGTTTTTAAGCATTTGTATAATTTCTTCATTTGTATAATTTTGAAAACAACTATATAAGAATTTTCCATTTCCTGGTGTATTTTTTATAAAATCTTCCATGCTTAAAGAAGATGTAATATTACATCTTCCTTTTCCTGTAATTAATAATTTTCGTCCACATGAATTCATTTTTTCTAATATAATTACATTATTATTTTCTTTTGCTGCTGTTATAGCAGACATCATGCCTGCAGGCCCACCACCTATTACAATTACATCCATTATTTTTCCTCTTTCATATATGAAATTGCTTTTAATACTCCTAATTTGCCATATTCATATGTTAGTGCACCTTGTTGAAAAGCAAGGTATGGCTCACGTATTGGTCCATCGCAAGAAAGTTCTATTGAAGAACCTTGTGTAAAACTCCCTGCTGCCATTATTACTTTATCTGTATATCCTGGCATATCCCATGGTTCTGGTACAGAATTTGAATCTACTGGAGATCCCATTTGTATTCCTTGACAATATCTTACTAAATCTTGTGCATTTCCAAACTCTATTGTTTGTACTATATCCGCTCTGCTTTCGTTAAATCTGGGTTCTGTTTTATATCCTAATTTTTCTAACATTTTACTTGCAAATACAGCTGTTTTTAGACTACTTGCTACAACACTTGGTGCAAAAAATAGTCCTTGTAAAATACTTTTATTTATTCCTAAAGTTGGTCCTACTTCTCTTCCCTCTCCTGGTGCTGTTAATCTTTCTGCTGCTAAATTTACAAGTTCTTTCTTTCCTGCAATATATGCACCATTTGGAGCAAGTCCACCTCCTAAGTTCTTTATTAGTGAACCTACCATTATGTCTGCTCCAACTTCTGTTGGTTCTTTTTCTCCCACAAATTCGCAGTAGCAATTATCTACCATTATTATTACATTTTTATCTACTTCTCTAATTGCTTTTATTACTTTTTCAACTTTTTCTATGCTTATACTTTTTCTATTTGCATATCCTTTTGAACGTTGTATTTCTATTAATTTTATTTTTTTATCATTTAATGTTTTTTGTATTTCCTCATAATTAAAATCGTTATCTATTAATTCTATTTTTTCAAAATTTATTCCATATGATTTTAATGAACTTTTATTTTCTACAATTCCAATTACTTCATCTAAGGTATCGTAGGGTTTTCCATTTATACTAAGCATTGTATCTCCTGGGCGTAAAAATGCAAATAAAGCAACGGTTAGTGCATGTGTACCAGAAATAAATTGACTTCTTACCAAAGCATCTTCAGCTCCTAATACTTGTGCAAATACTTTTTCTATTGTATCTCTTCCTATATCATCATAACCATACCCAGTTGTGCTTCCAAAGTGTACCTCTGAAATTCTATTATCTTGAAATGCTTTTAAAACTTTTAAACTATTTTTCTCACAAATTTTCTCTATTTGTTCGAATTGTGGTTTTATTTCTTTTTCAACTTTTTTTGATAATTCTATTATATCTTTTTTTATTCCAAATTGTTCTAACATTTTTTCCTCCTAAAATAATATTGTAGGCTGGATTTTTCCAGCCTTTTATCTATCATTTGTATAATTGAATTTCTTGTATCCATAAGTATATTTATAATATTCTCCTATAAAGTCTACTTCATTATTATTGTTTAATGTATATGTTGGTTCCATTATTACTTGTCCATTTTCATTAATTGAACCCCATTTTCCATCTTTCTTTACACCTGCGAATCCATATTGATTTGTTTCTGTTACATCATCATATATATAATCTACAATAACATTACCATTAGAATCTACAAATCCCCATTTTCCATCTTTTACATCTGAAAATATTTTGTTTTGTGATAAAATGTCTTTATTACTTTTTTCTTCTCCATTTGAATTAAAATATTTTTGTTCTTTGTTTGAATATAATCGTATATAATTTTCACCTTCAAAAATTTTTGCATTATTCATTTTGGCAATTTCTTTTATATCTGTATCAAACAATGTTATTGTGTTTGTATTTATTTCTGTAGCTTCAATTAAATTTACTTTTTCCGGTTTTTCTATTGTATCATATTTTGTTTCTAAAACAATTTTTCCCTTATTATCTACAACTCCATTTTTTCCTGTTTGATCACTTACTACAAAATAATCATTTCCTAAATATCCTATATAATAATATTCATTTGGAATAATATCATTATTATTTTCATCAATTACTCCATATTTATTTTCATCATTAATTGTTATTTTATAATTTGTATTTTCTACATTATAAGCACTTTTATTTTTTGAATTATTAATTTTTTCACCTGTTGTACTAAAAATTATTTGTTCTTCATCTTTTAATGCATAAATATATATTCCTTCTATATTAATATCGTCATATAAACAAGAAATTAATGTTTCTCCATTTAGTTTTAAAACACCATAATTATTATCTTTTTTTACTATAAATAATTTATTAAAACTGTCATATTCTATATTATCATATTCATTATTAACTATTACATTTCCATCTTCTATAATTCCATATTTGTTATCTTTTTCAAAAATCAAATAAAACTTATCTTTATCTTCATAATCAACTATTCTTTTTATATCCTGATATTCTTCTTTTGTTTCTTTATTAGCTTCATAATTTATATATTTATACATTGTTCCTTTATCTGTATCATTTCCAACAATGTATCCACTATATTTATATGAATTTTCTGCTTCATAGTATTCATCTACTTTTATTTCTTTATATTCCATTGGAATAACATTTTTCCCTAAAATATTAATTACTCCATATTTTCCATCTTTTTGTACTAATAATTCGCCTTCTTTAAATGGTAAGTTTTCGATACTATCATAAATTGCTTTTGTTACTTTTTTTCCATCAAAATTTATTATTCCATATTTTCCATTTTCTTTGTATTTTAATACACTTTTTTCAAATGGAATTTCTGTTGCTAATTCTTTTAATTGAAATGCTGAAACTTCTTCGAAACTTTTAAATTTTTCTTCTCCCTTTGCATTTACTATTTTAGTTTCATTCTCATTTGAACAAATAAAAATATCTTTTGTCGGATTTGGTATTTGTATATCTTCGTAATTAGGTTCAATTATAACATTTCCTTTATTATCTATTACTCCCATTTTATCATTTTCTATAATTGTAAAATAATTCCATTTTGTTATTTTTTCTAATTCATATTTTTTGTTTTTATTTTTTCCTATATATCCAAATAAAAAACAACCTATCATTATGCAAACTACAATAAAACAAATTATAGAAATTCCAATAATTTGTTTCTTATTTTTCTTCATAAAAATCACTCATTTCTTTTTTCTAATGTTTCCCCTTAAATACATAAATATTATATATTTTATATAATTTGATGTCAATAAAAAAACACAGTATTATAAATACTGTGCCAAAAAATTTATTTTTTATTAATTTCTCTAGCTAAAAATAACAAAAATATAATAAGTTCAAATATAATAGAATTTATTATACCTATTTTTAGTGCTGTTTTCAAATAAAACATTCTTAAATATTTGGATATTATAGTCATTGTTTCAACTATTTGGTTTGCAGCAATAACTGAACCTAATATTGTTACCAGAAAAATCATTAAAAATAGATAACTGTGCCGTTTAAACACATACAT
>USJU01000072.1 GCA_900555085.1 uncultured Clostridium sp.
AAATTCGCATGGAAAAAAGTTCTTGACATCCTCCCCAATTTGTGCTATAGGGGGTATCATATGAATACGTGTTCATATGTTCATGTGGGCAATAATAAAGTATAAATATTTTAATAAAATTATTGATTTTATTTGTCTAACATGTTAGAATAATATTGTAAAGAAAGAGAGGAAATAATATGGAACAATCGTTATTATGTGCTTTAAATTCATTAATTGAAAGTGGTAAAGGAGAGGTTGAATATTATTTATTTGATATTAACGATCAATTAATTGTTAGACAAATGACACCTACAATGATGTTAGAAAAACTTGGATATTTTGCATTGTCAAGTCAACCAATTTTTGGAATTTTTGAAAAAAATATTATTTTAGATTGCGAGGTGGTTATCAATGCTACTAAACGCTAACGCTATGCTATGTTTAGCATTATTAATTGTTATATTTATATATTTATTTGTTATGTAGGAGGGATAAAAAATGATTTTATGGGATCAACTAGAAGAAATAAAAGAAAAAAGTATAGAAAATGAACAAAGTTTAGAAATTCGATTATTAATTAACAATTTAAAAATAACTTCATTTATAGAATATAATGATTTTATATACACTATGTCGTTAGATATTTTAGAATTAAATCATCATGAATATATTATTGAAGATAAGACAATAGAAAATAAACAAGTAAAATCTCCTATAAAATATATACAAGTAACAGTTAAAAAGGATAGTTAAAACTATCCTTTTTCATTTACTCAAGTCATTTACACGTTTTCTAATTTGTTGATACGTTGCATCATCACACCCAATATTTCTTTTTCTAGTTTCGTGACCATTTCCATACTTACCATTGATTACGTCTCTAGCAATTCTTTCAATATCCCATGTTTTAGAACTGTTAACACTAGAATTACTAGAATAATCAAGCCATTTGCTAAAGCCGTGTTTCTTCCAATTTCTAGCATTTAAATTTGTAATTTGAATACCATTTTCCCATTTAGGGCTACATTCACATACCTTACCATTACCAATGTATACACCAATATGCCCATTCATCCAAACAAACTCCCCTTTAGAAATTTTAGAAAAATCACTATTTTGATTATAACAATAAGTATTCATGATTGTATTTGCGTTAACATCTGGATAAATATTTCCATATTTACCATTATAAGGATAACCCCACAAAGTGCCTTTAATTAATCCGCTACAATCACATTCCAAAAACGTTCCATTTTTTCCTTTTCGATAACTATTCATGAATTTGCCTAACTTGTAAATAGTTGGCATTTTTTCATACTCTAAAATTTTAGCTATAAAATCATCAACATTCATAATTATTCCTCCTTTTATGCTATAATTATATCACATAATAGACACTTTACAATAAATGTCTAATATGTTAGAATGTCTAAGAGGTGGTAATATATGGCACTAAATAAAGGACTCAAAAAATATATAGAAGATTTAAGAGAAAAAAGAATTAAAGAACAAGATAAAAAAATAATGGGTTTACGTCGACTTAAATACGACAGTCAAACAAGAAACGAACTAATTGAAAATGCACAATATCTATCACGTACAATAAATAGACGTTATAGAGAACTAGAAAAAGCTGGACTAGAAAACAAATCGTACGCGTATAAAAGAACACAAAGTGAAACAGGATTTAACCGCTACACTACAAGTAAACGAAAACTTAATCAATTATCAAGTGAAGAGCTTTACGATTTAAATGTAGATTTATATTCTAAATACGCTTCATCTACAACAAGTGTAAGCTACGTTGAAGAAACCGTTCAAAAAGGATTAGAAAGAGCTGTAGACACTTTACAAACACGGTTAAAATATTCAGCACCAAACATTGCAAAAAGTCTTAATGTTGATGATGTTAGAACTTTTCTAACTCTAGGCGGTGGGGAATTCTTAAATGAAGCAAAAGACAAGGGTTATGGTTCGACTAATTTAATTGAAGATTGGGAAAGTGCACGTTTGAGTGGTGTAAGTGATAAAGAGTTTATTAGGGAGTGGAAACGATTCACACACGAATTTGACAAAGATAAGTTTAAAAGAAATATTGAAGCTTTAAAATCAAGAAAAAATAAGGATAAGTAATCATGATAGGGTGTTTAGTAAATTTCAACAATACTAAAGCTGTTGTAAAAGCGTACAATCAAGAAGATTTTCCATATTTTAGAATTAAAAAATCAAATCCTTTAATTCAATCAACAAAAAGATATATAGAACATTTAATGACGTTTGACATTGAAACATCAACAATAGAAAAAACTGATGGTTCTTTTGAGGGTTTCATGTATCACTGGCAAGTATGTATAGATGGTTATGTTTGTTTTGGTAGGACTTGGAAAGAATTTCTAACTTTTTTAAGAAAAATGAATAGAGCGTTAAAAAATTTTGATGAAAATCATAAATTAGTATGTTATATACATAACTTTTCTTATGAATTTCAATTTCTCTATTCTTGGATAAAATTAGACAATGTTTTTGCTATTGATAAACGAAAACCATTAAAAGCAATATCGAAAGAGTTCAATATAGAATTTAGATGCTCTTATTTATTATCAAATATGAATTTGAAAAAATTTATTGAGAATACACCAAACGCACACTATTTTAAAGGTAGTGGGGATTTAGACTATCATAAAATCTTCACTCCTCAAACCAATTTAACAATGAGCGAATTAGGTTACTGTTTTAATGATGTCATGGGTTTGTATGAAGCTATTATTTATCTTTTAAAAGAAGACACGCTCGTTACTATTCCTTTAACGTCAACGGGTTATGTACGTAGAGAATGTCGTAATAATATGAGAAAAAACAAGAAAAATAGAAAGCAATTTTTAGAATTAAAACTAAATGATAAATTATATACTTTGTGCAAGGACGCTTTTAGAGGTGGTAACACGGCTTCTAATCGGTATAAAACTAACTTTATCAACTATGATGTTTCATCCTATGATATGTCTAGCGCATATCCTTATGCTATGATAAGTGGTCTATATCCAATCACTCCATTTCAAGAAAAAACGTTAACATCACTTGATATGTTAGATGATTATAACACTCGTTACTGCACACTAGCCTACTATTCATTTGAAAATGTGAAATTAAAAAAAGGTGTTCCATTTCCTTATATCCCGTATTCTAAGTGTATTGAATTTATTGCTCCAAACTATGAAACCAAATTCAAGGGCAAAGAGTATTGCTATAATGGACGCATTTTAGAAGCGGAGTTTATTAAAATAGCAATGACAAACTATGACTATCAAATATTTATAAATCAATATGATTATGACGAGGATAATGTACGTGTAGAAGATTTCTACTATTCTCATAAAGGTTTTCTTCCAAAAGAACTTACTGATACTGTAATAGAGTTTTTCACTTTGAAATCTCAATTAAAAGGAATTGAAGAAAAGGAATACGAATATATGAAGTCTAAAAATAAATTAAATTCTTTATACGGTATGATTGTCACTGATATTATTAGACAAGAAAATTTATTTAACGAAAAATGGGAAAAAGGAGAAAACTCTACTTTAGACGAATATTACAGCAAAAGAAACAATTTTTTAACTTATCAATGGGGTTTATTCGTCACAGCAATATGTCGAACAAATCTACAAAAAGCTATTGATCAAATAGGTTTAGATTGTGTTTACATTGATACTGATAGTGTTAAATACGTCGGTTATCATGATGAAGTTTTTGAACATATCAATCAAGAAATGATTGCATGGTGTAGCGACAATGATATAATAAATAGTGTCAAAGTAGGTAATCAAAAATATTTTCTAGGATTGTATGATAGAGAAAAAGGCTATGATGAATTTGTTACGCTAGGTGCAAAGAAATATGCCTTTAAACAAAATAATAAAATAGGGATAACAGTAGCAGGGCTAAATAAAAAAAGTGGCGCTAAAGAACTAAAACAAAAAGGCGGTTTATCTAAATTTAAAATTGGAACTGAATTTATGGATAGTGGTAGAAAAACAGTCTACTATAATGACGATAAAAAACATTTTATTACTGTTCAAGGCTGTAAAATTGAAAATGCTAGTAATATAGCGTTAGTAGATGCTACGTACACTTTGGGAATGACTGATGTTATGCTATCAATTTTATACGGATTAGAAAGTGAGGAATAAAAATGGAAGAAATGGTTAATTTATTTGTGAATAATGGTGTAGCTGTTGCTTGTCTTATTTATTTTATGTGGTATAACAATACCACGCTAAAAGAATTTAGCAATAAATTTGAGGAATTAAACAAAGCTTTATTAAAAATATTAGAAAATTCAAGAAAAGATATTGACGAATGAATTCTATAATGTTAGAATTAATTTAGTAAGAGAGGAAGTAAATATGACTAGAGAATATAAAAAAGATTTACCAACTTTGACAATCAAAAATATCATGGAAGCTTTAGGATGTTGTAAAGCAACTGCTTATAATAAATTAAATCGAAAAAATTTTACTTTAGATGATTTTCTAAAAATTCATAAATATTATAAGTGGTACACATTCAATGAAGTTATTATGATTATTGAAGAAGCGTATGTAAGACCTAAAAAATAGGTTCTTTCTTAAACTAACCTATCTCAAAAATTTACAATTAAATAACACAACATTAAAAATAACAGTATTTGTATATGTATCAAAGTATTCGACGTCACACCACAAAAATGAGATAGGCGGTCACAAGTCCGCATAAAATAGTGAGTGAGAAAGAAAAATAAAAGAGGTAAGAAAAATGTCAAAACAATTAAAAATCAAAGTAGTAGAAACAAACACAGAACCATTAAAAGCAATGGCTATTGCTAAATCAAATTCATCTATTGCTTGTAAAAAGTTTGTAGACAACGTCTTTAAAATTAAAGATTATGTTTTTACAAAATCACAAATCACTACAGTCGAAACGGGAGAAGTAGAAGAAATGGATTGCATTAGTTTTCTAACTGATGCTGGAGAAATTTTAGGAACAAACTCTAAAACGATTATGAATAGCTTTAGAGAATTATTAGACTTATGCGATGATAATGATATTGATATCGCTACAGTTGACGTTATTATCACTAGTGGAACATCAAAAAGCGGTAACACTTTCTATTCATTAGAAGCAAAAATTTAAAAATGAATAAAGAAAAAAGTCTTTATTTTAACGCTTGGGAAATAGTCAAAAATACTGACTATTTCCTTTATTTATTTATAGGTGGTCGAGGGATAGGCAAATCCTATTCAATCCAAAAAGGTTTAATAACTGATAATGATAGAAAGTTTATTTATTTAAGAACGAGCGAGAACGAAATGGAAATGTCGTTAACTAGAGAAAGTAATACATTTAAAGCAATCAATAGAGATTGCAATACAAATATTGAGATTACAAAAGAGAAAAAAGTATATTTGATAGAAGAAGTTGAACAAAAAGATGATGAAAGAATAATAAAACGTTCATATGGAATTGCGGGTGCTTTATCAACATTCGCAAAATATCGTGGTACTGATTTTGATGACTACGACTACATTTTCTATGATGAATTCATATCTAAATCCCCTATAAAAACTGCTATTGATAAAAAACAAGCAACATTGTTTTTTGATATGATTGAAACTGTAAACCGTAATAGAGAAGTTGACGGTAGAAAACCCGTAAAAATTATATTATGCGGTAATGCAAATATGCTTGACAACGCTATCTTGAGAGAACTAGAGTTGCCAAGTAAAATTATGGCTATGATACAAACAGGAACTGAAAAATTTATTGATGAAGAAAGAGGTCTCTATTTACATTTACCTATTGACATACCAATATCAAGAGAGAAAAAGAAAACTGCTCTATATAGGCTTTTAGGAAGTGAAGCTGATTACACTAAAATGTCAACATCAAATATATTTGTCAATGATGATTTTAGCGATATTAAAAAATTTCAAAGAAATAAACTTTTACCACTTTTTTCATTTGAAAATCTATATTTTTACCAAGTTAAGGATAGTGGCATTATTTACGTTTCAAAAATGAAAAGTCAATGCCCTTGTTTTGATGATGAAAAACTATTCAAGCGTGAAAAAGCATGGGAACTTAACTTATACATTGACAATAAGATGATAGCTTATCAAGACTATGACTTGAAACTAAAATTAAAAAACATCATACGTTGACAACGATTAAAATGTTATATATAATAATACATGGGAGGGTACAAATCCAACAGCTGGAAAGCTGGTACTGATAGGGATATCTTTTACTCCCACTTTTATTTATAAATAAAAGGCAAAGGAGGAACAATTATGGATCCAAAAGAACCAAAAGAACCAAAAGAACCAAAAGAACCAAAAGAACCAAAAGAACCAAAAGAACCAAAA
>USJU01000073.1 GCA_900555085.1 uncultured Clostridium sp.
GGTGCAATGGTAAGCTGCTTAAAGGTTTAAAGGATGGCAAGTTATACGCCATTACCGCCAGATCATCAGCAATATTTATTTTTTAATTTTACATATTAAAAGCCTTGCACCGTGTGGCATCTGCTACGGCGTACGCATCAAAGCAATGCAAGGCACTACACAATATTTTATTTTATTGTGCATCTGGTGAGGGCTACCGCTTGCGGCAATAAGTGAATAAACCCAGATAGTGAGACGGTTTGAATATATGAGAACTCACGAAAAAAGACTTGGAAATATTCAAAGCATGTGAACGCTTAAAAATCACGCTAACAGCTCAAGATCTCAACGCTGTATAAACATTGTGAGACGTTAGAGGGTGATATTGATTAAGCTAAGCACCCTAACAAAAACAGATTAGCTTGATACGTCCGTAGCCATGTGAACGGAGGACAAGAAACAGACTGGAGGGAGTAAACAAAATACTTCCTGATGGGATGCATAAAGGCATCACGAAACAAACAAGCACGAACGGCGGAGCGTGAGAATGTGAGCGGATAACACAATAAAACCGCAACCGCTTTTATATGGTTATGATGATATAACCGCACTAATTAGAACGGCTTAACTGTTCATTGATAACAGAATATAGTAAGGCTGTGTTGTTTCCATCTGAGAAGCGTATAAGCCGACTATTTTATATATTAAATAGTCCGTTGAGTAGATATCTCAATGTTATCAAAAAAATCTAGTCCCGTTGATGTGGGATTCAGGTTTGAAAGTAAATAAGCCCTGATTCTTGATTAAAAGAAGGAAGAGAAGAAAACGTCAAACCGCTTTAAATCAGGCGGTTAGTAAAAAGCAGATAATCTTATATATTAATTAAAGAAGAAATACATATTATTATAGATATATAACAAGCAATATTTTTTATTGCTTATAAGATGCAAGCAAGATAACACATGATAAGTATATTACAAAAGGATTTATAAATCAGTCGGGCAAAAGTGGAAATCCCAGGCGGTGGCAAGTAGTAGATTGATTATAAATAAATATGTTTTCCCTGTCTTATCGCCGTTATACAAGCAAGTTGTAAAAGCTGAATGATTAAATAACCATCAGCAAAAATAAACAACTTGCTTTTTTGTTTGCATAAATAAGCAATAAAAAAGAATAAAGGAGGTTATACCACAATGATATATAACTTATTAAATATAAAAACAAAAAAGATTGTAGCCTATACAATAATATCTGGAAATGATAGCGATATTTTGACAGATGAAGAAATACTTGACAGCCGTTTAGAATGTGGAATTGATGAAGGATATATTTCAGATGATTCCTATAAATGGATAAAAGGCAAAGAGAAAAAAGGGATTTTATTATAAGGAGGACAAAACAATGAATAATACAATAGCTTGTTACGATTTTAGAATTATCAAATGTCAGGACGGATCAGAAATAATTGACGAAAAACTCAAAACTCCACTTGATTCTATTGATGGAGTTTTGGCTGCTGAATATCAGAAAGTCCAAGATGCACTTGATATTATACATAAGAAGGAAAAGAAGAGACAGAAAGAAGCATCAGAAAGGCAGAAGAAAGAACGCAACATATTATTTAAAATTGGTTGTTTATGCGGATTAATTACAGCTTAAAACAATACATATAACGGAGGTAAAAACATTATGAAAAAGAAAAAATTCAAGTTATCAGGTGAATATTTTTATGGAAATAAAGCGAGTGATTATGCTATCGAGAACGGATTCCTTGATTATGCCACACTTGCAAAGAGTTTTGATGCAGTATCTTCAGATATTATATCTAAAACAGATGGAGTTATAGGTTACTGGGAACAAGAAAACGGATTTATTGATAATTCAGAAAAAATTGAAGCTATAGAAGATAATATATCAGAACTTGAAAGCAGCCTTGACGATATAGAGGAAGATTCAACAGAATATACAATCATTCAGGAAAAAATCACGGACTTAGAAGAACAGAAAGAAGAGCTTGAAAATGAAGTTGAACCTGAAATTTTTCAATATTTTATAATCTCTGAAAACGGTGCTGAAATCTTAAAAGATTATACAGACGAAATTGTTTTCTATAATGAAGAGTTAGATATGTATGTTTGGGGTGTAACTCATTGCGGTACAAGTTGGGATTATGTTCTTACAGATATACCGCTTAATTGTGGATATAATGAGTGATTAATAATACATGATAGTAGTAGAAGGGATGCAGTTTTAAGCATCCCTTTATTATATGGAGGCGATAACTATATTTAAAGGATATTACACAGTAACTTGTTATTATGGACTTGTAGAAGGCTATTATTATATGCAATTTGAGACAGAAGCAGCCTATAGAGAATATATGGAGGGATAGAAGCATGACGAAAGAAGTCGGATGCTACAATATTACTTTTTGCGGTTTATCTTATGATAATAACATACCTTATGACATGGTTATTATTGAAAAATTTAATAATAATACTTACATAGAAGGAAGTAAAAAAGTGCTTTATTTTAAACATGAAAGAGGTTGTATTGTGCCAGCTTTTAACACTGAAAAAGAGGTTGAAAAGTATTTACAATATAGGAATCATGAAAAACTCAAAATAAAGAAAAGTGTAACTATTGAAATAGTATAGGAAAGAAGGGAAAAATATGAGTAAAGAATATTACATAATTATACGAAAATATTACGGATTTCCCAATTATTACGATACAGATTTATCAAAAAAGGAAGATTGTTTCTCTTTTGATACAGAACATGAAGCAAAACAATGTTTACAAGATATATTTAATAATGGTAAATGGATGGAAGATAAAAAGCATGGAAAAATAAGACACTATATAGAGAAAAGAATAGAATTATTATAGAAAGAGTGGTTGATCATATGAAAACAAAGATATTTAAACAAGATAATTATAAGTATTTATCTGTAAATGATAATATCGTTTGTGCATTTAATGAAACTAAAAACCAGTTTATCAGATGTACTACTGTAAATATTACAGAAAAGGTTATTGATGCAATAAACGATTTTAGAAATATCTACAACTTGGAAAAAATAACATTAAAAATTTTTATGGAAGAGTTTATATAATGGAGGTTGTAATATATGAAATTACATAAAATTCCTGGAATAGATAAAAACATTTGCACATGTGAACAGAAAGTCGCTTATAATTACGCTTTTATGTGGCGGGATAGTTTAGAAAAAATATATAAATCAGATACTTCAGAAGCTGTAAAAAGTGAAGCTTATCAGAATATTATAAATTATGTTATATCATCACTCAAAGAACATGAAACGGATAAAAAATATAATATAGATACAATTATCCATTGTTTCAGAAATGGAATAAAAAACTATATGGAAGGCTTTTCTGTATTGTGGAATTATGAAGATATAGGAAAGACATTTCCATGCTTATATGAAAATAATTAATCAGGGAGGACAATTTAATGATGAATATTAGATTAACAATGGAAGAATTAAAAACACTTATTAATAAGATAGAAAAGGCAGTACCTAAAAAGCCATCACTTAGTATATTAGAGTGTATCAGGTTAAAGGCAGCTAATAATAAATTAATAGCAACTGCGACAGATTGTGACATTGAGTTAAATATCATTCAGGAAACAGAAGTATTAACAGAAGGAACTTGTTATATTAACTTGACGGACATTAAAAAGATACTGAAACTTAAAGCGGATTATTTAACAATTAAGCATCAGGAGGACGATGGAAAAATCTATATTTCTACCGGCAAGAAAGTTATAACATTAACGGCTGTTGATTGTGAAGTATTTCCTGAAATTGATTATAAGTCATCAGCCATGACGGATTTTTTGACAATCCAGGCGGATCAGTTAGCGGATATTTTAAAGAGACTTTCTTATTATGTAGAAGATGCAACTTTATATAATCACAATGCCATGTTGAATAGTTTTAATTTTAATAGAATACATAATCGAATAACTGGATTAGATGGAAAGAGGATCGCAATTAGAAATAATATAGAAGGCTTTAATCCCAACAATAACAACGATGAATTGAATATACAGAAAGACTTCTATATTAAGCTGGAAAGAGTATTAAAAGCAGAGGAAAACAATTACATAAGCATAATGACAACCGAGGACAATAATTATGTTGTTATTTCTGGAAAATCTTTCATCATGGCTATTCAGCGTGTATCAGGTCAGTATTTTAAAATTGATAGCATGTTATCAAGAGGTGAGTATTCATTCACGATTAATAACATTAAGGAATTAAAAGAGGCTGCTGATTATGATATTAAGCTCAAAGGAAGTGAAGATAAAAAGCCGTTGATTCTGTCTAATATAGAAGGAATTGTATCTTGTACAATGTCTTGTAAGAACGGCGACAGCTACGATATATTAAATGTTACGGATAATGAACTGCCAGAAGGTTACTCAATGGGATTTAATCCGCAATTCTTATCAGATCTATGTATTACATGTACAGAAGATAACTTGCATTGTGAAGTAACTAATAATAAGTCGTTTTTATATGTATATGAGCAAGATTATACCTTCTTAATATTGCCAGTTAATATTATTGCCACACCAGAGGAAATTATAATAGCAATAAAGAAATTAGCTGATGCAGTTTGATGGTAATTAATATAAGGAAGTCTATATTATAGGCTTCCTTTTGTATTGGAGGAAATGATGCAGAGGGAAAAAATAAATCGTACAGAAGAACAGATTGAGGATATAAAGAAATTCATTATATCTCACGGTTTTAAAAATATGTCGGATTTTTCAAAGGCTGTAGAAATGGAAAGACAGAACATGTCAGCAAGAATCCGTGGAAAATGTAATCCTGATATTATTTTACTTTTGAAATGGGCAGTTATATTAAGATGTGACATTGTGGAGCTAATAGAGTTATTTTATCCAGAAGAGTATCAAAGATATAAGAAAGGATTATATGAATAAAACAGTAAAATATCCGTGTATTAATTGTATTTATTTTGATACATGTGGAAATACAAACAGAATAGAACCATGTCAAGGAAGAATGACAAAATCAGAGAAGAAAAAGGAAGTGAAGGAAAATGAAACTTACACAAAAACAAACAGAATTAATTGAACTGTATAAGCAGCTTGAAAGAGAATACGGGAAAGGAAATGTATTTTTCAGATATATAAATGACTATCACAGAATTAAGTTTGTTATCCATGACACTATTGGAAGTGATGTTTTTACTATTCTTTTTCAGTATAAAATCAGTGGAAAGGTAATTAATGCCTTAGAGGATAAGGGTTTAATGATTGGAAGAGATAATTTCCACAAAGAAGCTGATCCTAACTCATGGAGAAGCCAGCCTAAAGAATGGCGATATGTCGGTTATCAAATTAGAACAGAATTATTATAGAAGGAGTGGTTAAAAATGGAAGCATTGGAAGTATTAAAAGAAATACAAAATTTTGAAAATATGACTTCAGAGGAAATACAAAATATTCTCAAACCTATCATAAAAAGTTATGATAAAGATTTTTTATCAGAATATTTAGGAGTGTCAAAAGAACATTTATATAGAATCTGTAAAAAATTGTTTATTGAAAATAATGAGAGGGTACAATTTACATCATTTATTAAACTTGTAGCACTTGGAAAAAATCCAGCTTATATTGATAAACCTGAAATTCGCCATAAGAAAAGAACATTAACAACACCAGAAGAAAGAAAAGAAAGGGCAAAACAGTATCAGAAAAAATACTACGAAGAAGTTACAAAGTTAAAACGGAAACAACAGAAGATTCAAGTTAAGAAATAGCAATTTCAAAGGAGTTGGTTCGATGAAAATTAGAGTAATTGATTGTGATGCGATCGTAGGTTTTGTTGATTACGGAACTATTGATAGTGAAAAGAATGGTGGTTGGTCAACAAAAATGCGGTGTAGAAAATGTGGTGCAGCATGGCTTGCTGAAAATCATGCAAGTGGAATTGATAGTTGTCCTAAATGCGGAGCAACAGGTAAAAAATATGTTATTTCTGTAGAATAGAAAGGAC
>USJU01000074.1 GCA_900555085.1 uncultured Clostridium sp.
GAAACATGATAACAGTATTACTGCACAGCAAAAATTTTTGAAAAAATTTTCAAAAAGGTATTGCATTTTATAAAGTTATATATTAAAATTTAATTGAAGTGGAAAGAAGTGGCACAAAGTGGAATAAAAATGAATTGAGGTGAAACGAAGTGCTTATTGGTGAATTTGAACATTCATTAGATGAAAAAGGCAGATTAATAATGCCATCTAAACTTAGAGAAGACATGGGTGATAAGTTTGTTATTACCAAAGGTCTTGATGGATGTTTGTTTGGATTCTCTCAAACTGAATGGGCTAACTTCGAAGCTAAATTAAAAACTCTTCCACTTACACAAAAGAATGCCAGAAATTTTGTTAGATTTTTCTTATCTGGAGCTATGGAATGTGAAGTTAATAAACAAGGTCGTTTTTTAATAGCTGGAAATTTAAGAGAAGCTGCAAATTTAGAAAAAGAAGTTGTAATTATTGGTGTTGGTACCAGAATTGAACTTTGGAATAAAGAAAAATGGCAAAAATACAACGAAGAAGAAAATGCTTCTGCAGATGAAATTGCAGAAAACATGGATATGCTTGGTATATAACTTGCAAAAGTTTATATAAATTTTACCAAAGAAAATTATATAATACACTAAAGAAATAAAAATACGAAAGATAAATTAAATAAAGTTTTAGGGCTATACAAAAGAGAAAAAGTGAATTATTAATAATTCACCCTACAGAAGATAAAAAATCTAAAAAAATGTCAAATAACAAAAGAATTATAATGTACAAAAGGCTAATATACATACAAATGATATTGCTGAAAACGTACTAATGATAACACTTACAAAGGATAAATGACAGTTGGTATTATAATACCAACTGTTTGAGCTATCTATTTAAAAGTGTTACTTTTGGGGGTTGAAATGGAATTTAAGCATAAGCCTGTTTTACTTGAAGAATGCATAGAAGGTTTAAATATAAAACCAAATGGAATTTATGTAGATGGTACTTTAGGAGGAGCAGGGCATAGTAGCGAAATTGTAAAAAAACTTAATAAAAATGGAATGCTTATAGGTATAGATAGAGATGAAGAAGCCCTATCTGCTGCTAAAAAAAGACTTTCAGAATATAGTAATGTTAAATATGTACATGGAAATCATGATGACATTGAAGAAATTTTAAAACAATTAGAAATTGAAAAAGTTGATGGTATTTTGCTAGATTTAGGTGTTTCATCATATCAGTTAGATGAAAGAAACCGTGGTTTTAGTTATCTTGGCGAAAATGAGCTAGATATGAGAATGGATAAAACTCAGAGTTTAACAGCTAAAGATGTGGTTAATACATATTCAGAAGAAGATTTAGCAAATATTATATATGAATATGGAGAAGAAAGATTTTCTAGAGTAATTGCAAGAAATATATGCAAAGAAAGAAAAGAAAAACAAATAGAAACAACGAAAGAATTAGTAGATATTATTGAAAAATCAATTCCATATTCAAAAAGAAAAGATGGACATCCTGCTAAAAGAACATTTCAGGCAATTAGAATTGAAGTAAATAATGAAATAAAACCACTTTATGATACAGTAAAATCATGTATAAATTCTCTTAATTCTGGTGGAAGACTATGTATAATTACTTTCCACTCTTTAGAAGATAGAGCAGTAAAAAAAGCATATGTAGATGCAGAGGGAAGATGCACTTGCCCAAGCGATTTACCATATTGTGTATGTAATAAAGTAAGTTTTGGAAGAATTATAAATAAAAAGCCAATTATAGCAACAAATGAAGAACAAGAAGAAAATTCAAGAAGCAAAAGCGCAAAATTAAGAATTTTTGAAAGAAAATAACAAATGAGGAGGTGAAATAACTTATGGCTAGAAGTATGGGATATCAATATGAAACAAGTCCAAGAAAACTTGAACCAGAATATATTCCTGTTAGAAAAAAAGCTAAAAAGCAATCGAATAAACAACAGAAAAATAGCAAAAAATACATAAACGAAAAGTTAGAACTTAAACGTAAAGAAAATAGAAAAAAAGCTAAGGCATTTCTTTATGTAGGTGCTGTATTTGCTGTGTTACTAGTTATAAGTTATAGAAACTCTCAAATAACAGAACAATTTTCTGAAGTTAAAAATTTAAAAAGTGACTTAGCAAGTGTGCAAAAAGAAAATGAACAGTTAGAAGTTAATATAGAAAGTAGCATAAATTTAACTAATATTGAAAAAGAAGCAACAGAACAACTTGGCATGCAAAAACTTACTAATGACCAAAAAATATATGTAAGCTTACCAAAGAAAGATTATGTTCAACCTACAACAGAAGATGTAATAAAATCAAATAAAAATAATAATTGGTTTAAAACAACAGTGAGTGCATTATTAGGAAAATAAAATCATAAAAAACACCTTTATCTTATATAATTTAAAGATAGAGGTGATTTTTTATGCGTGCTGTTTCTATAAAAACTAAAAAGAGAATAAGATGGATTTTAATTGGAGCTATTTCACTAATGCTAGCATTAATTGGACATATTGCATATATACAATTTGTTCAAGGAAGTGATTTGCAAAAAAAGGCATATGAACAACAAAGCCTAGAAAGAGCTGTAAATCCTAAAAGAGGTACAATTTATGATGCAACAGGGAATGTTGTGCTTGCCGTAAGTAGTTCAGCAGAAACAGTTACAGTAAATCCTACCAATATTTCAAAAGAAAATAAGGAAAAAGTTGCAAGAGCTTTAAGTGATATTTTAGAAATTGATTATGAAAAAGTTTTAAAAAGGGTAAAGAGAAATAGTTCTATAGAAACAATTGCGAAAAAACAAGAAAAAGAAAAAACAGATAAATTGCGAATATGGATGAACGACAATGATATAACTGAAGGAATAAATATAGATGAAGATACAAAGAGATATTATCCATATAATAATTTAGCAGCACAATTTATTGGATTTTGTGGTGGGGATAATCAAGGATTAGATGGTATAGAAGCAAAATTTGATAATATTTTAAAAGGAAAAGCTGGTAAGATTGAGAGAATTTCAGATGCAACAGGAGGTAATCTTTCAGAAAGTAAAGAAGAATATGTTCCAGCAGAAGATGGAGATAGTATAGTTTTATCCTTGGATATGACAATACAATCAATTGCTGAAAAATATTTGGAAAATGCTTGTATAGATAATGTATGTACAGATGGAGGAAACATAGTAATAATGAATCCTAAAACAGGTGATGTACTTGCTATGGCAACATATCCAGATTATAATTTGAATGAACCATTTGAACCAACAATTCAAGAAGATATAGATAACTGGGGAAATTTAGATGAGGCAGAAAAAAATAAAAGATTGCAAGCAGTATGGAGAAATAAAGCCATTTCAGATACATATGAACCAGGTTCAACATTTAAATTAATAACAGCATCAACTGCATTAGAAGAAGGAATTGTAACAGATATAGATAGACAAGGAGAGTTTTGTTGCACAGGGTCAATAACAATTGCAGGAGCAAGAATTAAATGTTGGAGATATTATAGACCACATGGTTCAGAAAGTTTAAGACAAGGATTGATGAATTCTTGCAACCCTGTATTTATAGGCTTAGGACAAAAAATTGGTGTAAGTAAATATTATGAATATCTTTCAAAATTTGGTTTATTAGAAAAAACAGGAATAGAACTACCTGGAGAAGCAAAAAGTATATTTTTAGCAGAAAACAAAATGGGGCCAGTAGAACTTGCAACAGTAAGTTTTGGTCAAAGATTTGAAATAACTCCAATACAATTAGTTACAGCGGTTTCATCAATAGCAAATGGAGGATATAAAATACAGCCAAGAGTTGTAAAACAAGTAATAGATAGTAAAACAGGAGAAAAAACAGATTTAGAAATAAAAAAAGGAAACCCAATATTATCTAAAGAAACATCTGAAAAAATGTTAAGTATGATGCAATCTGTTGTAGATGAAGGTACAGGAAAAAATGCACAAGTAGCAGGATACACAGTTGGTGGAAAAACAGGAACATCAGAAGATGGAGTTAACACAGGTAAATATGTAACATCATTTTTAGGGGTAGCACCAATAACAGATCCACAAGTTGTAATACTTGTAACTTTGTACAACCCAACAGGAGAAGGAGGACACCAAGGAGGTGGAATTGCTGCACCAGTTGGAGGTCAGGTTTTAAGTGAAGTGTTACCATATTTAGAATTACAAAAAGACAAAGAAGTAGAAACAGAAGAGGAAATATTTGATGTAACTGTTCCAGAATTAAGAGGAATAACAATAAAAGAAGCAAAAGAAAAGTTAAAAGAATACAAAATGGAATTGGAAGTAAATAATTTAGAAGAAAATCAAGAAATAGATGAAACACAAACAATAATAAAAGAACAACTGCCAAAACCAGGAATAGTAGTAAAAAATACAAATAAAATTTATGTGGAAATATAAAATAAAAAAATATTATTCCTATTGACATTATTTATAGTTATTATATAATGAATATATAGTTTTTGTTCATGCAACATGGAAAGGAGAGAGCATCATGAAAAAAGGACTTATATTTTTAACTTTCTGTTTTGCAACCATAGGTGCACTTGTTACACTTATGTTATTACCATGCTTTTTCATGGTAGAGCAGTACAAAATACTGCACTTCAATGAAAATGGCGAATGGTAAAAAAGAAAGGGAGCTAGTTGATTTTACTAGCTCTCTTTTGATATACTTATAAGCAGGTGAGATTATGGGATTAAAAATTGTTTATGGCAAGTCTGGAACAGGAAAAACAGAGTATTGCTTTAAAGAAGTAAAAAATAAGATAAATGAAAATAAAAAAATATATATAATTACTCCAGAGCAATTTTCTTTTACTGCTGAAAGAAAATTAATGGATACAATAGATACAAAAGCTATAACAAATACAGAGGTTATAACATTTAATAGAATGGCATATAGAATTTTAAATGAAGTAGGTGGTTCTACACAGGTTACTTTAAGTAATTGTGGAAAATCCATGTTGATTTATAGCGTTTTACACAAGAATAAAAATAGTTTAAATTTTCTAAACAAATCAGATGAAAATATTGAGGTCGTAGCAAATGCTATTACAGAATTAAAAAAACATAATGTTACTTTAGCAGATTTAGAAGAAGAATTAGAAAATATAGAGGACGAATATTTAAAAAGAAAATTAACAGATATTATAATTTCGTACAAAGGTTATAATGAAAAAATAGAAGATAAATATATAGATGAAAATGATTTGTTAACAATACTTTCAGAGAAAATAAATTATACAAACGAATATAATAATTCTTGCATATATATAGACGAATTTGCAGGATTTACAACACAGGAATATACTATAATTTCAAAATTAATTGACGTTGCAGAAGAAGTTACAATAACTATTTGTAGTGATAATTTAGAGCAGGCAACAAATCCTGATACAGATATTTTTTATGATAATAAAAAAACAATACAAAAAATTTTAGATATATGCAAAGAAAAAAATATAAAAGTTGAAACAATAAATTTAAAAGAAGCAAAAAGATTTAAAAATAAAGAATTAGAACACTTAGAAGAAAATTTATATGCAGTGCCTTACAAAGAATATAAAGAAAAAGTAAATAATATAAATTTAATGCTTGCTAAAAATCAATATTCAGAAATTGAAAATATTGCACAAGAAATTATAAAAATAATACAAAAAGGAGATATACAATATAGCGATTTTTCAGTTATAACAAAAAATTTAGATACATATTCAAGCTTAATTAAAGTAATTTTTAATAAATATAATATTCCATATTTTATGGATGAGAAAAGAAACTTAAATCAAAATTTAGTTATAAAATTTATAGTATCATTATTTGAAATATATACAAAAAATTGGTCATTTGAAGCAATGTTTAATTATATAAAATCTGGCTTTTTATGGCTTGATAATGATGA
>USJU01000075.1 GCA_900555085.1 uncultured Clostridium sp.
AGAAGTATTTCTTCTATATAACTATTCGGGAAACGCAGGTTTTTCGAATAGTTGAAGAGTTACTTTCAGAAATCACCGGTTTTTCCTCTGAAACCGCCGAATTTTACAGGCCGATTTCTTGTTCGTTTTTTCGCAACATTTTTTATTTTCTTCTTTTATTTTGTTTGCTACAAACGGTACTATTGTTACACCAAGATGAACTTCATTCGCATAAAAATTGCATATTTTTTCATCATACATATTTTAATACCTCGCTTTCTATTTCCATATTTTACCATTTTTGTTTTTCTGAGTCAATGTATTTCCGTATGTTTTCATAGATTTTATTCGACAAAAATATAATTTTAATTTGTATATTTTTTTATTTTTGGTTAATACTTTTTTTAAAGAGTTTTTTTAACAGTAAAGGAGTTTTTATGAATTATTTAAAAAAATTACCACATAAAATTAAATTATTTTTATTTATTTTACCATTACTTTTTATTTACACATTAATATGTTCTATTAGCTATGTAAATGCTATTTCTACAGATTTACAGAAAAACGTATTTAGATTACATGTAATTGCAAACAGTGATTCTGAAAATGACCAAAATTTAAAACTTAAGGTAAGAGATAATGTAATTAAATATATGAATACTTTATGTTCTAAAACAACTTCTAAAGAAGAAGCTATTGAAATAGCAAATGCACATTTAAATGAATTTAAAGAAATTGCATTAAGCACTATTAAAGAGAACGGTTACAATTATGATGTTAATATTTCTATTGACAATGTATTTTTTCCTACAAAAACGTATGGTGATATTTCATTGCCAGAAGGGTACTATGATGCTTTAAGAATAAAAATTGGTAAAGCTGAAGGAAAAAACTGGTGGTGTGTAATGTTTCCTCCTTTATGTTTTGTAGATGTTACATCTGGTATTGTTCCAGATGATTCTAAAGAATTATTAAAAGAAAATTTAAGCCAAGAAGAATACGATTTAATATGCAATGGAAATTCTGAAGATTTAAATAATTCTGATATAACATTTAAATTTAAAATTGTAGAATTATTAAATAATACTAAAATGATGTTAGCCTCAAAAAATTAATTTTTTTATTGTAAATTAAAAACGTTTATGTTATATTATATTCTGATTATTGAATTAAACATACTAACTAACGGAGGTTTTTAATTTGGAAAAATTAGTTGTAACAGGTGGAACTCCTCTTAAAGGCGAAGTATCTATTGTTGGAGCTAAAAACTCTGCAGTAGCAATTTTACCTGCAACACTTTTATTAAAAGGTGTTTGCACTTTAGAAAATGTTCCAAATATTAGTGATATAAATATAATTTGTGATATATTAGAAAATTTAGGTGCTAAAATAAACTGGACTAAAAAAAATACTTTGGTAATTGATACAAGTAATATAACTTCTACAAATGCACCTTTAGATAAAACAAGTAAGTTTAGAGCATCTTACTATTTAATAGGTGCTTTACTTGGAAAATACCATTCTGCAGAAGTTGGTTTACCTGGTGGTTGTAATTTAGGAGCTAGACCTATAGACCAACATATAAAGGGATTTGAAGCTTTAGGTGCAACAGTTGAAGTTGAACAAGGTAAAATTCATGCTAAAACAGATAGTTTAAAAGGTACAGCAATTTATTTAGATGTTGTTTCTGTTGGTGCAACAATTAATCTAATGCTTGCAAGTGTTCTTGCAGAAGGAACAACAATAATAGATAACCCTGCTAAAGAACCACATATAGTTGATGTTGCAAACTTTTTAAATTCTTGTGGTGCTGATATTAGAGGTGCTGGTACAGATAGCATAAAAATAAATGGAGTTAAAGAATTAAAAAATACATGTACATATTCAATTGTTCCAGATCAAATAGAAGCAGGAACATTTATGTTAGCAGCTGTTGCCACAAGAGGAGATATTTTAGTAAAGAATTGTATAACAAAACATTTAGAAGCTTTAACAGCAAAAATAATTGAAATGGGAGCACATGTTGAAGATTTAGATGGAGAAAATATTAGAGTTTGGTGTGATAAACGTCCATCTAAATTAAATATAAAAACACTTCCACATCCAGGTTTTCCTACAGATTTGCAACCTCAAATGGGTGTTGCATTATGCACTGCTGAAGGAACAAGTATTATAAATGAAAGTATTTGGGAATCTAGATTTCAATATACTGCTGAATTAAATAAAATGGGAGCTAAAATAACAGCTCAAGGTAAAACTGCTGTATTTGAGGGTGTAGAAAAACTTGTTGGAGCTCCTGTTTATTCTACAGATTTACGTGCAGGTGCTGCTTTAATAATTGCTGCTGCTTGTGCAGAAGGAAAAACAGAAATATATAATCTTCAATATATTGATAGAGGTTACGAAAATATAGAAGAGAAATTTAGAAATTTAGGATTAAATATACAAAGAATTAAAGAATAGAGGTACCAAATAAATGTTAAACTTTAGTAGTCTTTATAGTGGTAGTACAGGAAATTCGCTTTTTTTACAAAGTGATAATTCTAAAGTATTAATAGATGCAGGTGTAAGTGCTAAAAAAATAATTGAAGCACTTGCATCTTTTAATGTTAGTGTTGAAGATTTAGATGCAATAGTTGTTACACATGAGCATTCTGATCATATACAATCTTTAGGAACACTATCTAAAAAATACAATATTCCTGTTTATGCAACAAAAGAAACTTTTGATGCAATGCCTAAACAAACAGAAAAAATAATGTGTAATAATATTAATTGTATAAATACTAACGAAAAATTTGAAATAAATGATTTAACCTTTAAGCCATTTTCTATACCACATGATGCTGCAAACCCTGTTGGTTATACAATTTTTGGAGATAATAAACAACTAAGTGTTGCAACAGATATTGGAAATATGAGTTTAGATATTTTAAATACCATAGAAGGAAGCTCATTTTTAATGCTTGAATCTAATTATGATCCAGAAGTTTTAAAATGTTGTTCATATCCATTTCATTTAAAACAAAGAATATCTGGTAATAAAGGACATCTTCCTAATTATATGGCCGGTAAAACAATTGCCTATTTATTAAATACTGGTTTATCTCAAGTAGTTTTAGGTCACCTAAGTAAAGAAAGCAATTTCCCTGAACTTGCATATAAAACTGTTGTAGATGAATTAATAAAAAAAGACTTTGATGAAAATTCTTTAAGTTTAACTGTTGCAAGTAGAACTGAACCTAGTAAATTATTTGAAATATAAAAGGAGCAAATTATATGCTAACTATTAATATTATTTGTGTTGGTAAAATTAAAGAAAAATTTTTTTCTGATGCCATTGCTGAATATTCAAAAAGACTTTCTAAATACTGCAAATTTGAAATAATTGAAGTTGCAGATGAAAAATTACCAGCAAAAATAAATGACTCAGTTATATCTGAAATAAAATATAAAGAATCTCAAAAAATTATTCAAAAAATAAAAAAAGATTCATATGTTATTGCATTAGACTTAAGTGGTAAAGAGCTTTCATCTGTTGAATTATCAAAAGAAATTGAAAAAATTGCTTTAAATTATAATAGCCAAATAACCTTTATAATTGGAGGAACATTAGGCTTAACAGATCAAATTTTAAAGCTTTCTAATGATAAGTTATGTTTTTCTAAAATGACTTTTCCTCATCAATTAATTCGTATATTTTTAGTTGAACAATTATTTAGAGCTTTTAAAATTTCTAATAACGAAACTTATCATTGGTAAAAAATATATGTGGGCTCACAGAAGGAATTTTTATACAAAAAGTCAATTTATTGGGGGACAATTCTTTGGCCACAAACTCAAATAAAGATTAATTTTTAGTTAATATAGGGAGCTAACTATTAATATATCTTATATCCAAATATCTAAAAAATAAACTTTCCTTCTGTAAGATTAATAACTATTTAATTTTTTTAAAATTATTTTTGTATAAATTTTTATAACTATATTTTTAACGGTAAAAAATAAAGAAATAAATATTATGAATTTAAAAATCATAAGACTTCACCTCAAAAAAGGTTTTGAATTAAATATATTAAACTTATACTCTCTTTTTTTCTAAAAGTCAACAAAAACCGATTTACATCTTTCGACAAAATAATCTTTTATTCTTAAAACATCCAATTAATTATAAAATTTGATACTAATATTCCAACTAAGTCTGCAAATAAAGCTGTCCAAAGTACAAATCTTGTATTCTTTACTTTTATACAGCTAGTATATACAGCTATTGTATATAATGTTGTTTCTGTTGACCCCATTATTGTTGATGCAATTAAACCAATTTTTGTATCAACTCCAAAATTTGTCATTATGTCTGTAGCTATTGCCATTGAAGCACT
This sequence comes from uncultured Clostridium sp., assembly GCA_900555085.1. Lineage (GTDB taxonomy): Bacteria > Bacillota > Clostridia > TANB77 > CAG-508 > Merdicola. Next base: position 4,362 of record USJU01000075.1, read on the forward strand.
TCCTGATATTGGTCTTAAAATTGCAAGAGGTAAAACTTCTATAGGAAAGTTAAATAAACTTATTATAGGTTTTATTAAATTAATTATTCCATCTATTACACCTGATGTTCTTAATGCACCAATAGCTACAAATAAACAAAGAAGTGTTGGAAATAAATTAATAACAGTTTTAACTCCATTTTTTGCACCATCTATAAAAATATCAACACTATTTTTATTCTCCTTAACAGAAAACAATACAACTATTAAAATTATTAATGGTATACTAAGCGAAGAAATAAATTCTATTTAAATCATCTCCTATTTATTTTTAATAAAAGTTTTGTAAGAGTAATTCCAGAAACTGCTGCACAAATTGTTGCTATCCATACAGGAATTATAATTTTAGTTGGATTTTGTGAACCTAATGAATTTCTTATTGCAATAACTGTTGTTGGAATAATTTGTATTGATGCCGTATTTAAAACAATAAATAAAACCATTGAATCTGTTAATTTATTTTTTTCTTTATTTTTTTCTTGCATAGTTTGCATAGCCTTTATTCCTAATGGTGTAGCCGCATTTCCTATTCCTAATAAATTTGCAACAATATTCATAGATATTTCATCATATTCTTTATCTTCCTTTTTTATATTTGGAAATAATATTTTCATTATTGGCTTTAATAATTTTTTCAATTTATTTATTAACGAAGTATTTTTTATTATTTCTATTATTCCAGTCCATAAACACATAGTTCCTAAAAATGTTATTGATAATTCAACGGCCTTTCCAGCATAACTAAAAATACCATTACTTAAACTTTCTACATTTCCACTAAAAATTGCATATATTATAGAAACAATTAAAAATAATGGCCATATTTTATTTAACATTAGCTCCCTCCTTTTTTAAATATATTTTACAAAATATAAAAAAATGATTTTTTTATAAAACTATAGAATTTATATTGACCAAAGTTTAATGTTTGTGGTATCATATAACTGGAAAATATTAACAGTGTTTTACATTATCAAATTGGGAGGTACATTATGAAGTCAACAGGAATTTTAAGAAAAGTGGACGAGCTTGGTAGAGTTGTTATTCCTATAGAGCTTAGAAATAAATTAGATATTCACGAAAAAGATCCTTTAGAAATATATGTAGAAGGAAACGATATAATCCTAAGAAAATTTCAACCAAATTGTATTTTTTGTGGAAATACAAAAAAATTGGTACCTTTTAACAATAAATTAATATGCTCAAAATGTCACGAAAAAATAAAAAATTTAGAAATTTAATTAATAAAATTAATATTGCTATTAGGGACAATAAACACTTGATTCACTATGGTATATAGATTTTAAAATATATGTTTTCAACTAAGATTAATT
>USJU01000076.1 GCA_900555085.1 uncultured Clostridium sp.
ATCCAATGCTAAAATTATTAATTTTTATTTCGAAATTTAGCTCACAGATTCCATTTTCACAGAAATATATAATTATTCCAAGTATATTATTTTTTATAATTTATTATTTAATATTAGGCTATTTTATTAGGTTTAAAAGTTTAAGTAAATTACGAAAAAGGAGAATAATAAATATTATTAAAAATTTAAGATCAAAAATTATTTCAATATGTTTAATTCTAGTTTTAATTTTTTCTGTTATAAAAATAATTCCAAAAGATTTAAAAATATATTTTATAGATGTTGGTCAGCGGTGATTCGTGTTTAATTGTTACACCTAAAAATAAAAAAATTCTAATAGATGGAGGAGGCAGTGAAAGAGGTAGTTCTAATATTGGAGAAAAAACACTGTTGCCATATTTATTAAATAGAAAAGTAAATAAATTAGACTATGCAATAATATCTCATTTTGACTCTGACCACTGTGAGGGTGTGTTATATGTAATGCAAAAAATTAAAGTGAAAAATGTAATAATAGGAAAACAATTTGAAACTTGTGAAAATTATAAAGAATTTATAAAAATTGTAAAGCAAAAAAATATACGAGTTATAAGTGTTGAAAAAGGCAACAAAGTAAACATCGAAAAAGATATGTATTTTAATGTAATATGGCCAGATAGTAATAACATTGTGAATGAAAATAAATTAAATAATAATTCTCTAGTTTTTAAAATGAATTATAAAAGTATAAGTGCATTATTTACTGGAGATATAGAAAAAATTGCTGAAGAAAAAATAATTTCAAATGTCAAAGAAGAACTAAAATGTACCATTATAAAAGTAGCACACCATGGTTCTAAAACATCATCAACAGAAAAATTTATAGAAAAAGTTAAGCCTAAAATAGCATTGATAGGAGTAGGAGAAAACAATACCTTTGGACATCCATCAAATATAACAATAGAAACACTAGAAAAAGCAGGAACAAAAATATATAGAACAGATCAAATGGGTGAAATTATTTTGAAAATAAATAAAAAAGGAAAAATAAAAATTTCTAACAAAATATTAACTAATAAAAGCAACTAAAAATAGTTGCAAAAATATAAAAAAAGGAGTAAAATAAAATGAGCAAATTAGAAAAACAAATTGAAAGATTAAAATCAAAACCAAAAGATTATACATATGATGAAGCTAAGTTTATGCTAAATAAAATGGGATATATTGAGAATAATAAAGGAAAAACATCTGGTTCTAAAGTTGTTTTTATAAATAAAAACAATGTAAAAATAGAATTACATAAACCGCATCCAAGAAATATACTTAAACCATATCAAATAAATTTAATATTAGACAAATTAAAAGAAATGGAGGAATTTAAATGAAAAATATTATGAAATATAAAGGATATTGGGCAGAAATAAAATATAGTGATGAAGATGAATGTTTTTGTGGATTTATAGAAGGACTTAAAAATGATATTATTTCCTTTGAAGGAACTACTGTTAAAGAATTAAAAAAAGATTTTAAAGATGCAATAGACCATTATATTGAAGTGTGCAAAGAAACTAATACTGAACCAGAAAAACAAGCAAAGGGGTCTTTAAATGTACGTTTAGGAGTAGAGCTTCATAATAGGGCAAAAATGAAATCTGTAGAAAAAGATATTTCGATAAATGAACTAATAAAAGAAGCAGTAAAAATGTATTTAAAAACTAATTAAAATGCATATTTTAACATTTTTTGTAAATAATACATACAAATAAGTTGAGAGAGGAATGTATTATGGAAACAAAAAATAAAATATTATTAGGTATTGGAGCATTTATTGTATTATTTATAGTATCAGCGGTTATAACATTTTTTGTAGTAAAAAATAACGAAAAATCGCAAGAATATGCTATTACAGATGATTGTGTTTATGAAGAAGAAAATAAAGAAGTTGGAAATACAGATGATGAGGTTGAGGTTAATTCCACAACAGAAAAAGTTTCACCTAATGCTTTTTTAATAATAAAAAAAGAGTACAATGAATGTGGACATACAACAGAAGATGATGTAGAAATTCCAAGCGAAATGGTAAATAAAACTCAAGAAGAAATAGAGCAAATGTATAAAGACTTTAAGGTAGAAAGTTTTAGTTCAAATGAAGTTGTATTATATAAAAATGTAAATGGAAAATGTGGTGAGCATTATACTGTAAAAGATGAAAACGGAAAAGTAGTTGTATATAATACAAACGAAAAAGGAGAAGAAGTATTATACGAAGAAACATCAATATCAACAGAATATCTAACAGAAAACGATGTAAAAAACATAAAAAAAGGAATAGAAATTTATGGTAAACAAAATTTAAATAGCTTTATAGAAGACTTTGAATAAATAAAAAACTCCACAATGGTGGAGTTTTTTATTTATTTTTCTTCAAATATCCTTGCATAAAGAAAGCTTTTATATACATTATTAAAGAAAATATAGTAGAAATTATTGCTAAATAATATATATAAGTATCAAATTTGAAAGGTAAGCTAAATTGTTTTATTACTAAAGAACATACAATCGCAACATATATTAAAACTGTTGCTAGTTTTCCATACCATTTGCTTGAAACAACAAGTTCTTTTCCATATAGGAAAGAGGCTCCTGCTATCATTACAAATTCTTTCAAAACTAATAGTCCTAAAATCCATAAAGGTATTATGTTTTTTAATACTAATGCACCTAGCGTTAATAATTGTGTTGCTTTGTCTGCTAATGGATCTATTAATTTTCCAAAGTCTGTTATAAAATTAAATTTTCTTGCAATAAAACCATCTAACACATCGGTTATTCCTGAAAGTGTTAAAAACACGAATGTTAAAATATAGTTGTCTATACTCAAAAAGTAAAGTATAAATGGTATAAGAACAAATCTTAACATTGTTAATATATTTGGAATATTTTTTTTCATATAAATACTACCTTTCAATACTATTTTACTTCAAATTTTAAGTTATCGTTTGAAACGGTAATCTTAATTGTTTGACCGTTTAAAACTTCACTTTTTAATATCATATCTGAAATTTCATCTTCAACATAACGTTGAATTGCTCTACGTAGAGGTCTTGCTCCAAATTTTAAGTCTGTACCTTTAGATATAATAAATTCTTTTGCTTTTTTGTTAATATCTAATGAAATATTTTTATCTGATAAAGCTTTTCGTGTATCATCAAGCATTAAATCTGTAATTTGTAATAATTGTTCTTGATTTAAGCTATCAAAGACTATTATTTCATCAACTCTGTTTAAAAATTCAGGTCTGAAAGTTTCACTTAAACTTGATTTTATTTTTTCTTTATTTATAGTAGATGTGTTTCCAAAACCTAATGCATTTGTATTCATGTTTGAACCAGAGTTAGATGTCATAATAATAATTGTGTTTTCAAAGCTAACTGTATTTCCTTGTGAATCTGTAAGTTTTCCATCATCTAATACTTGTAATAAAATATTGAAAACATCGTTATGAGCTTTTTCAATTTCATCTAGTAAAATTATAGAATATGGATGTCTTTTTACTTTTTCTGTTAATTGACCTGCATCATCATATCCTACATATCCTGGAGGCGAACCTATTAATTTAGAAGTTGAATGACTTTCCATATATTCAGACATATCTATTCTTATAATAGAATCTTCATCTCCAAACATTTCGTATGCAAGTGTTTTGGCAAGTTGAGTTTTTCCAACTCCTGTAGGTCCTACAAATATAAATGATGGTGGCCTTTTTGTACTTTTTAATCCTGCTCTATTTCTACGAATAGCACGAGAAACAGCCTCAACTGCATCATTTTGACCAATTATTTTATTATGAAGATTTTTTTCTAAGTTTAAAAGTTTTTCTGTTTCAGCTTCTGTAATTTTTGTAACAGGAATTTTAGTCCAGTTTTCAATTACTTCTGCGATATCTTGAACTGTTAATTCTTTAAGCTCCATTTTAGCTTTTAATTTATCTATATCTTCTCTTAAAGAACATTCTTTAGATTTAAGCATAGCAGCTTTTTCAAAATCTTCTTCCTCATTTGAAGAAGATTCTTCTTTTTCTTCTTCAACAGATTTTAGTTCATTTTCTAAAATTGTTAATTTGTATAAATCTTTATTGTTTAAGTTTATTCTTGAACAAGCTTCATCTAAAATATCTATTGCTTTATCTGGTAAAAATCTATCGTGAATATATTTTTCAGATAAGATAACAGTTTGCTTTAATACATCGTTTGAAATTTTTACACTATGATAAGTTTCATAATATTTTTTTATACCCTCTAATATTTTTGTTGTATCATCAATATTTGGCTCTTCAACCAAAACTGGTTGGAATCTACGTTCTAGGGCAGAGTCTTTTTCAATATATTTTCTATATTCTTTTAAAGTTGTAGTTCCAATTAATTGAATATCTCCATTAGAAAGAGATGGTTTTAAAATATTTGCTGCATTCATAGTGTGTTCTGTGTCACCAGCACCTATAATGTTGTGGACTTCATCTATAACTAGAATAATGTTTCCACATTTTTTACACTCATCAATTAAAGATTTCATTCTTGCTTCGAATTGACCTCTAAATTGAGTACCTGCAACCATTGCAGTCATATCTAATAAATAAACTTCTTTATCTAATAGTTTTGGTGGAACTTTGCCAGAGGCTATTCTTATAGCTAAACCTTGAGCAATAGCTGTTTTACCAACACCTGGTTCACCAATCAAACATGGATTATTCTTAGAACGTCTATTAAGAATTTGAGTAATTCTTTGAATTTCTGTATCTCTACCAATAACTAAATCTAATTCATTGTTTTTAGCTTTAGTTGTTAAATTTGTACCATAAGTATCTAAAAATTTATGTTTTTTATTTTTAGATTTTTTCTCTTTATTTTTTTGTTTATTTTTTGAATGATTATTTATATGCTCCGCTGAAGAATCAGCTTCATCGTTTTTAGGTTTAACAAAACCTGCAAAAATTGAACCTAGTGGGAATCCACCTTCCATAGAATCTTCAATATCTTCTGTTTCCATAGAGTCTAAGTCTAAATTACCAAGTGGCTCTATATTTAAGTGTTTGGATAAATCTTTAAATATATTTTCAAATTGGCCTGAAAAATCTTGAAGATTTACAACATCTTTTCCTAAAATATCATTTTGTTTTGCAAGAACCTCTAAAGCATCTATGCCTTCAGATTTAGCACAATCATAACATAAACCTTTAATAGAATCTTTGCTATCTTTATTATTAGTATCATTTACAAAAATGATAGCTGTATTTTTCTTACATTTTGAACATAACATAAATTAAATTGCTCCTTAAATTTGTTTTATTTTAACATACTATAATATATTACATTTTGCTTAAATAGTCAAATTTCTGTTGTAAAAAAAAGTCCATAATGATATAATCTATGTCATATTAAGTTAATAATAAAATATAACATATTTTTTGAGGTGCGAAAGATGAAAAAAACAAGAATAATTATAATTTCATTAATAATAATTTTATGTATTGCTTCTGTTGCAATTGCAATTATATTTCAAATGACAGAAAATGATTATAAAAAAGCAGCAAATAAAGAGCAAAGTACGCAAAAGTTAGCGCAGCATTATAATATTATTGCAATAATGCCAAAAATAAGAAAAACAAATGTGATAAAATATGCAGATCGAATCAGCAATATTATGATTGAATTATAGC
>USJU01000077.1 GCA_900555085.1 uncultured Clostridium sp.
AGGAAAAAATGAAAAAATTCATAATAAATTTAATTATATTTTTACTATTTATAGTAATTATTATGCTAGGAATATATGTGTTAAATGAATATATAATTCAAAATGAAACAGTAGCAGAAGTTTTTCAGCAAGGCTATGATAATGTTACTGCAATACCAAAAAATGAAGATACAAATGTAGAAGATCCAACAAATTCTATAACAACTTCTTATAATAGTAATTTTTCAGATAACGATAATTTTTATTATAATCAATTAGATGATTATGCAAAAATAATTTATAGCAAATTAAACGAAAATAAAGAAAATATGAAAAGCGGAAACTATACAATAGAATTTGGAAAAACATTTAATGAATTTTTAAATTCAGAAAATGGAGAACAAAAAATGAATCAGGAATATCAATCAGCTTTAGATGCATATCTTTTAGATAATCCAGATGTTTTTTATTTAGATGTAACAAAAATGTATTTATTAATGAATACACGTACAGTAAGAAATAAAACTACCTATACAGTAACAATAGGCGGAGAAAATGGAGAAAGCTATTATAATTCAAGCTTTTACTCAAAACAACAAATTGATAGTACAATAGAAAATATAGAACAAGAAGCGGACTATATAATAAATAATACTTCAAATAATACATATAAAAAACTACAACAAATGCACGATTGGTTAGTAGATAATGTAGAATATGAACAAAGTTTAACAGGTTCAAATATAAGAAATATATATGGAGCATTTGAAGAAAAACAAGTAGTATGCGAAGGATATGCAAAAGCATATAAATATTTATTAGATAAAGCAGGAATAGAAAATATAATAGTTGTAGGTTATGGAACAAATTCTAAGGGAAGTACAGAAGACCATGCTTGGAACTATGTAAAACTAAATGGAAAATGGTATGCAGTAGATGTAACATGGGATGATCCAATTATAGTTGGAGGAGGAAAAATATCAGATAAAAATAGATACAATTATTTTCTAAAAGGTTCAAATAATTTTAATGGAACACATAATGCAACAGGAAAAACCTCTGAAGGAGGAATAATATTTACATATCCAGAATTAAATGTTTCAGATTTTAATTAAAAAATAACCTTATGTAGATATAAAAAAAGTCCATAATAAAATATATTATCAAATTTTCTTACTACTTGCGTAAGAAAATTTGAAAAAATTTACATAATTTCTTGACTTTTCCTTTGAAAGGTTTTATAATAGAAAATGTAGTTAGCGAGATTGAATTATGTAAACTGCGAAAAGTTTAAAAATTTATTATAAATATTTTAGGAGGTAAAAATGAAAAATTTAAAAATTTCATTAACAGCAATAGTAGCTGCAATAATTTTAGCAATATCTACAGGAGTTTATGCTTATACTGGAATAGGAAATGTAGAAATACAAGCAATGCCAAATTCATTATCAAATGGAACAGCAACAGTATCTAATGCTAGCAAATATCAATTTGTAGAAATTACAAGTGAAAAGTATAGCACAATTAAAAAATTAGAGGCGCAATACAAATTATTAAAAGCATATTTAGATTACACAGCAGATAATACAAATACTGCTTTAGCAAATGCATACAGTTCAGAATGTGATTCATATTATGCTACATATGGAAATAAAAATGAAACAAGAGATGCAACAATAAATGCCGTATTAAATTCTTACACAATGGGAAGTACAATGGCAGAAGAATGTAAATCAAAATGGGTAAATGAATTAGTTGAGTTTAATGCATCAAACTGGTCAAATGTTACAGATAGTAAAATTCAAATTGATTTATCAACATTCTCAGGAACTAAATATTATATAGCATGGGTTGAAACAAGTACATCAGGAAAATATTATGCGGAAGCTTATAAAGTAACAGGTACTAAAAAAGATGACGACAAAAAAGACAATACTACAAATAATGATGACAAAAAAGATAATACAAATTCTGCAGTAAAAAATGATACAAATAATGAAAATACACCAAAAACAATAACAACAAATAAATCAACAGCATCATCTTTACCACACACAGGTGTAAACGATGTAATAATAGCATTAATAGCTGTAGCATTAGTAGTATCTGGAATAGCATATATAAGATATAGAAAAATAAAATAAAACATAAAAATAAAAAGAACATATATTTAAATGTGTTCTTTTTATTTTACAAAATTAATATTACAAAACAATAACAAAATGTTGACATTTTATGTAAATAGTGGTATTATATAGATATGAGGGGGAAACCTCGTTTATATATATGAAGCTCCATGTGAGGAGCAATAGGATTTATATGCACATTGAAAATTAAGGAGGAAAAAACATTATGAAGAAGACAACATTTTTTCGGAGAGTAGCATTAACATTAGTATTTGCATTGGTAATTACAAGCTTTGCAGGTATTACCAATGTAAACAAAGCACAGGCAGCTATGACTGCTGGTAATGTTGTGTATGAAGGTAATGGAAGTCTAACCTGTGGTAGTGCAACATTGAAGTTGGAAAATGGTGTACTTACGTACATTGGTTCAACAACCAAGAAGTACTGGGATAATCCAGTTGCTGGAACAATGGTAGTTAATCATAATGATCGGTTAGGTCATGCGTTTTGGTATGGGGGTATCTATTTTGCAATAGATATGGATAATGGTACAATCATTCAAGCCTATAAAAATGCAAGTAATATGTATTGCACTAAGGCATCAGGTAATGCTGTATACGGTAGCTCTGCTTATATGGCAACTATTAATACATGTATTATTGATGATGAGTGGTTTTACCAGGAAAACATGGCAAAGATGCAGCATCTTATGACCAGAGCTGAATTCGACAGAATAAGCAAAGGTGAAGATCCAGTAGAACCGACACAGGCACCAACAGTAGTACCTACAACAGAACCAACAGTGGAACCAACAGCTACACCATCTAACAGCTGTGGACCTACAGCAAGTTGTCAGCCAACAGCAAATCCAACACAGACACCAGCAAACAACGGAGGTTGTAAAGGAAATTGTGGTTGTGGTTGCGGAAGCAATTGTAACGATACTTGCTGTGGAGGAAATTGCTCATGTAAGAAAGATAGCAATAGCAACAATAGTAACAATAATAATAGTGGAGATGTCAATGTAAATGGCAATAATAATACTATTATTATTAATGGAAGTAGCAATAATGGAAACAGCAGTAATGGTGGAAATGCATCGTTACCAAATTTGAATGTGAAAATTGCAGGAAAGGAAAAAATGAATCTTTCTGGAAAAACTTTTGTAGCTTATCCAAAAGAAAAAATCATTGTTCCTTACAATGCAATAAATGCAAAAGGCCAGAGCTGTAAAGTAGTTGCAACATCTGCAAGCAAAAATCTTTCTGTAAAGGTAAATAGCAAAAATAAGCTTACAATTACAGTAGGAAAGAAAGCTAAAGATGCTGGAAAGTACAAAGTTATGGTGAAAAATGGAAGATTAACTTCTTATATTACTGTATTTGTTTACAAACATAGAGTTGTAACTTCTGGAAAGAGAATTAAACTTTATAAGAAGCAAAACAAACTTTATGGTTGGTTAATATTTAACAGTAAGAAGAAGAAAATCAACTGGAATGGTCTTACAATGAAAAATGTCAAATCTGCGGGATTCATTGAAGGATCTTGGAGAATTGGTGTAATCCTTCGAAACGGAACTGTAAAGTCCATTTCTTATAAGGAAGGAACAGTAAGGACCATTGGAAAAAATGCAAAATGCTTTAGAAGAAATGAGCGTGGTTGCATTGTGTCTTATGTTAAGAAAAACAATAAGACTGTAAAAAAGATAACAGGTAAATAGTTTGGTGCATAAATCCTTAAAGGAAAGGAGGTTAGACAATTGTCTAGCCTCCTTTCTGATGTTTATAATATTATACAAATTAATCCTCCACTGCCCTCGTTTACAATTCTTTCTAGTGTTTCTTGGAGTTTTAATTGTGCATCTTCTGGCATATGACTTAATTTATTTTGAAGTCCTTCGTTTACTAATTCATGTAAACTTTTTCCAAATATATTTGAGTCCCATATTTTTGTAGGGTCATTTTCAAATTCTGATAGTAAGTAGTTTACTAAATCTTCAGATTGTTTTTCACTTCCGACTATTGGAGATACTTCTGTTTCAATGTCTGCACGAATCATGTGTATACTTGGTGCTTTGGCTTTTAGTTTTACACCAAATCTTGAGCCTTGTTTTACCATTTCTGGTTCATCTAAAATTAATTCATCTATTGTAGGGGTTACTATTCCATAACCTTTTGCTTTTACTTCTTCTAAGGCATAGCTAAATTTATCAAATTCTGCTTTTGATTGTGCTAGGCTAATTAAAGTAGAAAATAGGTCTTCTTCATTATTTATTTTTATTCCAGACATTTCTGTTAATATATTGTATAGTAATTCTTCTCTTAAAGTAATGTTAACATCTACAGAGCCTGTTCCAAGTTGTATTTGAGTTATAGATGTTTTTTCTATAATTTCTGTATGAGAAATTTTGCTTACACAAGAATCTACATCTTTTAATAAACTTGCACTTGTAAAAGCTGTTTTTATTTCAGAGAATAGTTCAACTTTTATTTTGTGTTCATCATCTAAATTATTAATCCATTGTGGGAAGGTTAAGTTTATTTGTTCTATAGGAAATTCATATAGAACTTTTGTGAACATTTCATTTACATCATTCATATTTAAGTTTGCACAATTTATAGGCATAACTGGTGTTTGATATTTTTCTTCCAAATTTTGTGCTAAACTTAATGTATAGTCAGAGTTTGGCGTAGCTGTATTTAAAACAATAACAAATGGTTTATTTAGAGCTTTTAATTCATTAATTACTCTTTCTTCTGCCTCTATGTAGTCTTCTCTTGGAATATCTGTAATACTTCCATCTGTTGTCATTACTATTCCTATTGTAGAATGTTCTTGAATTACTTTTTTTGTACCAATTTCAGCAGCTTGTTCAAAAGGAATTTCTTCATCTGACCAAGGTGTTTTTACCATTCTAGGCATATCGTCTTCTAAATGGCCAATGGCATTATTTATTAGGTATCCAACACAATCTACCAAACGAGTTTTAAATTTTATATTTTCACCAACAGTTATTTCAACAGCTTCATTGGGAACAAATTTAGGCTCTGTAGTCATAATAGTTCTACCAGCTGCACTTTGTGGAAGTTCGTCTCTTGCCCTTTCTTTTCTGTATTCATTTTCAATGTTTGGAATAACAAGTAAATCCATAAAACGTTTAATAAAAGTAGATTTACCAGTTCTAACAGGACCAACAACACCTACATATATATCACCATCAGTACGTTTTGCTATATCCTGATAAAGTTCTAAATTTTCCATTCTTATATCCTCCTCGTAAAAGTTTGTACTTTTTTTATTTAGTTAATTTATATTAAGGAAAGGACAGAATTATTCTTTTTTATTTAAAATTTTATTTAATAAAAATTATTTACATTATCTAAAAATATTTAAAAATAAATATT
>USJU01000078.1 GCA_900555085.1 uncultured Clostridium sp.
CGTGACGGATGATTTTTAGTTGTCCGTCGGATATGGATTAGAAATATCGACAAATAATTTTGTGTGAATATGTTTAGAAGTATACTTTTATAATAAACATCATTCATTGAATTATACCATTTGAAAGAAAATATCGATTTAATCGCCTAAAATATTCAGAATAAATAAGGAGAAAGTCATGGCAATCGAACCGAAGGTAATACTTGGTAGTAATACAGGAAAAAAATATGTAGCAAATAAAGAATTTACTGATAGAAAATATTATAAAGAACAATTTTTTAATGAAATACAAAAAATTCACTCAGAAAAAGAAAATGAAAACTTACAATATCATGTATTAAATTTTTATGGAATAGGTGGAATAGGAAAAAGTAGTTTACAAAAAGAATTATGTAAAGAAATTGATAGCAGTATTATCTATACACAATCTGATTTTGCAAATGCGTATAATCGTAATTCAAATTTTCTTCTGGAATTAGCCCAAAATTTTGTGAACAAAAAAGTGTTATTTTATCATTTTGGTTTAGCATATGCCATCTATTTGAAAAAAATACATAAAAATACAATTTTACTAAATGATGAACATAATGCTATTAATGATAACCTAGGATTTGTTGCTGATATCTTAGGGACAATAGATGGTTTAGGGATAATAAGTATCATTCCTGGTGTAATTAATAAAATATATAATGTTGCATATAAATTACACCTTGATAGTGAAATTAAAGAAGATTTAAAAAAAATGGAGTTTATGAGTGTTTCACAATGTGAAAATTTATTGCCCGCTTTTTTTGCATATGACTTAAATAAATATTTAAAAAAAGAAACTAATAAAATAATAGTTATTTTTTTGGATACCTATGAGGCGTTATGGAATCAAACTAAGAATGATATAACAAAATTTAGTCAAGACCAGTTTGTCAGAGAACTTATTTCACAATTACCAGGCGTGCTTTTTGTTATAAGTGGTAGAGAATATTTAGATTGGAAACAAGTAGATCCCGATTGGAACAATTATCTAAAACAATATGAAATTAAGACCTTAGAAGATACCGATGTTGATTTGTTTTTAACTAACTGTGGTATAAAAGAATCTGATATACGAAAAAAAATGCAGTCGATTAGTATGGGGGTGCCATATCATCTAGATTTATTAGTTGATACTTATATTGAAATGAAAAACAAAAATATAGTACCTCATGTAGAATTGTTTGCAAATAATGCACGAGATATATTAGAATGTTTTTTTAAATTCTTGCATGAAGAAGAAATAGCTGTCATAAAAATAATCAGCATTCCGAGATTCTATACTTTTGATTTATTTAAATATTTGTTATTAGACTTTCCAACAGGCTTCTCAATAACAATGTTTGATGAATTTAATAAATATTCTTTTGTTTCAAAAATTGATAAAAAAACATTTCATATTCATGAAATAATGAGAAGAGATGTATTAGAAATAATGTCCTGTGAAATGCTTCAAAAAATCAATAAGAGTATAGCAAAATACTATTTTTCTCTTTATAAGAGTAGCACAATATACGATGAGAAAAAAATTACTATCAAAGAAGGTATTTACCATTTAAAATATTATTTGCCGCATCATAATTATGTTGAATTTTTGCTATCCAATGTATTGGATTTTTTTATAGAATTACAAAACAAAGGTGAGTCTTCATATTTATGTGATGTTTTATCGGATATTTTTTCATATATAAAATATTCAGATTGTATAGAATTATATGAAATCTATACGGATATGATTATGTTAAATGGTAATTTTAAGGGAGCAGTTGAAAATATTGATTCTTTTATTAAAAATTATACTATTGAGCAAATCTCAACGAATAATAACCTCCTTCAATTATATGTAAAAAAAATAAAACATCAGATGGTATATATGCCATTAAATGACACAATTACATCAATAAACAGTATAAAATCTTTTTTTAATTATAAAGATTTTTCTCATCAATATGTGGAATTATTGTTTACAGAAGGAAATATGCTTTTAGAACAAGGTAAATTTCAAGAATGTCAAGAATGTTTTGATAGTGTAATGAAATTAAGTGACCAATATAATTTTATAGATATGAAATGTCGTACTCTTAGGAAAATGGCTGATTATTATTTAATAATTAACGATGTATATGAAGCACGAAAAATGTGTAGTGATGGTATAGATTTTGCCAAGGAAAAGAATTTGATTCGATATAGTAATTATCTTGATTGTACAAATGCGGAAATTTACCGCAAATTAAAACTTTTTGAGCAATCAAAATCATTATATATACAATGTCAAAAAAATTTTTCAGATTTAGGAATTCATCCATGGATAGCACATACAGAATTGGGATTAGCAATGATAGATATTGAACAAGAAAATTATCTTTCCGCATATCAACATCTTGATTTGGCAAAAAAAATATATACAAAACATTGTCATACATGGGGAT
Source organism: uncultured Clostridium sp. (assembly GCA_900555085.1). GTDB lineage: Bacteria > Bacillota > Clostridia > TANB77 > CAG-508 > Merdicola. The sequence goes on from USJU01000078.1 coordinate 2,457, forward strand.
TACTAAATACTGAACTTATACAATTGCAAGCTGAATTTTTACAAAAGGGGTGTTTTACTCAAAATATATATGATAATTTGCATTATAAATGCATGAAATATGACTATACTTTTTTGTTAAAAATATTAGAAAAACTTGCAAATAACGAGTGCATTACAACAAGCTTAATGTTTTTATAATGACTTTAAGCTTGTTGCTGCAACAAATGAGTATTTGTCACGAAAATAATCATATCCATTAGCTAAGATTGTCTTGTCTGTTGTTATTGCAAAGAAGCATGAACCAGTTCCAGACATAGAAAAGCCGTCAAATCCGAATTCTTTTGCTAATTGAGTACCCCGATTATATTCATGTATTAATCGTTGATCTGTCTCTATAAAGCAATTGTGTAAATGTTTTCCTACATCTTGAGGAGAATACTGAAAAGCATCTAATAAAGGTTGTGGATATGCATTTTTATAGTCTATGCAGTCTAGTTTTTCGAAAGCATTTTTAGTATTAACTCCAAAAGAAGGTTTCACCAACAGAAAATGTAGTGCCTCTTTTGGAGTTATTTCTTCACAAACATTAGATTTGTCGTTTATATAGATAGATTTTTGAAAATAGCATATAGGAACATCCCAGCTTAACAATCTTCCTAAATAAAAAATATAATCATATGAAAGATTTAATTTATATGTATTATTAAAAAAATGCATCAAACAAGCAGCGTCTGTGCTTTCTCCACCTAAGCCGGATTGTGTAGGAATATTTTTATGTAAAAAAATTTTTATACCATCCGAAATCTTAAATTCACTTTGAAATAGTTTTGCACATTTATATAATATATTATCCTCGTTTTGTGGTATATCTACATCAGAGCATTCTATTACTATATCAGAAGAATTAGGCATAATCTCTATTTCCAGAGTGTCATATAAATCTATTGGCAACATAATGCTCTCAATGCTGTGATAACCATTAAAATATTTGCCATGTACATTTAATAAAATATTGAGTTTAGCATAAGCATTTTGTAACATATATCGCTCCTTTGTTTCGCTTTGTATGATTAAAAAATTGTATTCTGAAAGACATAATTCAATTGATGTCTTTTATCGTCAAATTATTCATATAAACATATCACACAAAATTATTTGTTGATATTTCTAATCCATATCCGACGGATAACTAAAAATCATCCGTCACGACACATCTCTTCGCCCGATAATATTCAATTATCAGTACCATTTTTAAACAATGTTTCATTATGCTGTACTGAGCAGTATGTGTATTGCGATTCTTTTTATGTTTGTAGGAAAAAATCAAGTACCAATTATGAAGTGTTTGCAATTTTACGTAATGTGTCTTTGGATGCGAGTAATCGTAGAGTACATTATTATTCAAAAATGTATAAGAAAAACTTGACACATAAATATTACAAGTGTAATATTAAAAGAAAACATTATTTTTTTGCGACAAAATCTTACAAAAGTAAGATTTGTGGAAGGAGTGAGGAGATTTTGAATCAAAAATGGCTCGTAAAAGTGATGTATATAATGTTGTGCGTTTCTTTTTTAACCGCATGCGAAAAAAGAAACGAGATTGAAGAAAAAAAAGATAGGGATATAACATCGGAAATTGCTGTTACACCTTTTACTAATAAGAAAGACAATATAGATTGGAATAGTAGTGTTGTAAAAAAAGATGGGAAATTATACTTTGACATATCGCTTGAAGGTTTTATAGATGCTTACAACAGTTATTACCAAGAAGATCATGGGAGATATTATATAAAGCCGCTTTTGACATGGTATTCATATAGACAGGATTTTGGAAGATTAAAAGGAGATATGTGCTATGAGTATACGGCCGATAAGAAGATACTTACGCTTCCAACGATTACAGTGTATACTCCTAAAAATGCCAAGTGTATTGAAACTATTACACTTAATTTTGATGATCATAGTTACACGGAAAAAATGTATAAGCAGTATGAAGAATTATGTTATTATACTTTGAAAGTTTTTTTCCCGGATATGGCTAAGCAAGATCTGATAGATATGTATGAAAAATCAAATGAACAGGCATATAAGCATATATTTCAAACGGAGAAAGGGTTTTATAGTAATAATCCGCCCAGTGATTTGTATTACAGGGGAGGAGTTGGAATTTATCCTTATTTTGCATATGGAGAAAGCGTACGGATGTGTATTATTCCAGTGAATCAAAAACTAATTGAATTATATGTTGATAAAGGTGTTAAGGTTCATAGACTGGAGAAAAGTGAAGTGAAAGGAAAGTGAGTTGTTATGAAGCATAGAGTTATTAGAAAAAAAAGAACTATTCGAGTTGTTTTTTTGACTATAATTACAATTTTTATAGTGTGCCTGGTTGCGTTGGCACAGAAAAAGATAAATAAGAAAATTGTTGAAAATAATCCGGAGCGGGTATTGAAGACATATATGAACTGTATATCAGAAAAGAAATATGCAGAAATGTATGAAATGATAACAGATGAAAGCAAGAAAATGATTAGCAAAAATGATTTTGTTAAGCGTAATTCTGCCATTTATGAAGGAATAGAGGCAAAGAATGTGAATATACATATTCTAAATTACGATGAAGAAAAATTGACGGTTACGTACAATACACTCCTGAGGACCTCGCAGGTATGTCTGCAGCAGAGGGTATCCTGACAGCTCGTGG
>USJU01000079.1 GCA_900555085.1 uncultured Clostridium sp.
AAGCTTTAACTAAAAAACAAAAAGAAACTCTAATTAATGGTGAAAAATTATCTAAATATTTTAGTGGTAAATTAGATTGTAGGAGATATAGAAAAATATAAATTTTTAATAATTTATATAATTACGTCAAATCGATAATTTTTTAATCACTCAGGCAGACTTAAGCTGTCTACCCCCTACATCTTATCATTCGCTTAATTTTTACCTAGCACAACAAACGAAGGTTTCAGATAAATTTCTGAAACCTTTGTTATTTCTTGGTTGCGGGGGCAGGACTCGAACCTGCGACCTTTGGGTTATGAGCCCAACGAGCTGCCAACTGCTCCACCCCGCGATGTGTTGACTTTTTTATTATACATATTTTGTGTGCTATTGTCAACCTTTTAGCAGAATTTTTAGCAAATTAGCTACTATGTAGCTCCTGAAGTATTTTTATTCTTTATATATTTTATTCAATTAACTTGCTATTTATTCCAAAATTATTTTTTCTCATAAATATTATCTTTTTTAATCCATACAGAAACACTTCCACCATTACAGTAAAATATACCATTTCCGTCACAATCTACATATACATCTTCTTTTACATTTCCTGTACAATCATATAATACTGTATTTGCAAGTCTTTCTCCTACATTCATCATTTTATTTCCACCAGCATTATCTGACATTATTACTGCCATTCCTGAATCTGGATAGTCATAATTTCCTTCTAGTGTCCAACCTATAATATTTTCATCATCAAAATAGTCATTTTGAGTACCATATGCAAAGTACTTTCTTGCTAACATCATTTTTTCCAAAATATCTTTTTTGCTTGATACTCCATCATGTTCAATTCCATAATAATCTCCATAAAATACACATGGAATTCCTTGTTTTCTAAGTAAAATTATTGCATATGCTAGAGGTTTAAACCAATCTGTTATCCATGAACATAGGGATTGTCCTGGTTGTGTATCATGGTTATCTACAAAAGTTATTGCAAGTTCTGGTTTTTCTTTTACAAGTGTACCATTTAATATATTTCTCATATCATAGTTTCCGCCACTATTTGCGGCTTCAAACATATTATAATGTAGTGGTACATCAAACAAAGCAATTTCTGAATCTGTTTCTTCTATATAATTTTTTAATGCTTCTAAATTTCTTGACCAGTACTCTCCTATTGTGAACAATTCTTTTTGTGTTGAATTTCTTAAATTCTTTAACCACTCTTTATAAAAACCAGCTTTTATATGTTTTACTGCATCTAATCTAAATCCATCTACATTAGTTATTTCTAAATACCATTTCCCCCATTTAGTTAATTCCTCAACAACTTCGTTATTGTTTAAGTCTACATCTGCTCCCATTAAATAATCAAAATTTCCATTTTCTTTATCTACATCATAATCCCAGTGTTTTCCATAAAATCTGAAAATACCATTTCTTTTTTGTGCTTCATCCCAATCTGTTCCATGAAAATGAGTCCAATTCCATTTGAAACTTGAATACTTGTTAGCTCTTTCATCAAAATTAAATTTTGTCCATGCCTTTATTGTTATTGGTTCAGAAATATCTTCAGTTCTATTATTGCCAGCTTCTTCTATTGCAATAACATCTTCCAATTCATCTGCACCCATTTTATGATTTAGAACAATATCCGCAAGTACTTCTACATTATTTCCTTTTAAAACTTTTATAGCATTTAAATATTCTTCCTTTGTTCCGTATTTTGTTGGAATACTCCCCTTTTGATTAAATTCTCCTAAATCATATAAATCGTAAACACCATATCCAGTGTCATTTCTTCCACTTGTTCCTTTATATGCAGGAGGTAACCATACTCCTGTTACACCTATATCTGATAAGTATCTTGCATTATTTGCAACAATATTCCAAAAATTTCTATCTGATGGTAAATACCACTCAAAATATTGCATTAAAGTTTTATTTATTTTGTTCATCTTTCGCACCTCTTAGAAAATTATATATCAAAGGCTTTTCTATTTCAATAATTAATCTTAAATTTATAAGTAGCAATAAAAAAAGTCCCATCATTATGATAGGACTTTTTTTATTATAATGTTGTATATGGTAATACAGCAATATGTCTTGCTCTTTTTACTTCTAAAGTAATGTCTCTTTGATGTTTAGCACATGCTCCTGTTGCTCTTCTTGGTAATATTTTACCTTTATCGTTTATGAATTTTCTTAATTGTTCAGCATTTTTATAATCTAATACTAAATCTTTATTAGCACATAAAGGACATACTTTTTTTCTCATTTTTCTAAATCTTGGGTTGTAATCATCATCGTTGTTTCTTCTATTATTGTTATGTTTTTTGTCTGCCATTTTATTTTCCCCCTTTCTTTACTTAAAATGGTAAATCGTCTCCTGAAGTAGTTTCAAAGTCTGAATTTCCACCTGGCATTTCTCCAAATGTATTTTCAAAACCATTTGCATCTCCTTCTCTTTTACTATCTGCAAAATATGTTTCTTCTGCAACAACTTCTGTTACATAGTGTTTTTGTCCTTGGTCATCATCCCAAGTTCTTGTTTGAATTCTTCCAATTACTCCAACTTGTTGACCTTTTCTAAAATATTTACTACAGAATTCTGCAGTTTTTCCCCATGCAACTATATTTATAAAATCTGCTTGTCTTTCTTCACCTTGACGTACAAATCTTCTGTTTACTGCTAAAGAAAATGTTGCAACCATAGTATTGTTAGTTTGTGTATATCTAACTTCTGGATCTCTTGTTAATCTTCCCATTAAAATTACTTTGTTCATTTACAATTACCTAACCTTTCTAGAAGGCTCCCTACTTCTTATTTTTCGTCTTTTCTTACAACTATAAATTTAATTACTTCATCTGTAATTCTATAGTTTCTTTCTAATTCTGCTATAGATTCTGGTGCAGCTTCAAAAGTAAATACTACATAATAAGCTTCTTTGTTTTTCTTAACTTCATAAGCTAATTTCTTTTTACCTAATTCATCTACTTTTTCAACTTTACCATTTTTATTAATCAAATCTGTAAAAGTTTTAATAAGGTTTTTCATTCCTTCTTCTTCAACAGATGGATTAATAATGATAACACTTTCGTATTTATTCATTATTTTCACCTCCTTTTGGATATATAACCCATTTATTCAAATGAGTAAGGAGAAAAGCTCTCACTTTTCAACTTTGCATATTCTACCATAGTTTACCATAAAAATCAAGCAAAAGCTTGCAATTTGTATAAACATTTTATGTTTGTTAATAATATAATTATAAGAGGTGTTATTTATGAAAATTGGATTAGCTCTTTCTGGTGGTGGAATTAGAGGAATTGCTCATGCAGGTGCTTTAAAAGCCTTGGAAGAAGAAAATATTAATATAGATATTATTGGCGGTTGCAGTAGTGGTAGTATTATTGCTAGTTTATATGCTATTGGTTACTCTCCTTATTACATATACGAATTATTTAAAAGATATGCTAAGGAAATTATTAATGTTAATAGTGCTCCTATAATTTCTGGAGTTGGTAATTATTTTATTAATAAAACAACTTCTCTAAAAGGTTTGCATAGTGGTGAAAATATAGAAAAAGCATTTAACCGATTTGCTTATAAAAAAGGAATTCAGAAAATTTCTGATATAAAAATGCCCTTAGTAATTCCAGCTGTGGATATTTTAAATTCCACAGAATATATATTCACAAATAAAATACCCAAAGGTGCAAAAGATAAATCCAGATATATTACCGACATTACAATTGGAAAAAGTGTAACTGCAAGTAGTTCTTTTCCTGCTGCCTTTTCTCCTTGTAAATTTAAAGAGCATTTATTTATGGATGGTGGTATTTTAGATAATATTCCAGTAGAGGAAGTAAAAAAGCAAGGCGCAGACAAAGTAATTGCTATTAGTTTTCATAGTGATGAAATAGATGAAAATAGCAATATTATGGACTATGTAATGAAAACCATTGATATTATGGGAAAACAAATTTCAGAAAATTCTCTTTCAAAAAGTGATTATATTTTAGATATTTATACTGATAAATGTGGTTTATTAGATGTAAGTAAGTTAGATTCTTGCTATAAATATGGTTATGATGCTGTTAAAAGTAAAATTGGTGAAATTAAAGAAATTCTTAAAATTTAACCATTTGTTATATACAAAAAATTATTATGTTACAAATAACAATGTCTAACATGTGGGGCAGACAGAGGCGTCTGCCCCTACAACGTTAAATTGAATTTATTCAAATTTTATTAATCATAATAATTTATTCTAAATAATTTTTCTTGTAAATTACATAATTCTGTGCTAAAATAAGTTTTAGTTTATTTTAGGAGATAGAATATTTATGTTGGATATAATTTTAGATACACTTATAGATAGTATAAAATTACTTCCTTTTTTGTTTGTTACTTATTTAATTTTAGAATATTTAGAACACAAAACTGGTGGTAAGGCTCAAAATATTATAAAAAAATCTGGCAAATTTGGACCAGCTATTGGTAGTTTGCTAGGAATAGTTCCTCAATGTGGTTTTTCCGCCGCTGCTGCTAATTTTTATGCTGGAAGAGTTATAAGTTTAGGTACATTAATTGCTATTTTTTTATCAACTTCTGATGGAATGCTTCCAATTTTAATTTCTGAAGCTGCACCTATAAGTCTTATTGTAAAAGTAATTTTAATTAAATTATTAATTGGTATGGTTTGTGGATTTATTATAGATTTATTTTCAAAATTTAATAATAAAGAAAAAAATATTGAAAAAGAAATTGAACATCTTTGTGAACATGACCATTGCGATTGTGAACACGGTGTTGTAAAATCTGCTATAAAACATTCTTTAAATATATTTGTATTTATAATAATTGTATCTTTTATACTAAATTTATTAATACATTTTATAGGAGAAGATACTATTAGTAGTATTTTTAATAGCAATAAAATTTTAGGACCAATTCTTGCAAGTTTTGTAGGACTAATCCCAAACTGTGCTTCATCTGTA
>USJU01000080.1 GCA_900555085.1 uncultured Clostridium sp.
CATTCCAATTTTCTTGATCTATACATGTATATGTATATGTATATAATTTTTCTGTATCTATATCTAATTTTTCTGTTAGTTTTGATTTAATTATTAAATTATTTATTAATTTTTTTATATCTTGCATATTTTCAAAATTACTTGTTTGTATTTTAATTTTCTCATCTTCTTCTACATTTTCAGATGAATAATTAACATTTTTAAATTTATAATTAAAATCTAATACATCATCAAACGAATTACTATTTTCAATATGTGTTTTTATTACTTCAAAACATATTCCTGTATTAAAACAAATTAATTGAATTGAATCTATTTTAAAGAATATTCCATTTTCTTCTCCAACTTTTCCTGGAATATTTTCGTCTATTTTGTATTCAAAAAAAACACATGGGTACTTATTTAAAATAGTTGATTTTACTTCAACATCCAATTTATCAAATTCTGCAATTTTTTCTCTTGAAAAAGAGAAATTATTAAACATAAATTTTCTTATATTTGGTAAAAAATATTTATATAATTCTTTATCTTTTTCTTTTTCAAAAAATCTAGTTTTACATTTATTATTTTTTAATAATTTTTGTATATATTTTTTGTAGTTTTTTTCTTCAACAATATACGGATAAACAAAGTTTGTATATTGATATTTCATCTTAAGTTCCATTTTATTACCTCTTTTTATTAATATAAAAATAATTTATTTTGTATAACAATTTAAATTAGAATCTTTCATTAAATGCCATTTTCCTATAAAGTCTATTGTGCTGTTTTCAGATAAATCGTTTTCTATCGTTGCAACTACATTTCCGTTTTTATCTATGCTTCCCCATTTTCCATCTTTATTTACAGCTGCAAATCCTAAATTGTTTTGTTCTGTTGCATCGTCATAAATATAATCTACAACAACATTTCCCGCTATATCTACAAATCCATATTTTCCATTCTTTTTATCTAAGAATATTGTATTATTTGAATTTATATCTTTATATGATTTTTCTTCAAATTTAAAGTTATAATATTTATATTCGTTTTCAATTCTTATTTTAAAATAACCTTTTTCAATATTTATTTCTGAAATAATACCTGTTAATTCTTTTTCTAATTTATTATTTAAAATATCTGAATTAATACCATCTTCTGATACTTCAATTATATCGGCATTTTTTATATAATTAATTGTATTATATTTATTTTCTAAAACATTTTTATTGCTTGCATCTATTATTCCATATTTGTTATTTTGCTTTACAATAAAATTTTCATTATTTATAAATTTTAATTCATCATAATTACATGGAACTATTTGTTCTCCACTTGTATTTATTAATCCATATTTTTTATTTTCTGCTACAATTATTTGTGAGTTTTTAATATCTGTAATATCTTCATATTCTTTTTTTGTAATTATGTTTCCTGTTTTATCTACAACATTATAACCTTTTGTTCCTTTAACAATATACATTCCATTTTCATATACTGGTTTTATTTCTGTATATTTGCTTTCTAAAATTGTATTGTTTGCACAGTCTACTGTCCCATATAAATTGTTATCATTTTCTACTATATATCCATTTTTATAATCATCTGATAATTTTTCAATATTTTTATATTTTATATCTATTACTTTTTTTCCGTTGTTATCAACTACTCCAACTTTACCATCTTTGCTAACTTTTATACTATTTTCATTTCCTATTATAGCACTAATTTCGTCATATTCACATGGTAATATTTCTTTTCCTTCTAAATTAATTAAACCATATTTATTATTTTTTTGAACTTTTAATACATTTGAGTTATATGAAACATTATTATTAGTATCATAATTTTCAATTGCTTCTATATTTTCATATTGTGAATATATTTCTTCATTTTTTGAATTTAGTGCTTTTGTTTTATAAGTATTATTTGTATAATCCACATCATAAACACATAAAAATACATCCTTATTTTTATTAGGAATTGTTATTAATTCTTGATAAGATGGTTCAATTATATTTTCACCTTTTGAATTTATAACTCCATATTTATTATCTTCAAATGATGCATAGTAACTTTCGTTTGATATTTTTTCTTTTTTATCTGTAGATAATAATTTTTTTATTCCAATTATAAACATTATAATTACTATTATTGTAATTATTACTGCAAAAACTTTTTTTAAATTTAACTTTTTTTCTCCGCTATATCTTCTTCCTCGACTCATTGTTTAACATCCTCCGTAAGGTTTTATTATTTTTGTTATAATATATCATACTTTATGTTATTTTTACAATATATTTTTAATAAATTATGCAAAAAAGTGGCTTCGCCACGCGGGTCGCCCTAAGGACGCCGACCCCTACACATGAAATAGAAATTTCCTATAATATATAAAAAGGCGACCTTTGGTCGCCCCCTACATGCATTTATTTATTTTCATTACCATTACTGTCATGTCGTCTTTTGCTTGTCCTACACAGTTGTCTATTGCTTCTTGTAATACTAGGTCTGCTATTTTTTGTGCATTGTCTGTTTCTATATTTTCTAGCAAATATTTTAACCACAATTCTTTATTTTCATATTCTGTATTTGATTCTATTATTCCATCACTACACATTACTAAAATGTCTCCATCTTCTATATCTCTATCAAATACATCTAATTCTATATTTTCTAGTATACCTGTTGGTAATGAGATTGTTTTTATAATATCTACATTCTTTTTATTTTTAACATATGTTGGACATGCTCCGTTTTTTATAAACTCTATATTTCCTTTAAATAAATCTACAATAGCTATATCTAGTGTTGCATATGTTTCATCTTTTGAATTTAAACATATACTTGAATTTATTAAGTCAACAGATGTTTCTTTATCAAATCCTGAAAGTAACAATCTTTTTAATAATTTTATTGCTATATTACTGCTTTGTCTTGCCTTAGGGCCTGACCCCATTCCGTCACTAATTGCAAGTAATCTTTTTCCATCTTCTAATTTCACATTAAGATTTGAATCTCCACTAATAACGCTATCGTGTTTTGTTGTTTTTGAAATTCCTATTTGAATAGAGTATTTATCTGCACTTACATACTTTAACTTGCAAGTTTTTTCACCATTTATTTTATTACAATTTTCATTGCATAAACTTATTTTTTCATTTAATTGTTTATTTAATATTTTTTCTATTCTTTCGCATTTGCATTCTTCTATTTTATTTGATGCACATACATCTGTATATAGGTCTATTTCTGTTTTTCCATCTTTTCTCTTGCTTATTTTTATATTGTGTACATCTATATCTTTTTTATTTAATAGTTCCGCTATTTTTTCTTCTTGATTTTTATGTTCTTCATTTTTTATATCTTGAGATAAATTATCAACAATAGAACTTATTGCTTTTGAAATTCCTTCTAGTTGATTTCCCATATTTTCTTTAGATTGTTTAATTTTTTTGTCATATACTGAATTAACTTTACTTACCCTATATGCTAAGCTTATTGCTCTTATAATTTTCTCTGTATCTTCATTAATTCTACTTTTAGTTGTTTCATCTTCTGGAGTTATTATATAATTATTAAATTCTTCCAATATATTTATTAAATCCGTTTTATTTATATATTCTTTTTTGTCAATTTCCTCGTATAATCTTCTTATTATATTTTCATCATCTAAATAATCATATAAAATATTATCTTCCAAATTCTCTAAATTTTTACTTAATTCATTTACAAATTGTTCATAACATATATCGTTTATATCTTCTTTCTCAACAACAGTTGCTGCAACTTCCTTATAACCTTGTGCTACTTCTTTTATAACTTCTGTAACATTATTTAATTTATATATTGTATCTTCGTTTTCTTGTAATTTATTTTCTCCTGTTACAGGGAAATATTTGTTTTTTTCGAATAAATCTTCTACATTTATTTTTACTTTTTTAGGTACTGCTAGTAATCCAATTGCTGCAATAAGTATTTCTTGAAATCTTATAATTGAATTAGTATCTCCATTTGCTACATATGTTAAAATAGCATTTCCAAGAATAAACCCAACAATTACTCCTATTTTTCCTAATTTATTTAATAAGCCTGCTATCATTCCAGAAATAGCATAACTTGCAATTTGTACAACATCTCCTCCACCAATAAGACCTAATACTAAACCGATTGTAATTCCAGAAGTTGCTCCTACTAATACACCATTTTGCCATCCTAAAATTAATACTATTAAAATACTTAATATATTTTTTAAAGAATATGCAAAAATTGTTATGTCTTTAAATCCTGCAACTGCTATTGCAAATAATAAACTACAAGATAAAATCTCTTCTATAGAGAATGCTTTTTTTATTCCAAAGTCTTTTATAACTCTTATCGCTGCTTCAAATATTTTATAAAAAATACCTACACTTATAACAAAAATTATTGCCATTAAAATATCATATATTAATATTTTTCCAAAAAATAAACTTGCAATTTTTGTTATTGCCGTTGCAAAACATATATGCTTTGCAAATTTCTTATTATCTGTAATTTCATCTACTTTTACTTTAAACATAGAGATTAATAGCATAAAAATTACACTTGTTAAAAAATATGTAAGCAAACCTTCTTTTCCAAAGCCTATTCCTGTTCCTATTAAAGATAAAATATATACAACACCTATTGGAATATCGTTACTGCATACTGCAGCTAGTATTGCTATAGCAAATGGATTTATTCCATTTCCAAAACCTATAGTTGATATCATAAATGAAATTATATATATTATTAAATTTTGTTTACCAAATAATTTTTTTATTATGTTTTTTATTCCGTTTTTATCTTCTTCAATTTCGTAATAATTTTCTTGGTCATTATCATTTAGTACATTTTGAAACATCCTTTACCACCTCATACCTTTTTTTATAGCTATTTTAGTACAAGCATTTTAATTATTTTGTCATTTTGAGTAAGCTATTAAAAAAAGTTATTTACATTTTGTGATATATTTATTATATATTTTAT
>USJU01000081.1 GCA_900555085.1 uncultured Clostridium sp.
AGAAAAATAGTAGTAAAAGAATTGTTATTCCTACTACTATTATTGTTTTGTTATATGATTTTATTTTAATATTTATTATAATTTTAATTGCTATACTTGCTTTTGCTGGTCATAAAATTTATAAAACATATTTCTGTTCAACAGAAATTTCATCTCGTGACAATAGTTTTAAACTCACAATCCCTAATAGAATAAAATATAAAGTAAAAGATTCTAATGATGAAAATTATACTTTAGATTTATATTCTGTTAAAGATGAAATGTTTTTATACAGTACGGTTATAAATAAAAAATCTGAAATTAATTTAGAAGAAACTGTTAAAAATGAAAAAGAAAATGTTAGCAAAACACTTTCAAATTTCAACAATATCTTAGACGTTCAAAAAACATCAATTCAAAACTACAATTCATATAAATATGCGTATACATATTCAGATGCAGATTACGAAAAAGATTTATATGCGGAAATTGTATGGATTCAAACAGACTCTAAAATTTATGTTTTGGATTTAGAAGTCATAACAAAAAATATAAACAAATATAAACCACTTTTCGAAAAAATTGAAAGTAGTTTTATAGAAAATAAATAGTGGTTTCGCCACACGGGTCGTCGAAACGCCGACCCCTACAATATTTGACGATAATATTTAACAAATTTATTTTTTAAATTTTTATTTCAAGTCCTACTGGGCAGTGGTCGCTGCCTAGTATCTCTGTGTATATTTTTGCTTCTTTTATTTTTGTTTCTATTAATTTTGATACTATAAAATAATCTATTCTCCATCCTGCATTCTTTTCTCTTGCATGAAACATATATGACCACCAGCTATATATATTTTCTTTCTCAGGATATAAATATCTAAAACTATCTGTAAATCCGCTATTTAAAAGTTCTGTCATTTTGTTTCTTTCTTCATCTGTAAAACCTGCATTGTGTCTATTTGTTTTGGGATTTTTTAAATCTATTTCTTTATGTGCAACATTTAAGTCTCCACACATAATTACTGGTTTGGTTTCATTTAATTTTAGTAAATATTTTCTGAATTCATCTTCCCATACCATTCTATATTCCAAACGTTCTAACTCTCTTTTTGAATTCGGTGTATATACATTTACCATATAGAATTTATCGAACTCTAAAGTTATTACTCTTCCCTCTTTATCATGTTCTTCAATTCCTATTCCATAAGATACATTTAATGGCTTTATTTTTGTAAATATTGCTGTTCCTGAATACCCTTTTTTCTCTGCACTATTCCAATATTGATAATACCCCTCTAGCTTTAGTTCAGCTTGTCCTTCTTGCATTTTAGTTTCTTGAATACAAAAAATATCCGCTTTCTCCTCATTAAAAAAATCTAAAAAACCTTTATTTAAGCATGCTCTTATACCATTTACATTCCACGAAATTAATTTCATTTATTCCTCCCTACAAAAAAATCCGCATAAGCGGATTTTTATTATTAATATATATAACACTCTAAATTTCTTCTACCAAAATTTATACATTCATTATATGTTGACATATACACGTCAATTCTATTATTTGTTATTGCTCCACCTCTATCTTGAACAACAAACCATCCTCCATTTGGTTTATTTTGGAAATATGGTATATATATAATTGTTCCAACTGGATAAGATTTTCCTGCTGCTAATGTGCACCATGAACTTGCTTTAGCTCCTGATGATGTTACCCCATATCCTGAAGATCCTGCACTTTTACCGCAAGTTGATGCTGTATATGCAGACATATTCATTGTTTTTACAACAGGTGTTTTTCCTTCAACTTTTGCTGCTAATCCAGATTTTGAACTACTTGCTGGATTTTCTGTAGCTTTTGTTTCTGTTCTTGATACATCAGATCTGTTTGTTGCTTTAGCTTTTACTTGAACTACTTTACTAACTGGCTCTTGAATAACAACTTCTGATACTTTTGTTCTTTCTATTTCAACATCGTTTTGATATTTAACTTTATAAGTAACTTCTTTTATTCCGTCTTTCCCTTGTTGTAAAACTCTATCTGTAGTTTCTGTTGCTGAATTTGAAACATCTTTTGTAACTGTTTCAAATGGTATTGCTTCTTGAACAACTTCTACTTTTTCTGTGATTGTTGCATATGCACTTTTTATTTGTTCTTCTGATATATTTGTAGTTGTTTCAGCTGTTTCTACTACTTTTTCTTCTTCAGTTTTATTAGAAATTTTTATAGTTCTATCTTCACCAACTTCTTCTTCTAAAGATGGTTCAACTTTTTCTTCTGGTAAAACTACTATATGGTTATCTTCTAAAATTTCTGAAACTTTAGTTTTTGTTGTAACTGTTGTCATTTCATAATTGTTTGAAGATATAATTTTTACTTTGTTTAATTTAGTATTTGCTGCAAATGCACACATACCTGATAAGATAATTAAACTTAATGTTATTCCTAATACTCTTTTTATTGCTAATTGTTTCTTTTTTCTTTTACTAATCATTTTTACCTCCTTAGGCAACAAATGTATTATATCGTATTTTTTCTTTTGTGTCAAATTTGTTACAATTTTATTACAAAAAAATTATAAAAAAGTTAATTTCCTAGATTGTCCATGTTTTTTTATGATCTATACTTTTATTCTATGATTGGTTTTTACAATTTATTCCACAATTTGAAATATTTTCAATGCATTTTCAAATGTTTTGTTTGCAACATCTTCTGAATCTATCTTTTTTACTTCTGCTATTTTATTTATAACAAATTCTAAATTTTTTGAATCATTACGAGTTCCTCGTTTTGGTTCTGGTGCTAAATATGGGCTGTCTGTTTCTATAAGCATTTTTTCCATAGGAACAAGCTCTATAATTTCGTTTGCATTTTTTGAGTTTTTAAATGTGCAGGTTCCTCCAAAAGCTATATATAGTCCTGCTTTTAAGCCTGTTTCTACTAGATCTTTATTAAATGGGCAGCAGTGTATAATTCCACCATTTTCAAATTTATATTGCTTCAATATTTCTATTGTATCTTGAATAGCTTCTCTAGTATGAATTATAATTGGCAATTTTAGTTTATTTGCTATTTCTATTTGTTTTAAGAATACTTCTTTTTGTAATTCTTTATTATCTTTATCCCAATGATAATCTAATCCAATTTCTCCTATTGCAACTACTTTATCTTTTTGAGCTAATTTTTCTATTTTATTTATTTGTTCTATATATTTTTCTTTTATTTCACTTGGATGTATTCCGCAACTTGCATAAATAAAATTATGTTTTTCTGCAAGTTCAATAGATTTTTTACTTGTATCAATGTTACATCCTATATTAACATATTTTTTTACACCAAAATCGTATATTTCTTTTAATAAATTTTCTCTATCTTGATCAAATTTTGCATCATCATAATGTGCATGTGTATCAAAAATTTTCATTTTTTCTCCTCTTAATCTTCGCAAGTTACAACTACCATTGCAACAGCATATTCTTTACAATGTGAAATACTTATATCTATATTGCTTATTCCTTTAATTTCTTTCTTTAAATTAACAATCGGTCTTAAGTCTTCTTTATTTGTAACTTCAATATCTTTCCATTCTATTTCATACTTACTTTTTAGCTTTGATGAAATTGCTTTAAACACTGCTTCTTTTGAAGCAAATCTTGCAGCATAATGTTGATATTTTTGTTTTCCTCTTGCTTCACAATATTTTATTTCATTTTCTGTATATATTCTATTTATAAAAGAATCCCCCATATTTTCAATAGATTCTCTTATTCGTTCTATCTCAATAATATCTGTTCCGCAGTATATTTTCATAGTTTGTCTCCTATTATTTTAATAAAATATAAAAATTAATAACATTTAATACTAATGAAATAATTAAAACTATTAATATTAATTTATTTATTTTCTCATTTTTTTCTAGTTCAGATTCTTTATACATTAAATCATATTTACTTTTTATTTCTTTATAATCTGAATCTAATTCTAATGCTTTTCTTAAGCTTTTTGCAAAGCTATTTCCTTCGCTTTCGCTTGTTATTTCTTGTATCCAAATATTTTTACTAAAATTTATAAATTTCTTTCTTGTATTTTGTGTTTTTTCTTTTTTGTATTCTAATCCAATTTTTCTTAATTCATTAATTCCAACTTTCATTAATTTTTTACCATATCCATATCCTTTATAACCATTAATTATATATAAAGAATAAATTTCACCACATTTACTATATGATGTATCATCAGTTATTCCAACACTAACAAATCCTACAACCTTATTATCTACCTCTAAAACAAATTGATGGTTATTTTCTTCATCAAAATTATTAAATGAATCAATGGCTCTTTGCTCCTCATTCGTGTATAAATTATTCAAAAACTCATCTGGTACAATCCCTTTATATGTTTCGTTCCATGCAACAGTTACAACCTGTGCAATATCTTTACAATCTTTTCTTTCTTTTTTTCGTATAATATAACTCATATTTTTTGACCTTCCTTTTGGCATTTTTATCATACTTATTTTTTATAAAGTAAAAGTAGACATTTATTTTTTTATTATTTTATTCAAACTCATATCTACTCAAACCTTTAACTGTAGGCTCTGTAATTATATTTCCCATATAATCATATCTAGATTCATGGCACGGGTATTTCTATATTTTTTTTAGTTGTTTCATATTAACATAGAAATTTGACTTCTTTCTTATAGCTTTTCGATTTCTGCTTTAGTTAGTCCAGTAATCTCCATTATTAGAGCTATATCCATCTTTTTTTCTAACATTTTTCTGGCTACTTTACTTATTCCTTTACTTATTCCCTCACTTTTTCCTTCATCTCTTGCTTGAGCAATTGCAGCTAGTTCGTCTCTTATTGCTTTCTCTCTTAATTCTGCTAATCTTCTTGTTTCTTCATCTCCGCTTAAGTATTCAAGCTCTTTTTCTGCCTTTTTTACATATTTATTATCAA
>USJU01000082.1 GCA_900555085.1 uncultured Clostridium sp.
TCTTTAAGTCCTAATTTTACTTTTAATTCATAATAAGAATATATTATATAATCTTTATTATCATTTTCTTTTATACTTATAAAATTTATTATAAATGCTTTTAATTCTTTTTCGTTCAATAATTCACTCCCATTTCAAATATATATTAAATTGTTATTTCTCATTTTTTACAAGTATATCAATCAAATTGCTATACTTAATACTTTCTTTTGATAAATCTTTATTTTTTAAGCTTTTACTCATAATATGATTTATTATGTCATTCTCGCATCTTTTTATTTCTTCCACATTGTAATTTTTATCTTCTATTTCTATTCCTATTTGATTTAATAATTCTTGATTTTCATTTGAAAGCTCTATTTTTAAGTTCATTTTTTCTACTCCTACTTATTTTTATTTACTTGACAAATATAACACAAAAAATAGCAATTATCAAATTGCTATCCACTTAACTTTTTATTAAAAAATCCTTTCATTGTTGTAATACATTTATAATACATTTTTACTTCATCATTATCTGCATTTTTTATTATTGTAACTAAACTTTCTCTAATACTAAGCTTAGTTTTATTTCTTCCATACAATAAGTAATCAATTTTTATGCCTGTATTATTAGAAATTTTATCTAATGTAGCTAAAGATGGCAAAAATTCTCCTCTTTCTAATTGACCAATATATCGTTCATCACTTAGTCCACATTTCTTAGCAAATTCATCTCTTGAATCTCCTGTTATTTCTTCTCTAACCTTTCTAATTCTTGCACCTATTAGAACTTTATCTAATGCCATATTTAGCCTCCCTTTTTTTTGATTACTTTCCACCAGTATATTTTACATTCTTTGCGAAAAAGTTTATATACTTTCACAGCCTTATATTTTTTACTTTCAGAAAGTAGAATTTTGTCGAATAATGCTTTGTTTTAGCATATTTTAAGTTTTTACTATTTCAGTAAATTAAACATATTCAAAAAATCAAGAACATTTTTCGACATTTTTTTTAAAGAAATTTTTATATAATTTTTTAGGGCTTAATAAACCTGTTTAAGAGAATACTTGCAAAAGAATTAAATTAATAATTCACAAAGGAAGTAATTTTTTAAGCATTTGTATTAAGTCCTTATTTATTTTTTATAGATTAAAGAAAGGAGGTTTTTATTTTTCGTGTGTTCACTTAACACAGGTTGTTAAGCTCAAATGAAAATTTGGGAGGAACATTTATGGAAAATAAAAATTCTAATGAAGCAAAATTTGATAGTTACTTAACAAAAACTATTATTTTTTCATCTAAAAAATATTTTAAAAAGCAAATGACTATGAAATCAAAAGAGTTAAGTATCTTTGATGATAAGGACTATTATGCCTTTATTGAAAATATTTTTAGTATCAATCAATCTAAACAAGATTATAAAAATATTGATATATCTTTATCTATTAAAGATGCTTTAAATTCGCTGTCTGCTATTGAGCAGGCAGTTATTTTTTTGCTATTTCAAGAAGAATTAACACAGAGTGAAGCAGCACAAATTCTTGAAATATATTCAAAAACTGTTAGCAAAATAAAAATTAGGGCCATTGAAAAATTAAAAAAATATTTTAAGGGGGATTTATAAAATGAAAAATAAAAATATATATGAATTAGGAATATTGGCACAAAAAGGTAATGAGATGGCTATGTTAGAGATAATTGACAGAAAGAAACCTTTACTAAAAAAATACAGTTTTGGTGATGAAGATAGATACCAATATTTAATTCTAAAATTAATTGAAGGAATAAAAAATTACAAATTTTAAAATCAAGGGGAGAATTTCTTAAATTTAAGGGATGTTTATATAGTGAAGGGCAAATTTTAAGAAAGCACTATATAAAGACAGGTAGGACAAGCTCTTATCTGTCTTTGCCTTATTTTATAGAAAGGAGATTTAAGATGTTTTTAAGATTTGTATTAATTGGATTATGCCTTACATTTATAATATTCTTTATGGATGTTTTACTATCAAAAATAAAATTAAAAATTAGACTTCGTAAAGAATTAAAAAACAAAAAACAAAAACAAGAAGCATTTAGAAAAAAGATAAAAGAATTAGAGATTAAGTAATTTCTCTAATAGCCTTGTCGTATCAAAATAATGTCGACAAAAAATTAACCATAGGTGATTAAATGGAAAATTCAAAGGAACTTATTAAAAAGTATTTTTTTAATGAACATTTAAAAGTAAAAGAAATTGCAGAAATAATACACACATCTTCTAGTTATATTACAAAAATTATTAAGCAAGATAATAGATACATTGAAGAAAAAAAATACAGAATCAATAAATCAAAAGAAAAAAGAAAAAAAGATCAAAATAATTTCATTAAACACAAAAGAGAACAAAAAAGAATTGATGACAACTTTGATTTTGTAGAAGAGCAACACAGACAAGCATCTTTGGAACTTTCAAAATCAAAATATCTAAGTAATGAAAGTTATAGAAAGTGGAATGTTAGTGCTTATAAATATAACCCTTTCAAGCATAGGTACGAATTTGATACAAAACTTGGTCGCTCTGCAGATATACCTAAATATATAAAATATAAATAAAAATATGGAGGTATCTATTATGAATAAAAAAGAAGCTATAGCTTATGGACAAATAACTTTTGAGAATATGATTCGTTCTGATTACAAAGAAAATTTAAGTGTTACTAATTTTGGTATAGAAATGAATCGTGCTTTTAAAACATATCCCAAAAATATTGTAGTTAGCATTGCAGAATCAAAAATTCATGCAGAACAGAAATTACAAGATTTAAAAAATGGATGTGATATAAATGAATACTAATAATTCTTACATTTCAAAGTTTGGAATAAGTGTTGAAGAAGCAAGAAAGCAACTTGGAATTGGTAGAAATTTAATGTTAAAACTTGTAACTGTGCCTGGATTTCCAGCAATAAGATTTAAAAGAAAAATAATTATTAACGGAGCCAAATTACAAGAATGGTTTGACAATAATTATGGTACTTATGGAAAATATTAATTTTCACCATTGCTTTTTAAAAAAGGTATATTATATAATTAATTATGTTTTATAATATATCTTTTTTGTTATTTATTTTAAGCCTTTTGAAAGGAGTATTAAAACGGAATGGAAAGAATAAATAATGAAAGAGTTATTAATAGCAAAACTAAAAAAGCCGAAAAGGGTACAGTTACTGTTAGAAAAAGAGGCAATAGTTTTGAAGCTAGAATAAGATTAGAATTAAAAAATAAAATGAAAGGAGTAGATTGTAATCCAAGATTATCAAGGTCTGCACAAACAGAAGCATTAGCCAGACAAAGACTAGCTGAACTAATTATTGAAAAATATTTAGTTAAACAAAATCACGAATTAGTACAAAAAAATATATTTTCTGATGATTGTGAAGAAAATTTAAAAAATTTCAATGAATATCGTAATGCAAAAGAAGATATTAATCTTCATAATGGCATAAGTTCTACTATTAGTTTTGCAAACTTTGCTGTTATGTGGCTTAATTATAAAAAGGACCATATTAATCCTACTACTGGGAAAAAAATAAGCCCAAAAACTGTTGAAACTTATGCTTATACACTAAAGGGACATATCCAAAAGGATTTTTCTAAATATACTGTGGCAGAAGTTACAAAAGAAGTTGTAGAAGAATACATTAATGATTTACGAAAAGTTTATCCTCGTGCTGCAAAAGATACTTTCTTAATGATTAGACAGGTTCTTAAATATGCCAAAAAGAAAAATCTCATTAAAGAAATACCTGAATTTGAATTAGAATTTTCTAAAAAGAAAAGATCTAGAAAAACAAAATTAGTGTACCTTCCAGCAGATAGGCAACTTATATGGCTAGATATTTTAGAAAAAGATGGAAGAGATTTTTGCAAATTATTTGCTACATTATTGCAAACAGGTATGAGGCCGGAGGAAGGTTGTGGTCTGCTATTGTCCAATATATTATTCGATAAAGATATGATATATGTTGGAAATGCACATAAAGATATTGTTATTTATGATTATAATTTTAATATAATAAGACATGAATATGTAGATGGCGATTTAAAAACTGATGAAAGTTATAGAGAAATTCCTTTAAGACCTAGATTAAAAAAAATGTTACAGGAAATATATGATGAAAGAAAAGCTCTAAGAGAAAAAAATCATGAAAAATTTAATCCATCTAAGGAATATGTTTTCTTAAATACAAAAGGTGAACCATATTTACCAGAAAGACTTGATAAAAAATTAAAATCTATTATTAAAAAATATAAATTGGAACATATGACTGTATATGGTTTAAGACATTCCTTTGCAACTTTTATGAGTGAATATGGTATGGATAAAGAAGTATTACGAGAAATTATGGGACATGCTGATTTCGAAACAACAGACTTTTATTATATCTTTATTTCAGATAAACGAAAAAAGGAAGAATTTAATAAAGCTTGTAATAATTCACTTAATGAAACAAAATCAGAAGAAAAACGATTTACAAGAAGAAAAATAAAAGCACCTACAAAAGTAAGTGCCTAATATATATCAATGCTTAATTTGGTGCGGCTAGAGGGACTCGAACCCCCAAATCTCAAACTTCGTAGGCTTGCATTCTATCCAGTTAAACTATAGCCGCATATATAAACTTATTATAAAATACTTTTTTAATTTTTTCAATATATTTAAAAGTGTTTTATATTTAATTATCTGGGGGAACCTTTGGGGGCATATAGCAAAACCAACTCCCAAATCCCCATAATATCAACGGATTAAAATCAGTTGAGTACAAGGTTCGTAGCCTTGCATTCTATCCAGCTAAACTACGAGCACATATTATGTGTTAAAATTACTTTACATTTCAT
>USJU01000083.1 GCA_900555085.1 uncultured Clostridium sp.
TATACATATCTCCACAAAAGATTGGGACTCATATGATAAGATGAATCAGTTTATCATTAATAATTTATAAAATTGAAAATAGCGATACAGAAATATCCCTACCTAACTGTAATATGTTGGGTAGGGATATTTATTTACTATAAAAAAACATAAATATTAGAAATAATAGTTCCTTAAAAACATTTGAGGATGTTGTTTCACAGTCCCATATTTGGTACAATAAATAATAAATTTATATTAATTTCTATTTTAGACAAGTTATTTTTAGAACATTTTATTTAGAATTTTAAGTCGACTTTATTTGACAAAACTCCCTTTACACTATAAAATATAAGATAGTTTTATGTTACTAAAAATAAGCAATATGGAGGTAAAATATGGATGAAATATTGCACGTTGGATTAGACGTTGGTTCTACAACCGTAAAAATAATTGTAATGAATTCCAATAAGGAAACTATATATTCAAACTATGAAAGACATTTTTCAGACACTAAAAATACAATATGTAACACTTTAGAAAAATTAGCAGAAAAATATCCAAATAATAAATTTACACTAGCATTAACAGGTTCTGGTGCAATGAGTGCTGCAAAATTTTTAGGAGTAGATTTTATACAAGAAGTTGTTTCTTGTAAGAGAGCTGTTGAAAAATATATTCCTAAAACAGATGTAGTTATTGAACTTGGTGGAGAAGATGCAAAAATTATTTATTTTGATGAATCTATAGAACAAAGAATGAATGGTACTTGCGCAGGTGGTACAGGTGCATTTTTAGACCAAATGGCTTCACTACTTCATACAGATACTCAAGGTTTAAATACTTTAGCTAAAAATTATAATACAATATACCCTATTGCATCTAGATGTGGTGTTTTTGCAAAAACAGATATACAACCACTTTTAAATGAAGGTGCTGCAAAAGAAGACATTGCAGCTTCAATATTTCAAGCAGTTGTTAATCAAACAATTAGTGGATTAGCTTGTGGTAGACCTATTAAAGGAAATATCGCATTTTTGGGCGGCCCTTTAAATTATTTATCTGAACTTAGACAAAGATTTATTGAAACATTAAACTTAAAACCTGAAGAAATAATAATTCCTGAAGAAGCTCATCTAATTGTAGCTAAAGGTGCTGCTTTAGATTCAATTAATTCAAATATTATTACTATAGAAGAATTAAAAGAAAAAATAAATAATTTAAAAAATTCTCACGATAATACCAGCAAACCTTTAGACCCTTTATTTAATTCAAAAGAAGAATTAGAAGAATTTAAACTTAGACATAGTAAAGCAAAAATAAATAAAAAAGATTTAAAAGACTTTGAAGGAAATTGTTATATAGGAATAGATGCTGGTTCAACTACAACAAAACTTGTTTTAATAGATGATAACAATAATTTATTATATTCATTATATGGTAGCAACGAAGGAAATCCATTAAAAAGTGTTATGAATATGCTAAAAGAACTTTATAGTATTTTACCTGAAAATGCTATAATACGTTATAGTGGTGTAACAGGTTATGGCGAAAACTTAATTCAAACAGCTTTAAATGTAGACTTAAATGAAATAGAAACTATTGCACACTATACAGCAGCAAAAGAATTTGAACCTGATGTTACAAGTATTGTAGACATTGGTGGCCAAGATATGAAATATATAAAAATAAAAGATGACACAATAGACAATATAATGCTTAATGAAGCTTGTTCTTCAGGTTGTGGTTCTTTTATAGAAACCTTTGCTAAAAGCTTAAATATTACAATTTCAGATTTTGTTAAAGAAGCTTTAGAAAGTAAAACACCAGTTGACTTAGGCTCAAGATGTACAGTATTTATGAATTCTAAAATAAAACAAGCTCAAAAAGAAGGATACTCTGTTGGAGATATTTCTGCAGGACTTTCTTACTCTGTTATAAAAAATGCTATACAAAAAGTTATGAAAGTTAGAGATGTAGAAACTCTTGGAAACCATATTGTAGTACAAGGTGGAACTTTTTATAATGATGCAGTTTTAAGAGCTTTTGAATTAATAGTAGGTAAGAATGTAATTCGTCCAGAAATTGCTGGATTAATGGGTGCTTATGGAGTTGCACTTTTAGCAAAAGAACAATTTGAATCTAACTTAAATATGGAATATACATCAACAATTGCAAAATTAAATGATATAGAAAATTTAAATATAAAAACATCTCATATTCGTTGTAAAGGTTGTGAAAATCATTGTTTACTTACAATTAATACTTTCAGCAATGGTCAAAAACATATTTCAGGAAATAGATGTGAAAAAGGTGCAGGTGTTACAAATAAAAAACAAGATTTACCTAATTTAGTAAAATATAAATATGATAGATTATTTAACTATACACCTTTAGAAGAAAAAGATGCACCAAGAGGAACAATAGGAATCCCTAGAGTTTTAAACATGTATGAAGATTATCCTTTCTGGTTTACATTTTTCACAAACTTAGGATTTAGAGTTATTTTATCTGATAAAAGTACAAGAGAAACTTATGAAAAAGGTATGGAATCTATGCCATCTGAATCTGTTTGCTATCCAGCAAAACTTTCTCATGGACATATTATAAATTTAATAGAAAAAGGAATAACTACAATATTTTACCCTTGTATTCCATATTCAAGAAAAGAATTTGAAAAGGCAAATAATCAATATAATTGTCCTATTGTTATTTCATATTCAGAAGTTTTAAAAAATAATGTAGAAGAACTAAAAACAAATAATATTAAATTCTTAAATCCTTTCTTACCTTTTGATACTAAAAACTTGGTAAAAAGAATTTTAGAATTAGATGAATTTAAAGAATATAATTTTAATAAAAAAGAATTATTAAATGCTGCAAAACTTGCAGAAGAAGAATATCAAAATTTCAAAAAAGAAATTTTAGAAAAAGGAAATGAAACAGTAAAATATATTGAAGAAAACAATTTAAGAGGAATTGTTTTGGCAGGAAGACCTTATCATTTAGACCCAGAAATAAATCATGGAATAGATACATTAATTACAAGTTTAGGTTTATGTGTTTTAACAGAAGATTTTGTTGCTAGAAACGAAAAATTAGAAAACCCATTAAGAGTTGTTAATCAATGGGTATATCACTCAAGACTATATGCAGCAGCCGATTTTGTAGGAAAACATGACCATTTAGAATTAATACAATTAAATTCTTTTGGATGTGGTGTTGATGCCGTTACAACAGACCAAGTTGAAGAAATTTTAAAAAGCTATGATAAAATGTATACTTTAATAAAAATAGATGAAGTAAATAATTTAGGAGCTGTTAGAATACGTATTCGTTCATTACTTGCAAGTATGAATAAGCGTATTAAAGAAAAACAAGAAAATAAAGAACTTGGAAATTATAGTCCTTTAAGACCTATTTTTACTAAAGAAATGAAAAAAGACTATACGATTTTAATACCACAAATGGCACCAATACATTTTGAATTATTAGAATCTGCAGTTAGAGCCTCTGGATATAATGCCGTACTTTTAAGAGAATGTACTCAAAAAACTGTAGAAACAGGTTTAAAATATGTTAATAATGATGCATGTTATCCATCAATTTTAACAACAGGTCAATTTATAGAAGCATTACAATCTGGAAAATATGATTTAGATAAAACAGCTATTATAATGTCTCAAACAGGTGGAGGTTGTAGAGCAACAAACTATATAGGTTTCATCAGAAAAGCCTTAAAAGATGCAGGTTTTGAAAAAGTTCCTATTATATCATTTAATGTTGTAGGTATGGAAAAAATGCCAGGCTTTAAATTAACTCTACCACTTTTAGAAAGACTTTTAAAAATGGTAATCTATGGAGATTTATTACAAAAAATGCTTACAAAAAATAGAGCATATGAAATAAATAAAGGTGAAACAGAAAAATTATTTAATGAATGGTTAGAAAAATGCAAAAAACTTGTTGCAAACTCAACCAACAAACAATTTAAACAAAGTATATATAACATAGTAAACGACTTTGAAAAAATAGAATTAGATACATCTATAGAAAAACCAAAAGTTGGAGTTGTAGGAGAAGTATTAATAAAATATCATCCATTTGGAAATAATTATGTGGCAAATGTTTTAGAAAAAGAAGGAGCAGAAGTAATACTTCCAGACTTTATGGGATTTGTTAAATTTATGGCAACACACAAAATTACATTTAATACACTATTAAAAACAACACCAACAATAGCAAAAATATCAAAAGCAGCAATAAAATTAATAGATATATTAGAAAAAGATGTAAAAATAGCACTTGCAAATTCTAAAAAAGGATATATGCAACCATGTGATATATTCCACTTAGAAGAACAAGTAAAAGATGTTCTATCTATAGGAAATCAAACAGGTGAAGGATGGTTTTTAACAGCAGAAATGATAGAATACATGGAAAATGGAATACCAAATATAGTATGTGTACAACCATTTGCATGTTTACCAAACCACGTTGTAGGAAAAGGAGTAATAAAAACAATACGAAATAAATACCCAGAAGCAAATATATCTCCAATAGACTACGACCCAGGAGCAAGTGAAGCAAATCAAACCAACAGAATAAAATTACTAATGACAGTAGCAAAAGATAATTTAAAAAATAATAAAATAAAAAAAGGAAAAACAAATTCAAAAGAAAATAAAGCAATAGACCATGACATAAAAATTTATAAAAAATAAATATAGCCTA
>USJU01000084.1 GCA_900555085.1 uncultured Clostridium sp.
AAGAATGCCGGAAAGGTCCCCACTTGCCTCGCGAAATTTAATCTTAATTATTATTAGTCTTTTTTAAATACAATAACTACCTTATTTATTCTTTTACGATTTTATTTAATTCTTCTAATAATTCACTCATTTCTTTTTCTGAATTTTCTAGGCTGTCTGATTTTACTCCTACATAGAATTTTATTTTTGGTTCTGTTCCTGATGGTCGTACACAACACCATCCATTATTTTCTAATTCAAAATATAGTACGTTTGATATTGGAAGTCCTGTTTTACTTTCTTCTTTCGTGTTCATATCAATTACTTTATTTTCTTTGTAGTCTTTAAACTTTAATACTTTATATTTTCCTAATTTTTGTAATGGATTTTGTCTTAATTTTTCCATTATTGCTTTTATTTTATCTGCGCCATCTACTCCTTCCATTGTAATTGAAAGTAATCCTTCTTTGTAAAATCCATATTTATTATAAATATTTATCATTTGATCCCATAAGCT
Organism: uncultured Clostridium sp.; assembly: GCA_900555085.1. Lineage (GTDB taxonomy): Bacteria > Bacillota > Clostridia > TANB77 > CAG-508 > Merdicola. Next base: position 497 of record USJU01000084.1, read on the forward strand.
TAAATTAAATTGTTTGTAATATGCTGCCGCTTCGCAAAGTGCCATTACTGCTGCTATTGCATCTTTATCTCTTGCATGTGTACCAATTAAGCAACCATAACTTTCTTCAAACCCAAATAAATACTCATATTCTTTGGTTTGTTCAAATATTTTTATTTGTTCTCCTATATATTTAAATCCTGTTAGAACTTCTATTAATTTTATATTATATTCTTTTGCAATTGCATCTGCTAAGTTTGAAGAAACTATAGTTTTTATTAAAGCTCCATTTTTTGGAAGCAATCCTTTTTCTTTTTTTTGTGATAATTCATATTCTGCTATTAAAAGCCCCGACATATTTCCAGTAAAAGATTTATATTCTCCTGTTTTAGAATCTTTTGCATATACTCCAAGTCTATCTGCATCTGGGTCAGTGGCCAAAACAACATCTGCATCAACTTCTTCAGCTAATTTCAATGCAAGTTCAAAGGCTTTTTTATCTTCTGGGTTTGGATAACTAACTGTTGGGAAATTTCCATCTGGTAATTCTTGCTGTTTAACTACATAAATATTTTCAAATCCTAATCTTTTTAAAATTTCTCTTACAGGAATATTTCCAGTTCCATGTAATGGTGTATATACAATTTTTAAATCTTTTTGCATTTTTGTAATAACATCTTTATTTAAAACTAAATCTTCAAGTACTTTCATATATTTATCATCTAGTTCTTTTCCTATAACATTATATAAACCTTTTTCTATTGCTTCTTCTTTAGAAATTTTCTTTATTTCAGCATAATCTTTTATATTATTTACTTCCTCTATAATTTGTTTATCTTTTGGTGCAACAATTTGTGCTCCATCTTCCCAATAAACTTTATATCCATTGTATTTTGGTGGATTATGACTTGCTGTAATCATAATTCCAGCTATACAACCTAATTCTCTTACTGCAAAAGATAATTCTGGAACAGGTCTTAGTGAATCAAAAATATATGTTTTAATTCCATTAGAGTTTAAAATTAATGCTGCTTCTTTACTAAATTCTGGAGACATGTTTCTAGAATCGAAACTAATTGCAACACCTTTATTTTCTCCTCTTTCCTTTTTTATAAAATTAGCCAAACCTTGAGTAGCTTTACCAACTGTATAAATATTCATTCTATTAGTTCCAGCACCTATAATTCCTCTAAGTCCTGCTGTACCAAATTCAAGTTCTTTGTAAAATCTATCTTCTATTTCTTTCTCATTATTTTCAATTTCTTTTAATTCTTTTTTAGTCTCTTCATCAAAAATACTATCATTGCACCATTTTTTATATTCATCTAAATATTCCATAAAATACCTCCTAATTTTTTTCTAATTATATATATATATTAAAATTATATCAATAAAAATATTAAAATTATTTTGAATATATATTAGAATATTAAAAAAACACTGATACTTTAAGATGGGTTGGACTTATGAATAATTATAAGCATTTAGCAGAAGAAATAATATTAAAAGAATCTATTTATATTTAGATTTCTACTTGACATATGCAAACAGTTGTTTTAAACTGTATATAAAGTTTACAGAGATTGGAAGTGATATTTATGAAGAAAGAACTTATAAAAACACAAATGAACATAAAAGATAATTTAGTAAATGTTATGAGAGTTGGAGCTATAGATTATATTTCATTAACTGATTTAGCAAGATATAAAAATCCTTTAACTCCTGGAGATGTTATTATTAAATGGATGAGTAATAAAAGTTCTTTTGACTTTTATTGCTTATGGGAAGAGCTTTCAAATCCTAATTTTAAACTAGCGGAATCCCGCGAGTTTAAAAATGACTCTGCTACTCAATCATTTACAATGAGTCCGTCTAGATGGATTAAAGAAACAAATGCAATTGGTTTTATTTCAAAAAGAGGAAAATATGATGGTGGTACTTTTGCACATCCAGATATAGCTCTTGAATTTGCTTCTTGGATAGACTCAGCATTTAAATTACATTTAATAAAAGAATTTGAAAGATTAAAACAAAATGAGAGCTATCAGAACAAAATTGATTGGTCAGTTAGACGAGAGCTTGCAAAAACAAATTATAGAATACATACTGATAGCATAAAAGCAAATCTTGTTCCTACATTAACTGAAAAACAAAAACTATATGTGTATGCTAATGAAGCAGATATTTTAAATGTTGCATTATTTGGTATGACTGCTAAAGAATGGAAAGACAAGAATCCTAATTTAGATGGAAATATGCGAGATTATGCAAATATTCTTCAGCTTGTAATTTTGGTAAATCTTGAAAATCTAAATGCTCAAATGATAAAAGATGGTTTAGGACAAAAGGATAGATTAGAAAAACTAAACACCATTGCTAAAGAACAATATGTTATTTTACATGATAGCAATAGTATTGAAAAAATTGAAATATTTGACAATAAGAGTAATTTTAAGAAATTATCACAATAAAGCTACATAGAGCAGAACATAAATAAAATCTCTGCTCTAATAATTTTATAAATTATTTTTTGTTTCTTTGTATTTTAATTTATAATATATAAATAAGATTATATAACTAAATAATGAAATTGCAAAGGTAACTTTTATTGCATTATTGCTTTCTTTAAAAACTGTATATGAAAGCAATGGAAGTATCATGGTCACTATTCCCTCAATAAATCTTTCAAATGTCACATAAGAAGTTTGTAGTTTATCTTTTGCATTTTCGTATATTGCTATATGGTCATACATTTCATAAGAAGCATTACCAAATCCTATAAGAATATATATTATAGGTAATAAATATAATAGTTGCTTATTATTAAAAGATAATAATATTGTAAATACAATGATAAATATTATACACATAGGCAATATAATTTTTGACCAATTTCTATTTTTAGATTTATTTCCCCAATATTTACTTGAAAAAGCCTCTGATAGATTAACTAATATATTTAGTATACTGTAATATAGATAACCAATATTTAGGTATCTTAACAAGAAAACATTTAAATACATTGTTCCAATCCCATAAGCAAACCTATTCAATCCTCCTGTTATAAGTACACTTCTAAATTTTTCGTCTTTTGCTGGGATAATTAAATTATCTTTTACACTAATCTTTTCTTGGATTACATCTGGTTTATATGTTTTTATTCTTATTGCAATATCTATAAATGCAATGATAAATACTATTGTAAATAATATCATAAATCCATATAATTCATATCCAGATGCTGTAAATCTGTCAAGAATAACTCCCATAATTAAACTAAATGCTAATGCCACAGTGTTTTTTAAAAAATTTCTTTTTGCAGCAAATGTAGGTCTATCTTCTTTCTTTATTAAAGTCATTCTCCAATTAACAAAAGTTATATATCCCATTTCTCCAGTAATTGCATAAACTGTTGCTAATACAAAAAACAATATAGTCCTAATGCTTATATCACTTGATAAAAAAGGTATAAGTGCCATAGAAATAGAAGAAATTCTGTATATCGAATAATTAGTTAATACCACCTTTTTAGATTGTCCAATTCTAGAGAATAATGGTGCAGCAAAAACTTGAATTATATTAGTTATTGTATCTAAAACTGCATATATTCCAATTGCTAAATCAGATAATCCTAAATATATAGCAAATGCAGAAATAAAAGAAGCACTTGCTATTCTATTGTTAGCAGTATCTAATGTTGAAGAAATTAAATATTTTTTATATTCTTTTTTATAATCCATCTTACCACCTATAATACAATATCTTTTACAACTATTGCTTTAATTCCAGTTGCATTTAAAAGTTCAATAACGTCTTGTCTATCATCTATAAATAATATTTCCTATTTTCAGTCTCCACATCGTTGGAATTATAACAATAAATCCGATATTTTTCAATTAATTTTTTAGATTTTATTGACATATCTATTTTAAATCTATAAAAAAGTTCAAGAGATAGATATATATTATAGAAGTGTTGGTATAATTTCTTTTCCAGTTAGTTTTGATTGTATAAAAATGGCAATTGATAAAATGATAACTAAAAGAAAAACAGCTTAAATATTAAAACAAGCTATTTTATGAGGAAAAAGTTTTAATGTACTTAACTAAAGCGTCTGCCCTACAATGTTTGACAGAAATTTATATTATATTTTTTATTTTCGGGCACGGAGCACCGTGCCCCTACACTGAAAAC
>USJU01000085.1 GCA_900555085.1 uncultured Clostridium sp.
ATATAGCATAATTCCAACCATATTAAATGAAAGTGGAAATTTTGGTATTATAGTTAATAAACTAAATGAAATAAATAAAAAGTAATTTCTGAAAAATTTTAAATATATTTTATTTTAATACAATATATGGTATTATAGGGAGGAATGGGGGGATTTTATGTCTAAATTTAAAAATTTAACTGCTAGATTGTTAACAACTTTCTTTATATTTTCGTTAACATCTATTAATGTTCAGGCTACATCAACACAGTCTAACAAAGAGAATATAAAAAATGAAAAAGAGGTTATTGATATAACAAATGACCCTAATTATGTTGTTAGTAAAGGAGATGTATCACTAGAGAATATTGAATTAAGTGTAAATGAGAATGAATTAGTGATAAATTCCAAAAAAAGGGATGCTGAAACAATTAATGATTTACAAAAATTGAAAAGTTTAATTGAGAAGCATGATGGTTTAGAAGACGATTTAATAAATAATATTAAAGAAAATCATAACATTATAAGTATAGGCTATTCTGAGGCTTTACTTAAATTAAATGATAAAAATGAAATTGTACCAGTAACAAAACAAGAATTATTATCAAAATCATCTCTGGGAGAACCACAAAAATATGGAAAACTTACGCTTTATACATTTGTAGATTCAGCTGTAAGTGGAAATCAAAGATTTACTGTAGGTTATTCTGATGCGAAATGGTCAGGATTTGATGGATTCAATGTAGAAACAGCTCCATATGTAGGAGAAGATTTCATTTCAATAACAATTCCATCAAGATATACAATATTAAATAACTATTTTTGGGGTTCCTATGCAACTTCTGGGATAGGAAATCCTACTGGAAGATTGACGGAAGTGTCTCAAAATTCGCTTATATATGCATTTGATGAATTAACAAAATTACCTGGAATTAATGCTACTACATATACAAATTCGATTAGGATTGCTGCTAGAGCTAGCACAAATAATTTAACACCAACTACAGAAATGTATAGCAGTCAATATATTCACACGTACTCTAAATTAAACTTATCTCCAAGCATATCAAGTGGAGGAAGTATTGATTGGGGAATAGGAAGTTCTGATGAAGCATGGAAATTATCAAGCTATTGTACAACAAACTTTTAAAAGAAAAAAAATTACACTACTTAATTTTTATTAAGTAGTGTAATTTTTTTTTCTTTTAAAGTTGATAATGAAAGATATAAGGGTCAAGGGGATCAGTCCCCTTATGGGTAGAGGATAAAACCCTCCTAAGTTTGGACAAAGTCCAATTATTATAAATGTGCTAAATGTATATTTATAATAATAGATATAGAGTAAATTTATATATAAAAATGGATAAACTAAGTAATATCAATACTTAGACTTGAAGAGAATGAAGCTAATACCCCCAATACCTCCTTCCTAAACATCCTTTTCTATGTACCCCCTTGTGGGGTCAGCCCCTTGTTAGAAAAAAAAATAAGCGAATGAATTACTCTTTAATAATCGCAGGGGGTATGGGGGTGTCGCTCCCCATAGAAGCGTTAGCGTGCTTTTGTAAGTTCTATGAAATGAAGTGAACTATCCCTTTGGGATAACCCTTTATATTAATATAGAAAAGAGTAATTTTAGGTATATTTACCTCTTAGGTTTGATTTTATCTAGGTTTTTAATGATTTTATCTGTACTGAAATTTCAATACATTTGTACTGAAATTTCAGTACATCAACATTTTACTTTTTTTACTTTTTATTGAAAATAACAAAAATTTGTTCTGTTTATTTTTGAACACTTGTATTGTTTTATTATTATATTCCGTGTTATAATTTGATTATATTAAACGAGATAAGGGAGATAGGACAATGCCAAAGGTTAAAAAGGAAGATAATGTCTTATATGCTGGTGCTGATGAATGGGTTAATACAAGAACTGGTCAAGTAATAACTGCAAATCAAATAATTAAGAAAACGGATAGAAATGGATTTATGATTACATATCTATCATCAATAATTAACTTGATAGAAACTTTAGGTAATAGAAAAATGCAAGTTGTTAAATACATACTAGAAAATATGGACAAGTCCACTAATACACTAGTAATAACTAATAGGGAATTAGCAGAAAAATCAAAGGTTTCTTTAGATACAGTTTCTAAAACTATTGCCACACTAAAAAAGGCTAAGATAATTACTACTAGAACAGGAGCAATTATGATAACTCCAGAATTAATTCACAAAGGAAACAAATCAAAGGAGCAATATCTATTAACTAAGTTCCAAGAATTTGATGAATAAAAAATAGAGTTAGGATCATTTCATAACTCTATTTTTTTATCATACTTTATCTATCTATATATTCATTTCTTTTTCTTTGGAAATAGTTTTTAATTTTTTCATACTTGGTAAATGCCAATTTTTCTCTTGCTCCATTTGATTCTCTATAAAATTTAATTTATCATTTTCAATTTTCATATAATTTATATTAGAGCCAACCCAATCACTATTATCTATTTTTGCTCCAGTTAAATCTGCACCTCTTAAATCAGCATATATTACGGAGTTTCTCAAATCAGTATTTCTTAAGTTTGCTTCTCTTAAATCTAAATTTATTAATCTAATACCTCTTAAATTTTCATTTTCTAGATTTAGTTGTTGTCCTAAGAGTCCATCGCTTTCCACCCATTCTTCATGAGCTCTTATTTTTCTCCAAATTATTTTTTCTTTATTTTCTCGTAAATTTTTCAATTGTTCTTCAAGTTTATCTATGTCTTCATCCAATAATATTGATAATTTTCTTTCTTTTTCTGATAAATACTTTAGTTCTTTTTCTTTTTCCTTTATCTTACATATTAAAATATTTAAATAATTCTTTTTTTCATTTATTTCTTTTATCGCAGTTTTTCTTTTAAGTTCTTCAATGCTTTTATTGCCGTTTCTAGTCGCTTCATTAAGAATATTGCATTTGATAGCAACTTTATCCAAATGATTCTGTAAATCGCCGTGAAAGCTCTTTAAATCGCTTTTAGATATCTTTTGCTTAGCACTAACCTTAAGTACGTCTTTTTTGGCGTCATAAATAACTGGTACAAATGAAAAATGCATATGAGGAGTAACCTCATCTAAATGAACATAAGCTGAAATAACATTATCGGCTCCATATCTACTCTCAAGAAACTTGTAACTTTCAATAAAGAATTTTTTTTGCTGCTTTAAATCTAAATCTTTAGGAGCAGTTATCACCCAGGAACACATAACATTAACATCTTTTCTGTTTAAACATTTAACTTCATTACATCTCTTTTTTACAAAATCACCTTGGCTAATATTACGTTTGGGACCCAAATTATAATTTAAATGACTTTTGCTTGTATCAATATTTTCATTTCCAAACTTGATATATTCATTATCTTTTCCTTTTGCTCTTTCATAATGAGCAAACATATGACCTAATGCTCCTCTTGTATATTTTGCAACATGAGCCATCAATTTCACTCCTTTGCTTCACGCCAAATTGATTACTTAATTTAAGTACTATCTAGATATTAAGATAGCACTCAAAACACCCAAAGTCAATTTGGTGTAGCAAGTTATACCAAAATATTTTTGGAACTTGCTCTCCGAGGGTAGGGCTTTGCCCTCGCTTCGCTCACCCAGTCGAGATTTCTCGACACCAAAAAGGGTCTAGACCCTTTACCCATTATCGCTCGGCACAAGCCAAGAAGCCGAACCCTTCTGGTTCAACTTCGTTGCAAGAGCTTACCACCATTCGTTTCATAAAGGTAGTATTTTAAAAATTTTATTTCGGATCTGCGTTGCAGCACTCATAAAATTTTTAAAATCTCCACCTTGATTTCACTACTGGTTTTATAAAATTAAAACATACTTCCTTGTACCACCGTTCCAAAACAATGGTATAATAAGACTGAGAATGAAATCAATAGCACCTTGGAATAACGGAGCGAGTGTCTTGTGCCGAGTGAGTATATGCCGAGAAAGGCTATTGATGGAATGAAGGTCAGACACTATTGCTCCATAGGAGCAACACCCAATAGGTGTTGTTCCTCCTGCCTAACGGCAAGTGACAAAATGGGGTTAAGGGGACGAGTTCCCTTATGGGTGGAGGGTAAAACCCTCCTAGGGTTTGGGATAAGTCCCAATGTAATCGAAGATTACAAAAAATCTAACGATTTTTGATTAAATAATATAAGATATGTAAAACAATCCTTAAAATTAGTAATATCAATGCTTTATGGTTTTTCTTTGTACTTGCTAGGAGCATCAATTGTACTTATGACAAGCACAAAATATGCGTGAAGTACCATTGTTTTTTGTAATTGTAACTTATTATTTCATCAAAATTTAAAATTTAATTGCAACATATGGTGTATTTATCTTAAGGGGTGATTTTAATGAAAGAATTTAAATATGTACTTAGTGGTATAATTCTTATTTTTATAATTTTCAATATTGATACTTATATAAAGATTTTCCTTACAGCTTCATCATCTAATGCATTAGCTCCTAATCCATATACAGTTTCTGTAGGAAAAGCTACTGTACCACCATTTCTAATAACTTTTCCTGCTTCCTCTATAAATCTAATATCTGTATTTATATCCTTTATTA
>USJU01000086.1 GCA_900555085.1 uncultured Clostridium sp.
TTATTATTTTTTATTAATATAAATTTTTTTCTTTTAAAAGGTCAGGGACTTTGCCCCTGCCTTTTAATCCTACCCCATTTAAGAACCAAAGGTTCTTAAAAATCTCCGAATTGTTTCTTTATAAATTTTATTTTCTCTCTTGCTCGCTCCTCCCCAATGGCATTGTAACAATCTTCGATTTAACAATGCTCATTGGTCGCCCACAAACAGCTCGCAAGTTTCGTTTTACTATAAATTTAAGATATTTCTTTTTTAGTTATTTCTTTTAAGTCTTCCCAGAATTCTAGTTTTTTAGATTCGTCTCTTAGGAGTGCTGCTGGGTGCCATGTTGGCATATATTTTATTCCATTTTTTTCTATCCATTTTCCTCTTTCTCTTGATATTTTGTGTTCTTCTCCTAATATGTTTTTCAATGCTGTACTTCCAAGTAATACTATTATTTTTGGTTTTACTAGTATTACTTGATTTCTTAAATAATCTAAACATGCTTTGCTTTCATCTGCTTCTGGTACTCTATTATTTGGTGGTCTACATTTTACAATATTTGCTATATATACTTCTTCTCTTTTTATTCCTAAGCCTTGAAATGCTTTGTTCATAAGTTCTCCAGCTTTTCCTACAAACGGAATGCCTTGGCTATCTTCATCTGCTCCAGGTCCTTCTCCTATAAACATTATTTCTGCATTTTTGTTGCCAACTCCAAATACAATATTTTTTCTATTATTACATAGTTTACATTTTTTACAGTTAATTATTGATTTTTCTAATTCTTCCCAATTGTCGTACATATATTCCTCCAATTTATTTTACACATTTTTCTATTAGTTCTATTTTTCCATTTTTTATTTTCGCTTTTGTTCCAATAGGAATAACTTCTTTTTTCTCTATGTGTCCGAAGTTATTTGACTTTATAATTGGAAAATTGTATTTTTCTTCTAGACAATCTAATACTATTTTTTCTAATGCTATACCACTTTCATGTTCATAATTTCCTATCCATAAACCTTTTATTTTGTCAAATACACCATTTTGTTTCATATAGTATAGATTATTGCTTACCATTGCTGGGTCTGTTTCATATCCTAATTCTTCTATAAATAAAATTTTATCTGTAAAGTCTACCTTATATTTTCCGCATACTAGACCTCTTATAAGAGATAAATTTCCTCCTATTAACTTTCCTTCTGCTTCTCCATTTTTTATAATTTTAAAATCATTCTGTCCAAATTCTAAACTTCCTTGAACAAATCTATTTAAGGCTTGTTTATAACTATAATCTGTTTCATCTGTTGCTATAGTTTTAAAGTTTGTACTACTGAACGTTACAAGTCCTGTTTTTTCTGTAATTATATTTGTTATTGATGTTATATCACTGTAACCACAAATAATTTTAGGATTGTTTTTTATTATATCAAAATCTAAATATTCAAATGTACTATTTGAGTTATTTCCACCTTTTGCACACCATATCATCTTCACATCTTTATCAGCAAACATATTGTTAATATCTTCTGCTTTTTCTTTGGCTGTTCCACTGTAAATATTTGTATTTGAAAATAAATTTTTTGAAAATTTTACTCTAAATCCATCTGCTTCAATAATTTCTTTTGCTTTTTTTATTTCTTCTATATTATCTCCTATAATTGGATTTGATGGTGCAACAACACCTATTATATCACCTTTTTTTAGTTTATCTGGAACTATCATAAAAAACTCCTTTTATTTCAATTCTATTAATGCTGTTGCTAGTCCATAGCCTTCTTTTTCTACTCTAAATGAGTGTATTATGTCTGAATTGCAAACACTACACAACCCACTATCTATTATATTTTCATCTTTTAAGCCTAAATTTTTAAATAATATTCTATTTATTAATATTGTATCTATATGCCATTTTTCTTCTGATGTTTGTTCCATTATATCATTTATTCTTCCTGTATATTCAAATATTTTTTTACATTCTTTTGCTACTTCTGCTCCTACTTCAAAATGGCATTTTCTAATACTTGGACACATACATACAATTAAGTCTTGTGGATTACAACCATATTCTTTTATCATTTTTTGTGCTGCTTTTTCTCCTATTTTTTGAAAGGTTCCTTTCCAACCAGAATGTATATTTGCTATTACTTTTTTTATGGGATCAAATATATATATTAATATACAATCTGCATTTGTTGAACCTAGGGCAATTCCTGGTTTACTGGTAATTAATCCATCTGTTTTATTATACTCATCTAAATTAAAATCTGGTTTATCTGTTAATACTTTCTTATTTATTATTTGCACATTATCTGTATGATTTTGATTTGGTTTTGCCATATCTTTTAATTCTATATTAACTGCTTTTCCAAGCATTTCATAATCTTTTAAAGCTTTTTCTAACTTTTCTTTGGGTAATTTTTCTTTATTTGCTCTTGCTGTTCTAAAGTTTTTATCTATACCTAAAGAATATGCATGTGTTATTATATCCGAATATTCAAGTAGTTTTCTAAATTGCAAATATTCAATTCCATTCTTTTTTATATGAACTACAAATTCATTTGATAAATCTTTCATAATTCTCACCTTTACTTACTTATTTTATTAATCATTTCGTCTTTTTTCATACCATAAATATAGTTATAATCATTTCCACAATAACCTTTATTAAACCTACAAATTGATTTATAACTACAATATTCACAGGCTGTTTTTCTCCCGTTTACTTTAAAAAATGGCTTCAATTCTATATTTCCTTTTAAAATATCATTTGATATTTCTTTTATAATTTTTTTGGTGTATTTTTGTAATTTTTCAAATTCTGCATTTGTAGCAACACTTGAACCTGTTTGTATTATTTCTTCTCCACCAGCTTTTAGCCTTGCAGGTACATTTTTAGAATAACCACTTTCAAGCTCTGTATCCATCATTTTTATAATATTTACATCTGCAAGAATTAAGCCTTTCATTTTAAATTGTTTTCTTAGTTCTTCCTTTATTTCATCTTCTACAACTTTTCTATCTAATTTTTCATCTGTCAAATTAAAATATAAAATTCCCGCTGGTTTAAAATCTTCAATCTCACAAGTTGCATCTAAGTATGTAAGAAGTTGAATTTGCATTCCCTCATATACTTCTCCATAATCTAAATTTTTTATAGAAGATTTATAATCTATAATTCTAACATAATTCCCATCTAGATTTTTTGCTAAATCTATTCTATCAATTTTTCCAATAATTTCAACTCTTTTTCCATTATTTAGTTCTAATTTTATTGGTTCATATTTTCCACCTTTTTTAAACTCAATTTCATTCCCTATTATGTCAAAATCACTTGTTTTCATTTCTTCTATAATGTATCCTATTGCCTGTGTAACAACTCTTTTTAGTCTATTAGTTTCTCTTACAAATTTTGGTGTACATGTAAATTTATAATTCGAACTTAAGTTTAATTTTTCTTCTATTATTTTTTCTACAATTTCTTTTAGTTTGCTATCTTCTAATTCTTTTGGTTTTATTTGTTTTTCTATTAGTGTATTAAAAAATGAATCTATAATGTCATGCATAAATGAACCTGTGTCTAGTGCCTCTAATTTAAACTGCTTTTGCTCTTGCACATTTAATCCATATTTTAGGTGGAATGAAAATGGACATTTTTTGTATGTTTCTAACTTAGATACACTTGTTTTTAGAGTATTTCCATACATTTTTTGTATTAATTCTTCCCTTATAATTTCTGGATTATTATTATATTCCATTCCATTTACACTTGCTTGTAATTTATATTTCCATTCTTCATTGTTTTTATAAAAGTTATATATATCAAACCAAATATCATCTATTTTTTTACCTTCATTTATTTCTTTAATATTCTCTAACAAATTTTCAAAGGTAACATTTGCTGTTAATATTTCTGTATTTGTGGTTAATATATCACTTTTTTCTTCTAATTGTTTATATATTTTCTTTATTCTCGAAATTAAAATAGATGGTCTCAAAGATTTACCAGATATATCTGCAGATGCATATGATATATATAATTTATTTTCTGCAACTGTAAATGCTTTATAAATATTAAAGTTTTCCTCATATAATTTTTCTAATGTTCCTTTAGCCATTTCTATTCCATTTGTTTTTAATAGCTCTCTATCGCTGTCATTTAAGAACCCTTCAGACTTATTTACACTTGGAAATATTCCATCATTTACACCTATTATAAATACATACTTAACTTTATGACTTCTTGACCTATTTACATCTCCTATAATTACCTGGTCCTGTGTTCCTGGTATACTACCTAACTCACTATTTTTTATTCCTACTTTTAGAATTTTTAAATAATTATCTATAGAAGTTTTTTCATCTTCGAATACTAAATTTAGTTCATCAAAAATATTCATTAAAATGTTCCAACCAGAAATATATTCATTGCTTATATCTATTAATCCTAATTCTTGTAGTTTTTCTGCCTTTTGGTTTAAGGTTTTATCTACATTCATTTCTAACAAATAATTATATAAATTTTCCGTTATTGCTTTTACAGTTTTATTTTTATTTATTTCAGTTTTGAGTTCTTCTTTATTTTCGTATACTCGCATAAAATT
>USJU01000087.1 GCA_900555085.1 uncultured Clostridium sp.
GCCTGTCATTAAAAATCTGTATAGAAAAAGCAGTCAATCCTAAGACTAACTGCTTATGCATACAGATATGAAGTTGTTTACCTTTATTGCAAGCTCTCATAAATCAGAAACACACCTGATAAAAATGTCAAAAAAGCTACAATTTCTATACGAAAATCAAAACACTTAAAAACTTCTTTTCCATACTTTTCATTTTTAAATACAAATATTTCTTTTCCAATTTTTCTTTTTCCCAGTGATAAAAGGATACAACCGTGTGCCGTATAATACTTTTTATTCTTAATTTTTATAATATAAGCGTGCTTTTTTACAGAAATTCCACCAACTACATACCCAGCGTTTTGGTCTACAATACCTATTATTTTTCCTTTACATTTTTCGCCAGTAAAAACAACTCTATATTTTAGATACAACAAGTATAAACTGACAATAATGATAATAATTCCTAAAATCAACATTTAAGTTTATCCTCTCTTATAACAACTTCAAATTTTTTATTTTTTCATATCCACATTATAACATTCTCATATCAGCACCACAATAAAAATAATTAAGCACCAATAATCTTATTGAATATCTCCAACCGTAAATCTTTCACACCATCAGCGTTGAATACTGAGCTACAACAATTAAGGCAACTACTACTGTATATTGATAATTGCCAATACTTACATTTCTGCAAAAGAAAAAGACAATTAACTTCTTGTTTGAAATCAACGGTCTGTCCTATGTCTTATTCAATTTTTCCAAGTGATAATGGCATAATTTATATCACACCATGTAAAATGCGGTTTCGCCTTGTAAATACAGCGTTTTCCGCTTGTTAATGTATATTGACTCTTGTTTTTTGTGCCCCCCTTGTTAGATAACGGGGGCTTAATCTTCGCTCGCCACAGGCTCGCTCACAGACGAAGTGAACCAGCCACTTGCAAGACATGGCAGAAAAATCTGGGAGATTTTCCTGCCACCGTGTCTGGATCACTCCGTCTGTTTAATCATTTCCTTTATTTTCTTGTATAGGTACTCCATTTTTCTTCATGTATTCTATAAAAGACTCAGTCCCTATTAACATTGCATCTAAATTTATTTTTTTCTCGTTCTGTACTATGATTTTCATACTACCGCTTGTACTGATTTCAATATATTCTATTTTTGTAATTGAAATCTTTCTTTTCTTCATAGGGTAAATAACAATCAATTCCTGTTCTTCTATAATTATTTTATATTTACTGATTGCCCATGCAGTAAAAGCACTAATAATCCCCATAACCAAAAACAAAATAGTAATACCAGTATCTTGCCATAAATATATAATAACCACTGAACATATCATAGAAATAATGAAACACCCATATAAAATTTTAGAAAATACAGGTGGAAAGCATAATTCTTTTAAATCCCCTTGCAATTTATACTTTTTGCTTGTTATCATAGATATTATTCCAAATACTAATGTCATAAAAAATAATCCTATTATTTTCATCTCTTCTTCTCCTTAATCTCTCCATATTTACTATTAGGTAAATATCTAACTCTCAGATATTCCCCCTTTTGTATTCCTTTACTATAAACAGTTACAAATATTTCTTTTTTAGTTTTATTATCCATAATTCCAATAGCTCTTGTTTTGTTTTTATCTTCATCACTATAATCCCAAGATGTTACTGTTCCCTCTACTTCAAGATAATTGTCAGAACTTACGTTTGGAAAATCCTGTACAGCAGGAAGAACTACCCGCAAAAACGCAGGAATCAAAATGATACCTATAATACCATTTGAAATCATATTCATCCTTTTTTCATTTCTCTTTACAAAATCTCTCATATCCAATGGAGCATTTTCCCAACGAAAGATTTTTTTCTTTTTTATTATGTGATATAAAAACCATATTGTAAGAACAGATAACAATAAAGCTTCCATATATAAAACTATAATTATTCTCCCCATACTCTTTTCTCCTAGAAATTTCTTTGCAAATTGTTAACCGATTGATTTTTTATCTGATAATTTATTATATCATTTATAGAACTCACATGTCATTACTTTTCTGCTATCTGTCAAAATATTTTTTATCCCATGCCTTATCAAGAGTGCAAGCATTGCTTACGCAACAAGCTCTTGACAATCCATGCTCTAAAAAATGGTAGATAATCAAGCAGAAAAGAACAAGTTATGCTGTGTTACAGTAACAAAAAAACATCTCATATTTTGTATGAAATGCCATTTTGCTTTTCTTTATGCTATTTTCTTTGTCGTATCAAGGTTCTTTCAATCGTAGTAAATTAGTGGTAAATTTCTTTTGTATTTTCATTCATATTGCTTAAAGTTCCTGCGTTTATGCGGATAATAGGATTTTTAATCTTTTTTGGTATAAAAAAGCAGGAGACCTTTTCAGATTTCCTGCTCAGTAGAGTTGTGAAGATGTTATTGTTGTTATTTAATTTCAATGTTCGTCATAGTTACTAACCCAAGACGAACTAAAATAGTTTGTACGATACGACACCAAAAAATACCTAGAATCAGGAGCAAAGCATATAAAATAATTGACGCTTGTAAATATTGTCTGCCAAAGTGAATAAGAATAAGCAGTGGAGACATTAATATTACAAAGAATATAATGCTTGTAATTATTCTTTTTATGTTTTTTGTATCTGCTAAATCAAATTCAGCTCCACAAGAACATTCGTTAGGTATTCCTCCTTTTATTTCAGTACCACAGTTCATGCAATATAGTTTCTTCATTCTAATCACCTCTACAACCTGGAATTGTTCTATTATTATCTTTCAATTTCTATACTTAAAGATTTTCCAGATTTATCACTTTGAAAATTTTCATAATACCAAAAATAGAAAGGCTTTTCACAAAGTTCAAAATAAATAATTTCATCGGGTTTTTTATTTTCTATTTTTGTATTGTAAATATCTTCATCATGTACAAATCCATATAAAAAGCGACTATTGTCTGGACTGATATTTAAGTCTTGCAATCTATCACTTAATGCTAACTGTGATTTTAGTAACGACATCGTATCTTTGTCATACGGGCGGTCTTTCTTTATAACCTCATGTACACTTGTAATATGAGCATATCTCTTTTTACCATCTACTTCCTTAATTTTGAATTTTGAAAATGTCAAACTTGACTCTATATCGTTTTTTTCTGATATATACAAAACACTTTTATAGTTTTCGTTTTCAAACTCCTTTATAATCTTATCAATATGTGTTTTATATTCTTCGCCTTGTTCAAACTCAATAGAGGCACTTAACAGAGCATCCTGTATTGAGTTTGCATAATTTTTATCAGAAAGTAAACTTTCTTTTGAGTTTAAATCTTCTATTGGATAATATTTTGTTATTTCTTCCGGAACATATTTATCGTTCATTTCTGTTCTTTGTATTAAACTATTTCCACCTGTTATTTGACCTAAATATCCAAGCCCTAGAAAAACACTAAACACAAAAATAATTATTCCCAATATTATCCAAATTACCTTCTTTTGTTTAGTCATAAGATTAAGCCCTCTCAATTTATTGATTGTTAAATACAAATTTATATGTTTCTCTGTATTCACATTATACCATTTTCCACTACCCGCTACAATATTTCAAAATCTTAAGACTACTTTTTTCTGCTTTTGAAAAGCTACTTTACCGTCCATAATTTGTAAAGGGTGCCAAAGCATTGCTTACGCAACAAGCCCTTGACAAACCACAGCCTGATAAGTTTAGAGTAATCAAGCAGAAATGAAATAGTCTGCTGTTTCAAGGCAACGAAAAAGAGATACCAGCACATTTATGCAGTATTTCTAACTTAATCACACTATTCTTTTATTCGCAAGCAGGAAAACACAGGTTATTTCTTAATATCCTTTTGTTTGGGAAACTCCATCCATTTTGCCACGTATGTGGTTTTTACACTATTATTCTGCATATAATGTAATTTCTGCACCGTCTAATGTCTGAGTTGCATTAGCACCACTAGTTTTCGGATCAATTTTAACAGAAATTTTAGTATATTTTACATTACTTGCCGCATTATCAATTGTAACTTCTACTGATGTTACCTGAGTCACACTATTCTCTCCAACCACGTTAACTCCACCTGTTGTCATATCATAGTTATATGTAACATCTTCGGTCGCATCCGATTTTTCGGTCAAATAATCTGCTATTGCCGCCGCTTTCGCCGCTCTTAGGTTCGCCTGATTCGTAGCCTTTCTAGCCTTGCTCAGCTGTGCCGTAAATACCGGAATCGAGATTGCAACCAGGATGCCCACAATTGCAACAACCACCAACAGCTCAGCCAGTGTGAAACCTTTTTTGTTCTCACGAACTTTCTTGATTAAGCCCTTCATAAAATCAATCTCCT
>USJU01000088.1 GCA_900555085.1 uncultured Clostridium sp.
AGATAAATTATTATATAACGATTATTCTTCAATTTCTCTTGGATATGCAGGATTATATGAATGTGTTAAGTATATGACAGGAGAGAGCCAAACAGAATCAAAAGGACATGACTTTGGAATTAAGGTAATGCAACATTTAAGTGATGCTTGTACAAAGTGGAAAAATGAAACAAATATTGGTTTTAGTTTATATGGAAGTCCAATTGAATCAACAACATATAAATTTGCTAAATGCTTACAAAAACGTTTTGGAATCATTGAAGGTATCACTGATAAAAAATATGTTACAAATAGCTATCACATAACACCAAGTCAAGAAATTGATGCTTTTAGTAAATTGTCTATTGAAAGTGATTTTAGCAAATATAGTACAGGTGGTCAAATTTCATATGTGGAAGTTCCTAATATGGAGAAAAATGTGGATGCTCTATTGGAAGTTATTAAGCATATTTATGAAACTAACATGTACGCTGAAATCAATTCAATGACAAGCTATTGTCAAGTGTGTGGTTGCAGAGATATTAAAATGGGTGATGATTTGAAGTTTCATTGTCCTCAATGTGGTAATGATGATTTTAATAAAATGAATATTGCATTAAGAATTTGTGGATATATTAGTACAAATCCTTTTAATGAAGGAAGAGCAAATGATATTCATGATAGAGTGTATCATTTAGGTATGGATTAATATAACTCAATATATACAAACAAAAGGAGTATATACTTATCAGTGGAAAATGTGGATTGAAACAGAAGAAAATGCTAAAAAAACATATGTACAATTCACTTTATTACAAGGAGAAAAAGAAATAGCTACTACTGGTAAAATTGACTTCGATACTTTAACAACAGCAGATACATTAAATCCAATAGCAGAGCAAAAAGATGTAACAGTAAAATATTTATGGTTCTGTAATATAAATGTTAAAGAAGGTGTAAACATTTATACTGAAGTTCCAACAGTAACTCTTACATTTGTATCTCCAATTAAAGGTGAAGAAGACGAAAAACTAGAAGTATATAAATACATGTCATTTACAGAAAGTGACATTGAAGAAATGATAAAAGAAATAAAAGCTGCTGCTAAAGAAGAAGGATATAAATTTGAAGGATTTTATGCAGATGAAAAATTCACTACAGAATTTGATTTCACTAAACCTTTTGAAGGAAATGTATCTATTTATACAAAATTAACTAAAATTGTTAATGAAAGCCAAACTAAAGAAGAAGAAAAAAATCCTAAAACTTCTGATATGAACTTAGCTTTAATTCTTACTTCGTTAGGACTTGCTTCAGTAGGAGCAGTACTAGTATCAAGAAAAAAACTTGCTAAAGCAAATAGATAATTAGAATAGACCAAAAAGTTGAACTTGTCAATAGAAAGTAGACAATAAAAGAACATTAATTAAATCCTAGTTGATTTCTATATTCAACTGGGGTTTTATAATTTAAAGCGTAACTTGGCCGTAAATTATTGTTATCATAAACTATATCATCAATAAATTCCTGAACTGTGTTATAATTATTTATGTCAAAGTCAATATACATTTCTTTTTTGAGCCAACCATTTTTAGATTCAATGACTGGATTATCAGTTGGTGTTCCGGCTCGCGACATTGAACGTGTTATAGTATAAGAATTAAGTATATTGTTAAATGACACCGAGGAATATACAGAACCTTGATCTGTGTGAAAAATTGTATCAAGGTCTTTATATCCTCTTTTTATTTTTTCATTCAGCATATAATTTAGGGCATTTTTATGATTTAATATACCATTACCATACATTGATTCCCTAACATCATAACCAACTATCTCATTATTAAAAACATCTAAATAAAACGTCCAATCATACGGTTTTCTTTTAAACCATATCTTTGTTGTGTCTGAAACTATTTTTTCAAATGGTCGTGTTGTTTTCCAATTACCATTTATTGCGTTATAAAATTTAATCGATTCTTCTCCAGGTTTCTTATATTTATAATGTTTAGCTTTAGATTTGATGTTTAATGATTTACATACCTTATGTACTAGATTATCAGAAACAACCCAACCGGTTTCATCTAATATAATTTTTCTTATTCTATGATATCCGTAACTGGGTTTTCTTTTATGAACATCTAATATCAATTCACCTAATTGTTTTCTATTTAATTCATATTGATTCAATATATTTTTATTTTTAAGCCATTTATAATAACCACTTCTAGAAACATTCATTATTTCACAAAGTGATTTTACGGAATAGTTTTTACTAAAATATTCTATTATTTCAAATTCTTTTTGCTTTATTTCTTGAATACTACAATTGAACCATCTCCTTTCACAATGTAACCTTTTTTTAATCGTTCATTCTCAATTTTTAATCTCATATTTTCGTATTCTAATTCTTCTTCCTTACTATTAAATTTTTTGGTAGTAAAATATTTTGCCATTGGATTTCCTGGCTTCCTTTTATTTTCTAATCCACTAATTCCCTCGGCTTTATATTTTTCTATCCATCTGCTTAATAAACCACTACTTATGTCATATTCTCTGCATGTTTGTTGTAACGTTTTCTTAAATTCAATTACTGGAATTACAATTTTTTCTTTTTCTTTAGTTGTCCAAATTCTATTTTTTTCTCTTTTTCTTTTCATATTATTTTATCCTTTCTTCTTTTATTATATCAAAAAAGTAGACACATTCCTTTTATGTCTACTTTTATTTTACAACTTCAACCAAAAAGTCTATTCTTTTTTCTTAATTTGACAAATAGATTGAAATTTGCTATTATATAGGTATGTTAAGGGGGATGTTATGGCTTATTATTTAACCATAAGGAAGAAAGATACTTATATTCCTATTGATATAGGGTGTCTTACTTGTTTTACTAAGTTATCTAAATATAAAAGTGGTGGTTATAGTTTAGAAGAAATTGATAGATGTACTATGAACTATATTAATGAATATTTCTTTAAGGAGGATCTATATAAGGCTGGGTTAATTGAACTAGAGGATATTGCTAGAGAACTTACTATTAGATATAAAAAAAGTAATTCTTACGAACTAGTAAGAAATGGTATACCTTATAGAAGAACTAAAAATTATTTTGATTTATATGGTTTAAAGTTTATATTACTTAGTAAGCAAAAAGATTATATTTTTTTAGAAAAACTAGTATCATATTATCGTAATAGTTATATAAATAATATTAATGTATCTAAGATTAAATATTGTATGGAATCTGGGAAAAGGGAACTTTTAAATGTTACATTAGGAGAATTCTATATGCGAAAAGTTACTAAATATGATTCTACTACTGGGGAAGTTAAAATTAATTATAAATATTTTCATGATTTAGCTATGTTTATTTATAATTATGATATTGCATTAGAAAAAGAACAACTTGGTATTACTAAAGAAGAAGATAAAATGGAAAGGGAACTAACTTTTGAGTATTTAAAAAAATCGTTAAGTGGAGATTTAGTTGAACCTAAAAAGAAAGTAAAATCTAAAGATTTAGAAGGTCAAATTAGTATTTTTTAGACTAATTACTTGACCTTCTTTTTTTATTTGTGTTATACTTTATATGGTGAATATAAATGGAAGAAAAAAAGAAAAGAATTGATGAGTTAGTAGAAATAATTAATAAGGCTAGTTATGAATATTATCTTAATGATAGTCCTTCAATTACTGATCAGGAGTATGATGATTATTATAGTGAGTTACTTAGATTAGAAGAAGCATATCCTGAATTAAAAAGGGAAGATTCTCCTACGATAAGAGTTGGAGGAGAAGCTCTTAGTAAATTTGAAAAAGTAGAACATAAGACACCAATGTTATCTTTTGATGATATTTTTAATGAAGATGAAATAATTGCTTTTGATGAAAGAATTAGAAAGAGTATTAATAATCCTGCTTATACTGTAGAGCCTAAGATGGATGGTTTATCTGGTTCGTTAATATATGAAAAGGGATTGTTAGTTAGAGTAGCTACTCGTGGTAATGGTTTGGTAGGTGAAAATATTACTGCTAATGGGAAAACAATTAAATCTATTCCTCTTAGATTAAAAAAAGATATTGATATTGAGGTAAGAGGAGAAATATATATGAGTAAAGCTTCTTTTGAGAAGGCTAATAAGGAAAGAGAAGTAAATGGGGAGG
>USJU01000089.1 GCA_900555085.1 uncultured Clostridium sp.
AATTCTTCGGGTCATCGAGGACGCCGAACCCTACAACGTTTGACATTATTTTTTTTATACGTAATAACGCCAAGAAATTGAATAAATTTCATTATAATTATAAATTAATTAAATTTTTTCAATTAACATTTTAATTTAAAATTAATAAAAAATCAATTTCAAATGCATATTTTTGTATTTGTTGGAAATTATATCTTTAGAATAATTTTCGGAGGTTGATTTTATGAACGTAGAAAAACATTTAAAAGTTACAGGAAGCTCAAAAGTTTCATGGAAGGATGCAATTGTAAAAACAGTAGCAGAAGCAGCTGAAACTTTAGACTATATTTCTGAAATTACAATTTTAGAACAAAAAGCTAAAATTGATGATGACAAAATTTCTGAATATTTTGTTAGTTTAGATTTAGCATTTCTAATAGATAGAAATAGAGATAATTAAGGAGGAAATAGTTATGAGTAACAATCCTACAGAAACAGTTAAAGATTATCAAAACTATGTTGATCAAAAATCTCCTAATTCACCCATTTTAAAAAATTGTTTCAATGCTTTTTGGGTTGGTGGATTAATTTGTTCAATAGGTCAAATTATAATGGAAGTTTGCAAATCCAGAGGTTTAAGTACCGAAATTTCTGGTACTGTTGTTTCTATTTTATTAATTGCAGTTAGTGCTTTTTTAACTGGTTTGAATCTTTTTAATAAAATAGGAAAATTTGCTGGTGCTGGTTCTTTAGTTCCTATTACAGGGTTTGCAAACTCTATTGTTGCCCCTGCTATGGAATATAAAAGCGAAGGATATGTAATGGGTGTAGGAGGAAAAATGTTTACTGTTGCCGGTCCTGTTCTTGTTTTCGGAATTTCAACATCCATTATTGTTGGAATAGTTTATTTAATTTTTAACACAACAGGAATGACCCTGGTTTAAACATCAAATGTTATTTTACAGTGTTTAATAATTTGAAAGTTTCCATTTGTTTTTTTACAAGTATTGTGGGGACCTTTTTAGAAACTGTTTGAACGACAGTGATTTACAGTTTCTTAAATGGGGAGCGCAGTAAAAAAATAAATAAACTTGAAAATTGTTATTAGATGTTACAAATATCATTGAAATTTATATTATTAAGGGAGATGATTTTTTGCAAAAAATAGGTTCACAAACAATAAAATTTGATAATCCTCCTACAATTTTAGATACAGCTTGTATTGTAGGTCCAAAAGAAGCCGATGGTCCTTTAGCAAAATATTTTGACCAATGCTTAGATGATGAATTTTGGGGAGAAAAATCTTGGGAAAAAGCTGAAAGCAAAATAATTAAAGAAACAGTAAACACTGCACTTACAAAATCTAAACTTGCATCAGATGCAATAGATTTTTGTTTTGCTGGAGACCTTTTAAATCAATGCATATCTTCAAGTTTTGGTTTACGTTATAGTAATATACCCTATTTCGGAATTTTTGGAGCATGTTCAACTTACGTTGAAGGAATGGGAATGGCTGCAAGTTTTATAGATGGTGGAGCTGCTACAAATGCTTTATGTGCTGCATCAAGTCACTTTTGTAGTGCTGAAAAGCAATTTAGATTTCCTTTAGAACTTGGAAATCAAAGACCACCTACAGCACAATGGACTGTAACAGGTGCTGGTTGTGCAATTCTTTCTAAAAACGGAAATGGTCCTTTTGTGACTCATTTTACACCAGGAAAAATTGTAGATATGGGAATAAAAGATGCAAATAACATGGGCGCTGCAATGGCGCCAGCCGCACTAGATACACTGCTAACACACTTTAAGGATACAGGCAGAAAACCAAGTTATTATGATTTAATTTTGACAGGAGATTTAGGTCATATTGGGAAAGAAATAATGAAAGATTTATCTCAAAAAAATGGTTATAACATTAATGCTAATTATAACGACTGTGGAGTTTTAATTTTTGATAAAGAAACCCAAGATACACATTCTGGTGGTAGTGGTTGTGCATGCTGTGGTAGTGTTTTTTCTGGATATGTATTTAACAAATTAAGAAACAAAGAAATAAATAAGGTTTTGTTAATTGCAACTGGTGCTTTAACAAACTCTACAACAAATCAACAGGGTGAATCAATTCCAGGAATTGCACATGCTGTTTCAATTGAAAATACTTTATAGGTAGTCGGCCCTAATTTTGGTGTCAACCCCCTACGACATTTAACATTAGTTATATATAATAAAATGACAAATATATTTGTTTTGAAATACCGCTTATTTGTCATTTGTTAATTAAAAATTTTAATGGAGGTTTGCAATGGATTTTTTACAAAGTTTCGATTGGATGCAAATTTTAAGAGCCTTTATTGTTGGAGGATTAATTTGTGTTATAGGTCAAATTTTAATAGATAAAACAAAACTTACACCTGCAAGAATTTTAGTTATTTTTGTAACTACTGGTGCAATTTTAGGTGGACTTGGTATTTATAAATATTTAGTAGATTTCGCAGGCGCTGGTGCAACTGTTCCTTTAACTGGATTTGGTTATAATTTATCTAAAGGTGCTATAGAAGCTGTAAAGGAAAATGGTATAATTGGTGCTTTTACAGGTGGAGTTAAAGCAAGTGCTGGTGGAATTGCAGCTGCAGTATTTTTCGGTTATATTGCATCTTTAATTTCAAAACCTAAAATGAAAAAGCAATAAAAAAAGATTGCGGTTGCAATCTTTTTTTATGCTTTTTTAGCTACTTCAGCTATCTCTGTAAATGCTTTTGGATCTGTTACAGCTAATTCTGCTAACATTTTTCTGTTTATTGTTACGTTAGCTTTTTTTAGTCCAGCTATTAATTTGCTGTATGTTGTTCCATTCATTCTTGCTGCTGCATTTATTCTAGCTATCCATAATTTTCTAAAATCACTCTTTTTATCTTTTCTTCCTACATATGCATACATTCCAGATTTCATAACTGCTTGTTTAGCCATTCTGAATCTGTAATTTTTTGCTCCAAAATAACCTTTTGCTTGTTTTAATACTTTTTTATGTTTTTTACGAGTAATTCTTGCTGTTTTAACTCTTGCCATTTATATTCCCTCCTTAAATTTCTATATTTCTTAACTATTAGTTACCATATGGTAATAATTTTTTAATTCCACCTTCGCATGTTTTATCTGCATAAGTGTTTACTTTTCTAGACATTTTTTGTCTAGCTGTTTTTGTAGCTAATCTATGTCTACCATTAGCTGTTGTTCTTTTTACTTTTCCTTTTGCTGTATATTTGTATCTTTTTGCTGCAGCCTTGTTTGTTTTCATTTTTGGCATAATAGTTTGCTCCCTTCTATATATAGTTTATTTTGGTATTTTATACCTTATAATTTATTATAAATTCTAAAAAAGTTTATGCTTTTTTAGATAAAATTATAAACATATTTCTACCTTCTAATAAAGGTTTCTTTTCAACTTGGGCTGCATCTTCTAATTCTTCTATGAATTTATTAAGAACTGATTCTCCAAGTTTTGAGTTATTTATTTCTCTACCTCTAAATCTAACTGTTATTTTAACTTTGCTTCCATCTTCTATGAATTTTCTTGCATTTTTAGATTTAAATCCAAAGTCGTGTTCTTCGATATTTGGTGTAACTCTTATTTCTTTTAATTCAAATGTTTTTTGTTTTTTTCTTGCTTTTTTCCTGCTATCTGAAACTTTTTTTGACTTTTCTGATTATTCTTATCTAAGAAGTATAGAAAATCTACAGTAGTAGTTGTCAGTTCGAAATCTGGATCACAATTCGGAGTGCGAGTGAGGACATCAGAAAGCATTGCTTTCAGTTCTGTATCTTGTTGCAAAATCCATTTGATTTCATTATATAATTCGTATGCTTGCAATACAGTATTGGGAGTAGCACCTTTTTTGAAGGTGTAACTAGTATTTAAAATTTGAG
>USJU01000090.1 GCA_900555085.1 uncultured Clostridium sp.
TCCCCATAGGTAATTATACATCCCAGTATTTTGCAAATATATATTTAAATGAATTAGACCATTTTGTTAAAGAAAAATTAAATATAAAATATTATGTAAGATATATGGATGATTTTGCCCTATTATTAAAAGATAAAAATACTTGCAAAGAGATTTTAAATAAAATAACTCAATTTTTAGAAAATGAGTTAGATTTAAAATTAAATAAAAAAACAAATTATTTTAAACAAAATCAAGGAATAAATTTTTGTGGCTATAAAATATTTTCGAGTCACATTTTAGTAAAAAAAGAAAATATAAAAAAAGCAAAGAGAAAAATAAAAAAATGGAACAAATTATATGAGCAAAAAAAACTGCAATTTAAAGAAACTACAATTAAATTAAATGCATGGTTAGGACATGTACAAAATGCCGACACATTTAATTTAGTTAACAATGTAATTAGAACATGCCAATGGATATACAATGACAAAACCTAAAGAATAGGAGGATTTTATGAACAAGAAAATAAAAGGAATTACACTAATTGCACTAATAATTACAATAATAGTGTTACTAATTCTAGCAGGTGTAACCATACACATGATATTTGGAGATAGTGGATTGTTCGCAAAAGCAAATGAAGCAAAATTCAAAACAATGATGTCTGGTTACAGGGACGATGTAAATTTATATACATCGTGGAAAGTAACAGAAACAATGAATACAGATACAAGTGGAATAAATTCAGGAGACCCGCTAAAAGATGCAATAGAGCAAGAAGTTGTAGAAGGAATAACAACAGACGATGTAAATATTGCTATAACAGACATAATAAAAGACATAAAAAATGATGCAAAAGACTATGTAGCAGTATATGGCGGAGAAATTTATTATGTATCAAGTAAAAAAGTAAGTAACAACGATAAACAAGTAAAATGGTGTGAAGACTTAGGAATAAAAGTATTAGAAATAAGAAAAGAAGAAGGAATAGTAGTTAGAAACGGAAATTACGAATTAATAGATGGAATATATGTATGTACACCAAAATTAAACGAAGGGTTTAATGCAAAAAGAACAAGATACCTAGAATTAAATGACCAAGGAAATTTAACACCAAAAAACTGGGTAGACCAAAAACCAACAGATAATTGGTATAGCTACAGACAAAACAAATGGGCAAATATAATAGTAGAAGATGGAGGAACAGAAAGCTATTACACATGGATACCAAGATATTGCTTTATATTAGACCAAAAAGGAGAAAGAAGTGACGTAAAATTCATAGACTGTAATAACAAATATAAAGATGAAAACGGAAACGAAACAAGTTGGGAAGAATTGCAAGCAGAAGGATATAAAATACCAGAAGCATTTACATTCGATGGTCAAGAATTACCAGGATATTGGGCAATGAAATACACAGCAGGAGATATAAATGTACCATCAACAGTAAATTTTGAAATGAGTGTAAGCAAAGGAAAAATAACAGTAAAAAATATAACATTAAATACAACAATAACAAATAATAATCCGATAGCAAAATATACAATAGCACTAAATGGAAAAATAGCAGAAACCATAACAGACGCATCTAAATCTGTAGTATTAGAAAATTTGAAAGCAGGAAACAACACAATAAATGTAACAGGATTAAATGCAGGAGGAGAAATAGTTGGAAGCATGACAAAAGAATACGAGCCAGCAGTAGTAAACAAACCAGACTTAAGCGGATTTAATCCAGAAACAACATTCTATGTAACATATGATGACAACGAAAACGAACATAGTACAGTACCAATAAGCCAAGCAATGCCAGAAAATTGGTATGAATATGGAGAAAGCAGATGGGCAAATATAGTAACTAGAAATAATGGAAAAGAAATATACTATACATGGGTACCAAGATATTGCTTTACATTAGACCAAACAAACCAAAAGAGCACAGTAAAATTCTTAAGTGAAACATCAAGTGAAGTACCATCTGGATACCAAATACCAGAAGCATTCACATTCGATGGAAAACAACTAAGCGGATATTGGGCAATGAAATATACAGCAGGAGATGAAACCGCACCAACATTTGAAACAGAAGTAGTATCAACAAGCGGAAGCATAAAAACAAAAGGAATAACAGGAAGCAAAGTAGCAAGCGGGCAAGTATATAAATACTATATAAATGGAGAATACAAAGGCGAAAAAACAAGTGCAAACGATTGGTTCGAGTATACAGGATTAAGTGCAAATACAAAATACACAATATTAATAGAAATAAGAAATTCATCAGACGAATATATAGGAACAATATCAAAACAAATAACAACAATAGATGCAAACAAACCAGATTTAACAGGATTTGCTGCAGACTGCACATACTACGTAGAATATGATGAAAATGAAAACGAAAAAATAGGAGACAAAATAAAAAACGACGGAAGCAACGCACCAAAAGACTGGTACGACTACAGTAGCAGTAAATGGGCAAACATAGTAGTAAAAGCAGATGGAAAA
This sequence comes from uncultured Clostridium sp., assembly GCA_900555085.1. Classification (GTDB taxonomy): domain Bacteria; phylum Bacillota; class Clostridia; order TANB77; family CAG-508; genus Merdicola. Next base: position 2,491 of record USJU01000090.1, read on the forward strand.
ACAACATATTATACATGGATACCAAGATACGAATTCCTAATAACAGGAGCACAACAAGCACAAATAGCTTCAGCCAGAACAGAAGTAAGATTCCTAAAAGATACAAGCACAGACACAAGTAGCGGATATAAAATACCAGAAGCATTCACATTCGACGGAAAAGAATTAAGTGGATACTGGGCTATGAAATACACAGCAGGAGATTAAAATATTAATAAAAAAGGCAACTTTTTATAGGTTGCTTTTTTTGTGTGTTATAAAAAATAAAAAAAATGTATTGCAATTTTAAATTGTTTAATATAAAATTATCAATGTAAAATAAAAAATTACAAAAAAGAAAATAAAAGGAGAGAAAAACCAATGAAAAGAGCAAAATTAATTTTAATAACATTAGTAATAATATTAGCAACAATTTTATTAAGCACAATAGAGGTAAATGCAACTTTACAGGCAAATGGCAAAACTTCTAAAACAGCTACTACAGATGCATGGATATCTGAATTTAGAAACATGGAAAAGCAAGGAGAAGGAATGGGACTTTCTGAAACAATAAATGCAGATTTAACAGCTAAAAGTGCAAGTAACAACATTGATGTTCATATGGCAAAAAGCACAGAATTTGGAGCAATGTTAATACTTACAGCTTCTGCATATGGTAATCCTTCAAATGAACCCGATATTTCTACTTCAACTGGAAATGCTACAGGAGTTACATTTTGTTATTCGAATGAAAATGTAGCAGCTACAACAAATGTCTCATTCCTTAACTCATTTAATAGAAAGTATTGGGATGGTTATTCAGGAAATCTAGAGTATGTTCATAGAGGTGATGCATTAGGTACTAAAACTGCTTCAAATCCTGGATGCCATGGATGGCATGGATCTAAGGGATCAAGAGAACTGAGTGAGAAGATTTTGCGTGGAGGAAGAAAACAAGGAATATTTACAGTTTACCCATATCAACAAGATGATCAAGGTGCTTATGCTAGAAGCTCTTCTTATTCTCGTGGAGTTGCTGTATGTGGAGAAGGTTTATAAAATTTTCTAAGTAGAAAAAATTTAAATATAAAAGAACAGGAGAATTTTATAAATGAATAGTGAAATAAAAGATAAAGCAAGGTCTACATCTGCCATAACTCTTATTGCGCTTGTTGTATCTGTAATTGTACTGTTAATTTTAGCTGGTGTAGCAATACATATGGTTATTGGAGAAAGCGGAATATTTGCAAAAGCAAAAGAATCTAGCTTTAAAACAATGATGGCAAGTTACAGAGAAAGTGTTAATTTATATACATCGTGGAAAGTAACAGAAACAATGAATACAGATACAAGTGGAA
>USJU01000091.1 GCA_900555085.1 uncultured Clostridium sp.
TTAATTTTTTATAATTTTAAAGTTTTCATTTATTTTTTTACAAGTATTGTGGGGACCTTTTTAGAAACTGTATGAACAAGAGTGAATTACAGTTTCTTAAATGAGGAGCGAAGTAAAAAAATAAATAAACTTGAAAATTATATAGTAATATTTTATTCCATTGTGATGGCATTAAACGGACAAACCTTTGCACATACACCGCAGCCCTTGCAAAAATCATAATCAAAATCTGAACGTAAACCATCTTTATTTACTGGAATGGAATTTTCTGGACAAACAGGAAAGCACAATCCACATTGTTTACACTTCTCAGAATGAAATATAGGAGTAATACTTCTCCAATCACCAGTTTTAAAATCCTTAGCATTACCAGCATTATATATATTTCCTCCAATTGTAAGGTCGCACATTGGAGTATTTTTATTAATATTAGTCATTTCAACACTTCCTTTAAAGTAATTTTAAATTTTATTTACTTCTTTTAAAGCCATTTCAATAGCCTTCATATTACCTTCGATAACCTCAGGCTTTTTAGCAAATTTATGTTTAAAAGAACCTTTCATATCGTTTAAAAACTCTTCATCATTCATAATAGCACTAACCTTAACAATAGCTGCAAGCATAGGAGTATTTGGAAAATATTTTCCAAGAGTTTCTAATGAAATTTTTCTTGCATCAATTGTATAAATACTACCAGAATAATTGCTTAATAATTGTTTAAGAACGCCCGCAGACTTTGTAGTATTAATAATAATTGCACCATCTGGTTTTAAACCAGCAGTAACATCAACACTTTCAAGCAAAGTATCATCTACAACTACAACATAATCTGGCTCATAAATATTGCTATGAACAGTAATAGGTTTATTACTAATTCTATTATAAGCAGTAATAGGGGCACCCATTCTTTCAGGCCCATATTCTGGGAAACCTTGAATAAATTTACCAGTGTTAAAAGCAGCATCAGCTAAAAGCAAAGAAGCAGTTTTAGCACCTTGACCACCTCTACCGTGCCATCTTATTTCAATTAAATCTTTCATAAAGTAAGACCTCCTTAAAAACTCATTTAAGTATATGCCCAAAACAGTGCAAAGTCAAGAAATATTTTAGTTATATAAATACAAAATTAAACATAATTTGCAAAATAAAGAAGATAATTTATTTGTTTAAAATTATTATTAATGTATTTTCCTTGTAAAATTTATTTGTATAGTGTAAAATGAAAATGAAAAAAATTAATGTTAAACATGGAGGAAATATGGAAAAATTTAAGAGTGAAAGAGGTTCTGCAACTGTTGTTACTCTTACGGTTGTGTTGTTTTTTACTATAATTTTAATGGGTGTTTATGTTTCTGCCAATAATGCAAATAGAGCACAAAAAAATGCAGATACAACAATAATAGATAAATATGGTGAAGATGTTAATTATATAAATGAAATTTATAATGAGAAAAAATTAAATAATGTAAATTTAAATAGCAATTTAGCGAAAGTTAAATGGAATGGAAGTGAAATCAAATATTCAAACTTATCAGAAGCAAAGGCTACTGCTCAAATAGATATTTTGGATGAAAATGTAGACTTACAAAATTGCAAATTTATAGTTAATAATAATAGAAACTATATAGGAATTGATGATAATAGTTGGCTGACTTCAGATGCTGTGGCAGTTACAGAAAAATCTGGAACAGTTCAAACTACAATAAAAGGAGATAATACGTATTATATTCATTTATTATTAGCCAAAAATGATAATACAAAAGAAGAAATAATATCAGATGCAATACAAGTAAGTGACAGAGCAAAAAACGTAACAGCAAAGATGGTAGCAGATAATCCAAGTTTATATTATGGAACAACAGTAACAAATTATACATCAGCAAATGGACAAGATGACTGGAAAATATTATATTCAGATGGAACTCATATATTTTTAATAACAAGTGATTATGTGGATTTGTCACAAACAGATAGGTTAAGTGCGAATACAAAAATGACCTTAGCAGATGGTGCAAAATATAGAGTATACTGGGAAAATGCTCCAGATGAGATGCAAAACGTTACAGATGAAACAAGTAAGTTATTTAAAGCGACAGGCTATACCTTAAATAAAGACAATGGAAATTCAAGATGTGTATCAACTTTACTAAATACAAGCAATTGGACAAAATATTTAGATAAAGAAGATGGAACTGGAAAGGCAATTTCTGCAATAGGAAGCCCTACAATAGAAATGTGGATGGAAAGTTGGAATAATTTATATGAAAAGGTGGATGGAAAATTATACTGTAATAACACCAGCGAAAATGGATATTATGTAGGAACGACTTCAAGTGAGAAAAATACATATATAGATACTGAAATAATGAATAAAAAAGAAGGGTATAATAACATATTATATTATATAAAAAGTGAAAATGCGGATTATTATTGGATTTCATCTCCATCGGTTGAAAATTATAATGGATATAACTTTCAATTAGCAATAAATAAGTATGGAGGAATTGTCATGAATCATTTTGGAGATAAATCTGGTGCACTCCGCCCTGTTGTTTGTATAAATGAAAACCAAAAATTAGATGTAAAAGAATAAGTAAAAATCTTGAAAATAAAAATTCTTATGTTATAATAACACAAAGTGTATTTAAATGCACAAAATAATAAAAATGGAGGAATAATTATGGAATTAAAAGGAACAAAAACAGAAAAAAATTTAATGGAAGCATTTGCTGGAGAATCTCAAGCAAGAAATAAATATACATATTATGCAAGTAAAGCTAAAAAAGAAGGATATGAACAAATAGCAGAACTATTTTTAGAAACAGCAAACAATGAAAAAGAACATGCAAAAATATGGTTTAAATTATTACATAATGGAGAAATACCAACAACAACAGATAATTTAAAAGACGCAGCAGAAGGAGAAAACTTTGAATGGACAGATATGTATGATAGAATGGCAAAAGAAGCAAAAGAAGAAGGGTTTGACCATATAGCATATTTATTCGAAGCAGTAGGAAAAATAGAAAAAGAACACGAAGCAAGATATAAAAAATTACTAGAAAATGTAGAAGACGGTTTAGTATTCAGTAAAGATGGAGACAGAATATGGAAATGTAGAAATTGTGGACATATAGTAATAGGAAAAAATGCACCAGAAATATGCCCAGTATGTAGCCATCCAAAAGCATATTTTGAAATAAAAGCAGAAAACTATTAAAACTAATTATTATAATTTATAGACAATCATTTGATTGTCTTTTTCTATTATAGGAAATACCTTTTTTTTTATAAATATAATTTTCACACCACACTTCGACAAATTCTTCATAATAAAAGTGCTATAATACGTAATGTTTATTTTTAGGCGTTAATAAAATTATTATAAGTAACATGAGGAGGAATTTAATTGAAAGATTTTAAAAAGAGTTTAGAGTTTAAAACAACTAAAAATGTTGATGAAGTAATATGTGCGGAAATTATAAAATCAATGAAAAAATTGTGTGCAGAACTAGAAAAGAACAAAAATAAAGATAATGAAAATACAATAAAAAAACAAATAGCATTAGTTAAGGATAGAACAAATAAGATAAAGTGGGTTTTTATGAATTTTGATAAATGTATAGAATTTATTGAACCAAAACGTGTAATAAAAAATATAAAATCAGTTGCAAAAAATGAGAATGAAATAGATAAAAAAATTGCAATGTATATAGAAAACTGTTTGTATAAATTATATTCTAAAACAGATAGTGAAGAAGATAAAAAACAAGTATTAAGTAGAATAAATGG
>USJU01000092.1 GCA_900555085.1 uncultured Clostridium sp.
ACCAAGATATGTATATTATTTTAATTTATATAAAAAAACATTAGAACAAAGAAATAATTATTTAAAACAAATAAAATATAGTAATAAACCTATTGAAGGCCTTGAAATATGGGATGAAAGTTTAAGTAATTATGCAGAAAAAATTTTTGAATATAGAAAAGAATATATAAATAAAATAAAAGAAAAAATTAATGTAATTCATAGTGGAATTACAGAAGAAAAGGAAAATATTTTATTAGAATATATTTCTGATTTTGATGAAAATAAATCTTTTTATGAAATTTTAAAAGAAAATCGAAAAAAAGATATTGAAAAAGGTTATACAACAAAGGGAATACATAGAGATGACTTTAAAATATATTTAAATGGTAAATTGGTTAATATATATGGCTCACAAGGTCAACATAGAACGGTTATGTTATCTTTAAAACTTTCTGAATTATATATTATTAAAGATGAAATAGGAGAATATCCAATTTTATTATTAGATGATTTTATGTCTGAATTAGATTCGAAAAGAAGAAAAAGTTTTTTAAATAATATTACGGATGCACAAGTTATAATAACAGGAACTGAAAAAATAATACTTGAAAAAAATAAAGTTAATGTATATAATGTAAAAAACGGAAAAGTAATAATAGAATAATTGGTGAAAAATTATGTTTGTACATATTGGAAATAATATTATATTAAAGCAAGAAGATATAATAGGAATATATAATATAAAGGCAATAAAAAATACAAATGAATATATAAAAATAATTAATAATTTAAAAGATAATAATAAATTAATTAAAATAGAAAATACAGAAGAAAACACTTTAATAATTACTGAAAAAAATAAAATTATAAAAGGTTATATAACTAATATATCTTCGGTAACTATTGAAAAAAGATTGAAAAATACAATTTTTAACTAAAAAAGCTGGATAAAATCCAGAATGGAGGTTTTTATAAATGGAAAAATATAAGCATAAATATGGAGCAGAACAAATTCAAGTATTAGAAGGATTAGAAGCAGTTAGAAAAAGACCTGGTATGTATATAGGAAGTGTATCTGTAAGAGGTCTTCATCACTTAGCGTATGAAATAGTTGATAACTGTGTAGATGAAGCTTTAGCAGGATATTGCAAGAATATACATGTAATAATTGAACCAGGAAATATTATTAGTGTTGAAGATGATGGTAGAGGAATTCCAGTAGAAATACATCCAAAAACTAAAATTTCAACTGCAGAAACAGTATATACTGTTTTACATGCTGGTGGAAAATTTGGTGGAGATAGTGGATACAAAGTATCTGGTGGACTACATGGTGTTGGTTCATCTGTTGTTAATGCTTTATCTGAATGGACAGAAGTTACAATACAAAGAGATGGCGGAATTTTTCAAATGAAATTTGAAAGAGGAAAAACAGTTGAAAAACTTACAAGAATAGGTGATTCTAATAAAACAGGAACAAAAGTAAGATTTTTAGCGGATGATACTATTTTTGAAACTTTGGAATATGAATATGAAGTATTAGAAAAAAGATTTAGAGAAATGGCGTTTTTAACAAAAGGTTTAAGAATAACTTTAGAAGATAGAAGAGGAGAAGAAGTAAGAAAATCTGATTTTTGTTTTGAAGGAGGATTAATTTCTTTTGTTGAATTTTTAAATAAAAATAAAGAGCCATTACACAAAACACCTATATATATAGAAAAAACAGAAAGTGATGTACCTGTTGAAATAGCTATACAATATACAAGTGCATATTCTGAAAATATTTATACGTTTGTTAACAATATAAACACAATTGAAGGTGGAACTCATTTAGAAGGATTTAAAAGAGGACTTACAAAAGTATTTAATGATTATGCAAGAAGTCATAATATATTAAAAGAAAAAGATTCTAATCTACAAGGTGAAGACATAAGAGAGGGAATAACAGCTGTTATTTCTGTAAAAGTTAAAGAACCCCAATTTGAAGGACAAACTAAAACAAAACTTGGAAACAGCAATGTAACAGGTATTGTTCAATCTATGGTAAATGAAGCTTTATCTGAATTTTTAGAAGAAAATCCAGCTGTAGCAAAAGCTATATTAGAAAAATGTGTTAGTGCTTCAAGAGCTAGAGAAGCTGCAAGAAAAGCAAGAGAACTTGTAAGAAGAAAAACAGCTCTAGAAACAACAACATTACCAGGAAAATTAGCAGATTGCAGTAGCAAAAAAGCAGAAGAATGCGAAGTATATATAGTCGAAGGAGATTCTGCTGGAGGAAGTGCAAAACAAGGTAGAGATAGAAGATTCCAAGCTATATTACCTTTATGGGGAAAAATGCTTAATGTTGAAAAAGCCAGAGCAGATAAAATATATGGAAATGATAAATTAAATCCTGTTATAGTTGCTGTTGGAGCAGGAATTGGAGCAGAATTTGATATTACAAAAATTAGATATGGAAAAGTAATAATAATGGCCGATGCCGATGTTGATGGTGCACATATTAGAACTCTTTTACTAACTTTCTTCTTTAGATATATGAGACCATTAATAGAAAATGGAAATGTTTATTTAGCACAACCACCTCTATATAAACTATCAAAAAGAGGAATGAAAGATATTTATTGTTATACAGATGAAGATATGGAAAAAAGTTTAGCTGAAATAGGAAGAGATGGAGTTTCAATACAAAGATATAAAGGTTTAGGAGAGATGAACCCTGAACAATTATGGGATACAACAATGAATCCTGAAACAAGAATTTTAGTTAAAGTTACAATGGATGATGCAATAAAAGCAGATGAAACATTCTCAATACTTATGGGAGATGATGTTGCACCAAGAAGAAAATTCATAGAAGATAATGCAAAATATGTAAAAAATCTAGATATATAATTTTAAAATGGTAGATGCAATTATAGCATCTACCATTTTATCGTAAAGCTAATATTAATCGCAGTTATAACAAATAAATATAATAGTCAAACCTAATATATATTACTATATAAATAAGCTATATACCACAGATATTCATCCATAACCTCGACTATAAAAACACTATTAATAACTAAATTCATCCTATAAGGACTAAAATTAACCATATCTAATATAAATATAATCTTATCTAAAATATATTACCTATAATTCAACCATAAAAATAGCTTACAAACAAATAATATACTCACAACTCCAGCATTATATAACCTTAAAATAAAGCTATATAAAACTTTTGCTCGAATTATAAAAAGCCTAAAAAACCTCGTATAACTCTTCGATTAACTAATATTAACCTTACAATATTTATTGTAAACAAATATAAAAATAATATACAAAAAAATTAAATAATTAAAATAAAATAAGAATTTTGTCGATTTATGAAATACGAAATTTGTTGACATTGTAGGAATATGATAGTAATATAAAAATTACATAAAATATAAAAATAATTTTGGAGAAAAAAATGGAAAAAAAGATTAATAGTGTTCAAAATTGGATTTATATTAAAGAAATTTATAATAATGGTATTATTAAATTAAAAAATGATTCTTATGTAAAAATTTTAAAAATATTACCAATAAACTTTAATCTAAAAACAGATTTTGAAAAAGAGCAAATTTTAAATTCATATAAAATATTTTTAAAAACATGTAATTTTGATATTCAAATTTTAATTCAAAGTAAAAAAGAAGACTTATCTAAAAATATAAAAAACATCCAAGAAAATTTAAAGAAAGAAAATAAAAATATAATTAAAATAGGAAATAAT
>USJU01000093.1 GCA_900555085.1 uncultured Clostridium sp.
ATTATTAGAAAAAAATGGCATAAAAGCAATACATGTAGATAATATAAGTTAGGAGAATGAAAATGAATAATAAAGAATTTATGCAAAAATTTAATTATCATACACATACAAGAAGATGTGGACATGCTGACAATAATATGACAGATGAAGATTTTGTGAAATTATTTATAAAGAAGGGTTTTACCAAGGTAGCTTTTACAGACCATTGCCCTCAAAAGGAAAGAATAGATTTTAGAGAAAATATGAGAATGGAGTATAAGGAGAAAGATGATTACTTACATAGCATAAAATCCCTAAAAGAAAAGTATAAAAACAAAATAGAAATAGAAACAGGATTTGAGGTTGAGTATTTACCAGGGCAAGAAGAAAACTTGTTTGAACTTAAAAATGAAACAGATAAGATAATTCTAGGACAACACTTTATATATGATGAGAATAATGAACTGAAAATTTTGAGAAAACAAAAATTTACTGATGAAGATGTCTTAAAATATGCAGAGTATATAAAAACAGCAATTGAAAAGAATATACCAGATATAATAGCGCATCCAGATGTATATTTGTTAAGTAGGGACAACTACACAGAAGTAGATAAAAAAGTTGCACATATAATTTGTAGTACAGCAGAAAAATATGAAATACCAATAGAAATTAATTTATCTCATCCCAATGAATGTATAATAGGGAGAAGAGAAAATATTGTATATCCATGTAAAGAATTTTGGAAAATAGCTTCAGAATATAAAAAATTGAAGGTATTATATGGTGTAGATGCACACTTTGAATATCAAATAATGAATTATGAAAAAGCTGTGAAAACTGCAAATAAACATATAGGACAAGATGTTATAAATAAACTGCATTTTTGTAATGAAAATTTAGAAATGACATAGGAAAAAAATAAATGAAAATATCATCAGAGAATATAGTTTATCAAAAGAAAATTCTTATGGTGGCAGAAGAAAATTACCAATAGTATTTACAGAACAAGGTATAGCGATGCTTTCTGGACTTTTAAAAAATGAAATGATGCTTATAGTTTGATAATTGGTATTATAAAAAGAGCGAAAAACAAAATTTTAATTATAGACAATTATATAGATGACAGCATTTTAGAAATGCTACAAAAGAAAAACAAGAATGTTGAAGTTATAATTTTAACAATACAAAATAACAATAGAGATTCTTAAGCCAGAACCTCTACTTTTAATTAAATCTCAATTTTAGGCTGATACTTCTCAAGCCACATATTAACCTGGCATAAATAAGCCATAAGCTGTGGACCAGTCATAAGTTGACCAAACCATGGCCTTGAAAATGCTTTTCCATCAGTTTCTAGTATTTCCAAAATATATTTTCTATTTAATAAATCATTAATAGGTGCATCTGGTTTATTCATTATTTCTGTAAGCATTTGTTTAACTTTTGCTAAATAGTTTGGGTTATGTGTTTTAGGATATGGTGATTTTTTTCTATCTACAATTTCTGTTGGTAATAAATCTTTTACAACATAACGAAGTAATCCTTTTTCTCTACCATTTAAAGCTTTCATTTCCCAAGGGACATTCCACATATATTGAACTAATCTATAATCGCAGAAAGGTACACGAAGCTCTAAACCATTATACATAGAAGTTCTATCCGACCTATCTAAAAGTGTTTGCATAAACCAGTTCATTGTTAAATAGGTTATCTTTCTTTTTTCTGTAGTTTCTTTTGAATCTGAATCTAAAAACTCTATTTCATTTAAGCTTTCATTATATCTAAAATCTATATAATCTTTTAAATTAATTTTTTCTCCAATGTTAGGATTTAATATTTGTTGTCTTTCATCTATTGCTATAGACCAAGGAAAAGTTCCACTGTTTAGGGCATCTTCACGGAAAAACCAAGGATAGCCTGCAAAAATTTCATCTGAACACTCACCAGACAAACAAACTGTAGCTTCTTTTTTTATGTTTTTGCAAAATAGTAAAAAGGAAGAATCAACATCTGCCATACCAGGAAAATCACGTGCTATCATTGCATCTTCTAAACTCTCAGCTAGTTCTGGTGTATCTATTACTATTTTATGATGATTTGTTTCAAATTTTTTTCTCATTAAATCTATATAATAATTATCAGAATTAGGTTGAAAATCACTTTTTACAAAGTTTTTATCATTATCTACATAGTCCACGGAAAAAGTATCTATTGATTTTAAGCCATTCTTTTTACAATAGTTACTAGCATATGCAACAATAATACTAGAATCTAAACCACCTGAAAGCATAACACATAGAGGAACATCCGAAACAAGCTGTCTTTGAATAGCATCATCTAATAAATAATGAACCTTATCGCAAGTTTCTTCAAAATTATCTGTATGTTTTTTAGTTTCCAATTTCCAATATCTTTCTAAATGCAAACCATCTTTATTATAAATTCCAAAATGAGCAGGTTTTATTTCAAAGATATTTTTAAATACAGTTGTTCCAGGAGTATGAGCAGGACCTATTCCAAATAATTCTGAAATGCCTTGAGTAGCTAAAACTTTATCTACACCAGGATATTTGAATAATGCTTTAATTTCAGAAGCAAAAATTAAAGAATCATTACAAAAAGTATAAAATAAAGGTTTAATTCCAAAATGATCTCTTGCTAGAAATAATTCCTGTTTAGCGGTGTTCCAAATAGCAAAAGAAAAAATACCATTTAAATGCTTAGGAACATCGTAACCATAATGAATGAAACTTTTAAGTAAAACTTCTGTATCACAATGTCCAGAAAAATCAAAACCATTTTCAATCAAAGTTTTTCTTAATTCTTTTGTATTATAAATTTGACCATTGTAAACAATAACATATTCGCCATAAGAATATGTTTCAATCATAGGTTGCCTGCCGCCATCTGGATCGATAACAATTAAACGTCTATGACCGAGAGCAACATTATCGTTTATGTAATAACCAAGTTCATCAGGACCTCTTTTTTGAAGAGATGCAGTCATATTACACAAAACATTTTTGTAAGAACTAACATCTTTTTTATAGTTAACAAAACCAACTAAACCACACATTACAAATCCTCCAAAATACAAATTTCTTATAAATTATATGTAATTACATTAGTATTTGTTAAAAATTACAATAATTATCCAGCAATTTATATTTACCATATATTTATACATAATAGAAAAATAAAAAAATCCACATATTTTATGTGTGGATTTTTTTGTCGAAAAGTTCTTATATTTCGCTAAAACTTCCTATGTTTTGCTATTGGAAAAAATTACCAGTAAGAGTATAATTATAAAAAACTAAAGAGGAGGTAATTAATTTGAAAATAAATTATCTAGAAAAGGACAAGTTATTGCTTGTTGAATTAACTGAAGAAATAGACCATTGCAAAACAGAAGAACTAAGGAGGAAAATAGATTATGAAATTGAAAGACATATGCCTAAAAAAGTTATATTTGATTTTAATAGTGTTAACTTCATGGATAGCAGCGGAATAGGATTTTTACTTGGTAGATTTAAGCTTGCTACAATGCTTGGTGGAGATTTAGGCTTAATAAATGTAAGTAAAAGTACAAAAAAAATTTTAGAAATGTCAGGAGCACTAAAGGTTATACCCATTTATGATAATTTTAAATTTGCTATATAAGTATAATTTATAGAAAAAAAGTTGAATATAATA
>USJU01000094.1 GCA_900555085.1 uncultured Clostridium sp.
ACATATTGTAAATTTTATTTTACAATATGTTTTATTTATATAACATTAATAATAAAATTACAAGTATTTTTGCAAAAAAATAAGGCATACATAGTATGCCTATAATCAATATTTAATTATTTATTAAATGTTGGTGTTACAGAATGGTTTGATCCAACTGTAAATGTAACAGTTACACCTGTGTCTGTAGTTCCTTGCATTATTTTTCCATCTTGAATTTTGTAACCATCTTGTAATTTTGCTCCAACTTTTGTAGCAACATTTGCAGATGTTATTTCATTAGCTGTTGTAATTGCACCATTATCATCATATTGGTCTGTTACAGCTTCTAATGTAGCTAATCTAACTGCATCTTTTGCAGATGAAATTGTTGTTTCTGTAGATGCTTTGTTAGCTTTTGAGAATATACCACTATCTCCCATTACCATTGACAATGTTACACCTGCCAATATTAATAATACTATAATAGTGATAACTAAAGCTACTAAAGTTACACCTTTGTTTTCTTTTAACATAAAAAACACTCCTTTCTTTTATAAATTTTTTGTTATATATTATATTTATTAATAAATATAACCGAAATTTATTTTGTTCCAGTTTGTGGTAAGTAACTTGTTGTATTGTTAGTAGTACTACTACTGCTTCCTGTACTAGAACTGTTTGATGTTGAAGTGCCATTTGTTGTTGTATTTGTTTCATTTGTATTTTCACTTTCACCATCTTTTGTATTTTCTTCTGGCTTGTCTACATCTCCAAATGGATTTGGTCTACCAGAATTGTAAACTCCACTTTTTTGTGAATTTTTTATATTTGTTTCGTCTAATTCATATGTTATTGTAACAGGTGTGGTTGCTTCTGCATCACTCATGCTACTTATTTCTTGGCTAACATTTTCTGGTGTTGTGTATGCCACCTTGTTTGGTAATGCTTTTTTACTTGGTGAGTAATTATATAATATAATTGATAACACTAGACCAATTGCAACCAAGACTAGAGCTAATATGAAAATTTCTTTAACTATTGTTTTGCCTTTCATATCTCCCTCTCTCCTTTATGATAGATTATTTTTTTGGGTTTGTCAATAATTTTTTTGTCGAATTTTGTATGTTTTTTTATAATTTATTCTTTCTTATACGGGCAGAACACTTACCTAATTTTGTTTCTTTTTTGTAATATTTTATCTTGTTGTATTTGTGTTCGTATTACTGTTTGTTGTTGTGTTTGTAGTTGTATTTCCTGTTGTATTGCTTGTATTATTTGTTGTGTTGTTTACGCTTCCTGTTGTTTCTGAATCTGATGAAGTATTTGCAGATAAATTATCTATTTTTATTGGTATATCTTTTACAACAAATGTTGCTTTTAGATTTTCTGTACTTTCTCCTTTTGTTAATGCAAAATTTTCTATTTTAAAATCTAAGAAAGAATCATCTTCCAAATCTGCTAAAAATAATGAAATTCCAACATACGCTCCTTCTGCAGTAAAGTTTAAGTCGTATAATTTTCTACCATCTGCAGATTGGTTTGCAGATGTAGAATTGCTTATGTCCATTTTTATTTTTATTCCTTCTTTAGTTGCATATTTACCAACTTCTGCCCACAAGTATTCTACTTCGTATTCTTGTAATTCGTTTGCTGCTTGAATTTGGTCTTCTGTGCTGTATGTTGTTAAATCTGTATATTCTTCTTTTTTACTTAATAAGTTTTTTGTGTTTTGATTTAATTCACTTATTTTTGATGGGTATTGACTACTTGTTAATGAACTTGCAGTTTCTATTTTACTTTGAATTTGAGCGTCTTCTTCTTTTAGTCCTTTTAAGCCTAATGCTTTAAATGACCCTATTGATACTCCATTTGCAATTACAAAATATGTTAAAACAGCAAGTAAAACAGTAAGTACACCCATTAAAATTTTTCTTATCATGGTAAATCTCCTTCTATTGTAGTTTTTACAATATCCCCATTTTTCACACCTTGATCTGAAATTACATTTAATAGTAATCCTTCATTTTTTATTTTTCCTTTAAAGTATCCTAATTGTTCATATTTTTCAGATTGAGCTTCAATTTTTATATGCTTGCTTGTTGTATTTTCAATTGATGTTATTTGTACATCTTTTGGTGTTGCATACATAATTTCATTTAATAAGTTAGGTACTGCATCTTTTAATGAATACTTTTCTGCTAACGCTTCATTTACCTTATTTAAATTATCTATTAATTCTTGATATGATGAAGTTTTTGAATTTACTTTATCATTGTCACTTGAAATTTTTGCTATTTGTGTATTTGTATCTGATATTAAATCATCTGCTTCTTTTTCTTTCTTTTCCATGTTATTGGTTAATATTCCAGAAAGAATTATGAATATTATTATGGTTCCAAGTAATGCTCCTGCAACTCTAAGTATAGATTTTTCTATAGTATCTAATGCACCTGTTAGGTCAAAATTAAAATTCAAGTTAGGTTTTTTTATTGTTTTTTTGTTTGAATCTTTTTTCCCTGGCTTATCTTTTAATTTTTTCGCTCCACCAATTTGAATATTCATTAATTCACTAATTTTTTGTGATAAAGGAATTCTTCTAAAGTTCATTCCTGCAACACCAACACCTAAATAATTAAGTGCTAAAGAAATAGCTGAATTAACTTCAATAAAATCTTTTATATTAACATTTTTTAGTCCTGTACTTATAAAATATGGTTTTAAAATTTCACATTTTACACTATTTAAGTATTCGCTAAAATATAAATCTATATTAGATATAACTGATGCCGTTCCAGTTATATATACTTTTTCAATTTCTTGTGGACTATTTTCAAGTATTTTTTTAACTTGACTTACAACGTTATATAAAGTAGGCATTATATCGTCTAGGTGGTCGTTTTCATCTATTTGTAAGTCTTGACTTCCTGATGTATATATTGTTGTATTTTTACAAATATCATACGCTTTTTGATATGAATTTTCTTTAAGGTTTATACTGTCTAATATTTGTTTTGAACCATCTTCTAATATTTTTACTTCATATACATTGTTATTTATAATTGATGTTACTGTTGTTTTATCTTCAATATTTACAATAAGTACATTTTCTTTTGATTTTGCATCTATCAAATTTGGTATACTCATTGAGATAGGAATTACTGCTCCTACCTTATTTCCTTCGAGCATTTGTACTTTATTATTTATTTCTGTTTTGTTTGCAGATACATGAACAACTCTTAATTTTTCTCTATTTTCTAAATTAGAAACAATTACATTTCTTGTTTCTAATGCATTCATATTATATTCTTTTTCTTCGCATAAACTTTCAAATTCTGTTTCTATTGCTTTTGGAATATCATTCTTATTGAGTAAGCTAAATATTTCAAAATAGTTATACATTTCGTTTGATAAGTTTACACTTATTGGTGTTTTATAACTAAAAGTTTCTGCAACTATTTGAGAAATTGCTTCGCTAATTTTGTCATAAAATTTTATACCATAAGAATCTACCTTTATAAATTCATGGTCTTTAGAAACTTTTGCATATTTAATTAAATTTTTATCGATATACAGACCTAAACAGCTTGGCATTTTTCTCTCCTTTTCTTCATATGTTTATTATTTATTATTTTATAGTTTATAATACTTGTAATTTT
>USJU01000095.1 GCA_900555085.1 uncultured Clostridium sp.
TTTGACATATATTTTTATATTATTTTATATTTGTAATAAATAAATTGAAATTAAAAAAATCGGAGGAAATTTATGAAACCAAACATTAATATTGGAGAATTTATAAAAAACTTTTCCAATGAATGTACAAAAGCTCAAGTAAAAACCTTTGAAAAAGGAGAAATAATAACAACCTATTTGGTAAATAGAAATCAACTATGCTTTTTAATTGATGGTCAAGCCGATTTAATTAGATACGAATCTAATGGTACACAGAGTATTATTGAACATTTATCTAATAACGATTTGTTTGGTGAGATATTTTATCAATTAACTACAAATAACGAATTATTTGTTTTAGCTAAAAAGAAAACCTCTGTATTATTTTATTCATATGATAATTTTCATAAGAAATGTAAAAAAAATTGTAAATTTCATGATGTTATTGCAAGTAACTTACCAGATTTAATTTTAGATAAATTTGTAACTCTAAATATTCGTATTGAGGTTCTTTCACAAAGAAGTATTAGAGATAAACTTTTAACATATTTTAATATTTTATCTGCACGTTCTTTAAATAAAACATTTCTTTTGCATTTTTCATTAACAGACTTGGCAGATTATTTAAGCATAGATAGAAGTGCTATGATGAGAGAATTAAAATGTTTACAAGATGATAAAATTATAAAAAAAGACAAAAATAAAATTACAATGTTGATTTAAGGCGACCAATGGTCGCCTGCTTTTTATAGAATTAAATTAATTTATTTTATATCTTTAAATTTTTTATATCTTGAATAAACAATTATTGTGTTTAATATTAAAATTGCTCCTATGAATACAGAATTTTCTTTTCCTGCATTAGGTATTTTTTCTACATTTGTATGTGATGTAGATATGTTTTGTGTTTTTAAATTTTCTTTGGTAATTTTTGCTGTTTCTGTTTTTGAAACTTTTATTGTGGCTCCGGCTACTTTTATATCTCCTGGTCCTCCATTTTGTTTAACAATTCCAGAGGCTGTTATATTTGTAAATTTTACTTCTGCTTCTGTTTTTGTTATTCCTGTTTTTACCTTAAATATAATTTTAGCTATTTGTTCTGAACCGTGTTATTCCTGTTGTTTTTTCAAATAAAAATGTGTCTGTTGAATTTTCTTTTTTCCAACCATTTTGTGCCTCTAGTGTGTATCCTTCAAAAACATCTTTATCGTAAGATATTTTACCTTTAACAACACTTATTCCACTTTCTGTTGCATTAATATTTTCCATTTTTAATATTACTTCTACTTGCCCTCCTTCAATAAGTTTACTATCTGTAGTTAAACTTGCATCTGCTGAGTAGGCACTTACTTTTCCCATTAATGCAAACATAATTGCAATTGACAAACATAATATAAATTTAATTTTTTTACTCATTATATTAACTCCTTTTTTATATAGTACCAAACTTCTATTTTAATTGTAGGGGCGGACGCCTTAAGTCCGCCCTAGCGGCGAAGCCACTTTTTTATTCTTCTTGCTTTTTATATTGAACAGTATTATTTTCAGGTAATTTTTCCTTTTCAGTTTTATCTTTTGCATTTTCTTTTATTGCATCTTTTTCTACAGTATTATTTACACTAGTATTTTGTTTTGTAGTGTTTTCTTTTATTGTATTAGAATTCTTTATTTCTTCTGTTGTATTATTTATTGTTGTGTTTTCCTTTGTAGTATTTTTATTTATTGTTGAATTAGTATTGTTTTCTTTATTGTCTTTTTCATTGTCTATTTTTGCATCTGTTTTTTCTGTATCTTTTGGTTCTTCCGTATTTGTTTCTTCTGTATCTTCTAATTCTTCAACATAATTTGGATTTATACTTTCTGGCTCTAAGTATTGTATCTTTCTTATTATTGTTGCTAAGTCTTCACCTGTTACTGCTTTATTTCTGTTTATATCTGCAGCTCTGAATGTAGCTCCTTCTAGTGTCTTTTTATTTAAAATATGGAATTCTACTTGTGCTGCATCTGCAGTTGTTACAATACCATCTCCAGATGTATCTCCTTGTACTACAATTATAAAACTCATTGTTTCTTCATCTTTGGTTACTTTAAGAATCATTCCTGTTCCAACATAATCTGTGTCTTTCATTTTTAACATTCCACCTTTATCATATACCTCGATTGTACCATTTGTTGTACACCATGATTTTAAGGCTTTTACAGTTGTTTTATTTTTTACATATTCCATATATTTATTACCAAATATATATTTTTCAGAATAAATTCTTAAATTTCCTTTTGTATATGTGTTGCTTCCTGAATAATCTTCATTAGAGTAAATTATATCACTATCTTCATTGTTTGTTTGGTCTTCAGACTTATCTTCATCTTTTTGTAGATTTTTATCTGGTTTACCATCTCCGTTTGTGTCTATATTAACATCTGCTTCTCCATTTCCTGTGATATCTACATTTAGATCTGCTTTTCCATCTTCATCTGTATCTACATTTAAGTCTGGTTTACCATCTCCATCTAAGTCGATATTTAAATAATTTACTTTTATAGACATTTCTATTCCAGTTATTATTTTATAATTATGAACATCTTTTGGAGCAAACATAACTTTGAATATTCTTTCGCCTTCATTTCCTACACTTGTTGATAAATCATCTTCAAATGTAAATCCTTCTGGCAATGCTACATTTGCTAATGTATCAAAATATCTTGCTTCAATTCCAGTAGGAATATTATATTCTGGATTAGCTTTTGTTACATTGAATTTTTTCTCTATTTTTTGTGTATTGTTATTTGTATCTGTTGCTTTAAATATTACTGTATATGTTCCTACTTTATCTGTATTGATATCATCTGTTATTTCAACTTCTACATGGGCATCGTAGTTATCTTTTGCTGTTGCTTTGAATTTTGGTTTCTCTCCAAAAGCTTCCATTTCATATACATTATCTTTATCTAATGTTATTACTGGTGCTGTTGTATCTTTTACCTTGAATTCTCTTGTCTCTGTTGCTACGTTTCCGTCTGTATCTGTTGCTTTAAATGTTATTGTATATGTTCCTACTTTGTGAACATCTATATCATCTGTTATTTCAACTTCTACATGGGCATCGTAATTATCTATTGCTGTTGCTTTGAATTCTGGTTTTTCTCCATATACTTCCATTTCGTACACGTTGCTTTCATCGTCTACTGTTATTATTGGTTTTGTAGTATCTTTTACATTAAATTCTCTTGTTTCTATTCCTACATTTCCATTTGTATCTGTTGATTTAAATATTACTGTATATTTTCCTACTTTGTGAATATTTATATCATCTGTTATATCAACATCTACATGTTCATCGTAATTGTCTGTTGCTGTTGCTATAAATGTTGGTTTTACTCCATGTACTTCAATTTCATATACATTGTTTTTGTCGTCTACTGTTATTACTGGCGCTGTTGTATCTTTTACTTTAAATTCTTTTGTTAAAATTCCTACGTTTCCGTTCGTATCTGTTGATTTAAATGTTATAGTATATGTTCCCACTTTGTGAGTATCTATATCATCTGTTATTTCAACATCTACATGGTCATCATAGTTATCTGTAGCTGTTGCTTTGAATTCTGGTTTTTCTCCGTGTACTTCCATTTCATACACGTTTTCTTCTGATGGTGTTA
>USJU01000096.1 GCA_900555085.1 uncultured Clostridium sp.
GTTTAAATAAATATGTCCCTAAGTAGTATAAAATAGGAGCATTTAAAATTAAATTATATGTAAATAGTATTAACCCAGATAGTATGGTAATTACCATTGAAAAAACAAATCCGGATTTTTACTATTTTTTTAATTCTTATATTTAAGTTTTTAAAATTCTCTAAAATAAATTTCAACATAAAAATCACCTGAAATCTAATTAAAATTCTATATATATGTTAACATAAAAGATACAAAGAAAACAATGGAAAAATTTTCACTTGAAAAAAATGAAATAATTTGTAAAAATATATTTACATTTGTATATTTTTTGTATAAAATAGCATAAGTTGAAAAGAGACAAACAAAAGAAGATTTGCTTATGAAAGGAGCTAATAAAAATAATGAAAATACTAATGCTTACATGGGAATATCCACCAAGAATTGTAGGAGGAATTGCTAGAGTAGTACACGATTTATCACATAGATTAATTAAAGATGGACACGAAGTTACAGTAGTAACTTACAAAGAAGGAAATGTTCCGGATTTTGAAGACGATAAAGGTGTAAAAGTATATAGAATTGGTAATTATATGATAAATCCAAACAACTTTATAGATTGGATAATGCAAATGAATTTTAATTTAGTAGCAAAAGCAAATGAGATAATTGCTAAAGAAGGTAACTTTGATGTTATACATGCACACGATTGGCTTGTAGCATATGCTGCTAAAACATTAAAAAATTCGTATGGAACACCTATTGTAGCAACAATACATGCTACAGAAGCAGGAAGAAATTCAGGTATACATGATGAAACACAAAGATACATAAATGATACAGAATGGATGCTTACATATGAAGCTTCAGAGGTAATTGTAAATAGCAATTATATGAAAAGCGAGTTACAACGTTTATTCGGACTACCATTTGAAAAGATAAATGTAGTTCCAAACGGTGTAAATCTAAATTTATATAGCGGAGTAGAAAGAGATTATGAATTTAGAAGACAATATGCAGCAGATAATGAAAAAATAATTCTTTTTGTTGGTAGATTAGTTTATGAAAAAGGAATTCAACATTTAATTGCTGCAATGCCAAAAATATTAGAAAAATATCACGATTCAAAACTTGTAATAGCAGGAAAAGGCGGAATGATAGATGAATTAAAGGCTCAAGTAAATGCTATGGGAATTTCTAATAAAGTATATTTTACTGGATATTTGAACTCAAAACAAGTTGTAAAAATGTATAAATGTGCAGATGTAGCAGTATTTCCAAGTACATATGAACCATTTGGAATTGTTGCATTAGAAGGAATGCTTTCAGGAACACCAGTTGTTGTTTCAGATGTTGGAGGTTTAAATGAAATAGTACAACACGGAGAAAATGGGATGAAAAGCTATGCAGGAAATCCAAATTCACTTGCAGATTCTATTGTTTCTTTATTATATGATCCGGCATTATGTATGAAAGTTGCAAAAAATGCAAAAGCTAAAGTTAGAGCAGAATATAATTGGCAAAAAATTGCACAAGATACACATTTCGCATACCAAAAAGCAATATGTGAAACAGTAGCAGAAAAACAAGCAAGAGAGATAGCACAAGAAAAAGCACAAAAGGCAAAGAAAATGAAAAATCCAGAAAAAGAAATTACAAACTTATTAAATTTCAGAAAAAGAAATGCATATGCATAAAAATAAAAGCAGGCGGTCGTTGGCCGCCCCCATACGTTTTATAAGAAAGGATGTTAGAAAAAATGAATGTATATGATACAGCAAATAAATTAGCCGAAGAAATAAAACTAAGCGAAGAATATGTAAGTTTTAAAAAATCAAAAACTGAATTAGAAAATAATATAGAATTAAAAAGCAAAATTAAAGAATTTGAACAAAAAAGACAACAAATGCAAATGCTAACAATACAAGGAATAGAGCCAACACAAGAAAAGACACAAGAAATTCAAAATATGTACACAGAATTATTAAAAGATGAAAAGGCAAAAGAATACTTTGAAACAGAAATGAAATTTAGTGTATTAATTGCTGATGTAAATAAAATTATAGGTGATGCAATAAAAGATGTTTTAAAATAAGGAATTTAAAAGGGGATAAAAATGCAATATATTATAATAATAGTTATATTAGTAGCTGTATTAGCATTGTTAGCAATAATTGCCAGTTTTAATTTAAAAAAAATTAAAGAATTAGGACACGATAAAGTATTAGATGAACTAGTAAGAAGATTTCCAAGTAATATACAAATATGCCAATATATATTAAATAAATTAGGAAATAAACATACCAAAATAAAAGAAGCAAAAGATAGTCAAACAAGTTTATACCTTGTTGCAAATGATACAATATCTATAGCAAACATAAATGATACATACACACGAGTACAAACAATAGCACATGAATGTTTACATTCAATGCAAAGCAAGAAAATGCTATGGTTTAACTTTGTGTACTCAAATATATTTATTATTGCCTATCTAGCAATAGTTGTACTTACAATTACAAAAGTAATAACAAATGGAATGCTATTTGTATCTATACTATTAATAATGACAATAATATATTTCTTTATAAGAAGTATATTAGAAATAGATGCAATGCTAAATGCAAAATATTTAGCAAAAGAGTACATAGTAGAAAACAAACTAACATCAAAAGGAAATTTAGAAATAATAATGAAAAAATATACAGAAATAAACGACTTAGGAGTAAAAGCAACATGTTTTTCATTGCTATTAACACAAACAATAAAAATAATAATATATTGTGCAATATGTGCAATATTTATAGCATAAAATACACAGCGGTCATTGACCGCTATTTTTTTTTATTACATTTTTGTTACAAATGAATTATAAAAAAAGATTTGTGATATAATAACAAAAAACAAAGGAAAGAAATGTAAATTATGGATGAAATTATAAATAATATTATAGAAATTGATAAACAAGCAAAAAGTATTTTTAATGAAGCCAATAATAGAAATGATAATTTTGATGAACTTGTAGAAGATGCTATTGAAAAGCAAAAAAAGATTATAGATAAAGAAATAGAAGAGAAAATTCAAATAAAAAAAATGCAATGTAATATGAACTTGGGAAAAGAAAAAAATAAAATAGAAGAAGAAAAGAATAAAAAAATAAATGAGTTGAATGCTAAATATTTAGAGCTAAAACAACAAAAAATAAATGAAATAATGGAAGAATTAAGAGGTGCTGCAAATTGATTAATTCTCTTAAATATCCTAGTTTAGTTGCCAAGTTAAAAGGAATGAAAGCTAAGAATTTAACCAAAACAGACATAGAAGATTTATTAAAGCAAAATAACTTGGTTAGTGTAAACAATATTTTAAAACAAAAAAATTATCATTTAAGTGGCTTAGAAGATAATTTTGATAGAATAAAAATTGAAAATGAATTAAACAAAATTTTAATAGATGATATAGAAAAAATATATAAATATTTATCTTCAAAAGATAAAGAAAAATTAAGAATTTATGTATCTGAATATGAAATAGACATACTAATTCGAATATTAAAGAAAATTAAATTAT
>USJU01000097.1 GCA_900555085.1 uncultured Clostridium sp.
AATCACATTTCTGCCAACCATTAGAAATGTGATTCTTATTTAGAAATATTTTAATGGTACCACTCTTTGTGGTTCCTTGTTTTTCTTACATATTATAATATACATTTTTTTATATGTCAAATAATTAGGGGGTTTTTAAATTTGAATAACTTTTATTTAAATAAATTAGAATATAATAAAGTTTTAGAGATTCTTGCTTCTTTTTCTAATACGTATATTGGTAAGAATTTTTGCTTGAGTCTTGTTCCTTGTAATGATAAATTTAAGGTCCAAAAAGCTCTTGATGAAACTTCTGAGGCTTGTTCTTTAATTGTAAGAAAAGGTAACTTACCTATTTCTTTTATTGATAATGTTGAAGTTTATTTGAAAGCTATTAGAGGTAATGCTATTCTTTCTACTAAAGGTCTTTTGGAGCTTGCTAGAATTTTGAAAATGTGCAGAAATTTGAATGATTATTTTTATTCTAAAGATGGTTTGAATTCAGAAGATTATGCTATTTTAGATAATTATTTTAATTCTTTATATACTAATAAAAATATTGAAGATGTTATTTTTTCTAATATTTTAGATGAAAATACTATTAATGATAATGCTTCTAAAAAGCTGTATACTATTAGAAAGAGTTTTAGAAAATTAGAGCAAGATATAAAATCTAAATTAAATAATTTTATACATTCTTCTACTTATTCTAAATATATTCAAGAATCTGTTGTTACAATTAGAAATGATAGATATGTTATTCCTGTTAAACAAGAATATAGAAGCCAAGTAAAAGGCTTTATTCATGATTTTTCTTCTAGTGGTTCTACTGTTTTTATTGAACCTATGGCTGTTTTTGAACTTAATAATGAAATTAATAATCTTCGTGTTGAAGAAAATATTGAAATAGAACGAATTTTAAAGGACTACACTGAACTTTTTGCTCCTATTGTAAATGAAATTGAAAATAATATTAGAATTATTGGTAGATTAGATTTTATTTTTGCAAAGGCAAAATATTCTCTTTCTATAGATGGTAATCAACCAATTATTAATGATGAAAAACAATTAAATTTACGTGGTGCTCGTCATCCACTAATTGATAAAAATAAAGTTGTTCCAATAGATATAAACTTAGGTTTTGATTACTCTTGCCTTGTTATTACAGGGCCAAATACTGGTGGTAAAACTGTAAGTATTAAAACTGTTGGATTACTATGTTTAATGGCTATGAGTGGTCTTCATATTCCAGCAAAAGAGAACTCTAGCATTTATATTTTTGATAACATTTTTGCTGATATTGGTGATGAACAAAGTATACAAGAAAATTTAAGTACTTTCTCTGCTCATATGACAAATATTGTTGAAATTCTACGTAACTCTACAAGTGAGAGTTTAATTTTACTAGACGAACTTGGTTCTGGAACAGACCCTTTAGAAGGTGCAAGCTTAGCTATTAGTATTTTAGAAAGATTTTATAACAATGGTTCTCTAATAATGGCTACTACTCACTACCCTGAAATAAAACAATACGCATTAGTTAATAAAGGCTTCAAAAATGCAAGTTGTGAATTCGACATAGAAAATTTAAAACCTACATATAAATTATTACTTGGAATTCCAGGTAAAAGTAATGCTTTTGCTATATGTAAAAAAATAGGTTTTGAAGATAGCATTTTAAATAGAGCAACAGACTTTTTATCTGATGATTCTATTCATATAGAAGATTTACTTAAAAATATTCATGATGAAAAATTAAACATTGAGAAAGAAAAAGAAGAAATTGAAAAAAACTTAAATCAGGTTACATTACTTAGAAAAAATTTAGAAAGAGATAACACAGAACTTGACAATAAATCCAAAAAGCTTATTGAAGATGCTAAAGAAGAAGCAAGAAATATTTTGTTAGAAGCTAAAGATAATGCAACTAAAATTATAAGAGAAATAAAAAGTAACTCAAATAATGTAAAACAGCTTGAAAACTTACGAAATTCTTTAAATAATTCTATAAAAGAAATAGCCTTTGTTACAGAAAGTGCAGATAGTTCAAACACAAAACCTGAAGATATAAAAGTTGGAATGAAAGTATATATTATAAGTTTAAATCAAAACGGAACTGTACTTTCTACTCCAAATAAAGACAATATTATTCAAGTTCAAGTTGGACCAATGAAAATAAATGCAGATATTTCCGATATAACAATTTTAGCAAAGCAAGAAACTAAAAAAGAAATTGCAACTAAAAAAGCAAAAAATGACTTTAAATCAAAAAATGTTTCTACAGAAATTAATGTAATTGGCTTAACTGTTGATGAAGCAGTACCTTTGGTAGATAAATACTTAGATGATGTTTATTTATCAAGTATAAAAAGCGTGCGAATAGTTCATGGAAAAGGAACTGGAAAACTACGTGAAGGAATTCATAAATTTTTAAGAAAAGAACCACATGTAAAATCTTTTAGACTTGGAACATTTGGCGAAGGTGAAATGGGTGTAACTATTGTAGAATTAAAGAAATGAGTTAGTAGAGACAAAGTTTTCTACTAACTCATTTCTTATTTACTTATTTGAATTTTCATATTATTCAAAATCTACTGCATTTACTGTAATCCTATCTTTTAAAGAAACAACCGGGCGTAAATTAAATCCAGCATTATAATCATAATTTTGATAAGTCACAAAACCAATTGAAGAAGCAACATAAAGTACATATGTATTTGAGCCAGCAGAAGGAGATGCTAGCAAATAGTTTATTTTTTTAGGAAAATATAAGTTATTATTATATCCATCTTTAGAAGACAAAGAAAAGTTATACGAAGTCATATAATCATCCAGATTGGTATCAATAAAATATCCTTTTGTACCTGCTTTTCTATATACTTTATCTTTCGGATATCTCTCATTCCAACTATCCTCCCACATTTCTATTGTTGGACCACCTATTACACTTTCTGCTTTATTGTCACTATCTTTATAATCACTCCAATTATCTACATTTAGTAATGTTGCTATACATTTATACAATCTCCTGTTATCAAAAATATATGTGTATCTGTTGGTTCGTTTGTGTTTTGTTGCTTACTTTTTTCCTTCCAGTCTGAATAAAATATTCTCCAATCATTTTGCCCATTTTGTGATTCATAATTTGTTACTTTTAATCCATAATATGTTTCTGGATGTTCTGATACCATTTTTGCTGTTACATTTGAGTATGTTCTTGATATTTTAACTTCTTCTGTATTTGTTGATTGTTTTTGGTTTCCTGCTTTATCGTATGCAATGACATATACATTATATATTCCACTTGCTAATCTCGTTATTGGATTGTTATCATATTTTGTATAATTACTCTCTGTTGATTTCATTACGTAATATTCGTATTTATCTATTCCACTTTCTGCATCTGTTGTTGTTCCTGTTATTTTTAATCCTTCTTCTGTGTTTTCTGCTGCTATTGTAAAGTCTTCTGGTGCATTTTTATCTATTGTGTTTATTTCTACTGTTTTAGTTTGAGTATTTCCTTGTCCATCTGTTA
>USJU01000098.1 GCA_900555085.1 uncultured Clostridium sp.
AAATTTTATTAGATAATATTGATATTAATAATATAGATAAAAAATCATATTTAAAAGAAATATCTATATTAAATCAAGAAACTTATTTGTTTAATTTAAGTATAAGAGAAAATTTTAATCTGATAAATAATAGTATAAAGAGACAAGAAGAAATATGCAAATTTACAGGAGTAAGTAATTTTATAGAGGGTTTACCAAATGGTTATGATACAATAATAGATGAAAACTCTAACAATTTATCAGGAGGACAAAAGAGACTTCTTTCTTTAACTAGAATGCTACTTAAAGAATCTAAAATATTAATATTAGATGAAGCAACTTCATCATTAGACAAAGAAAAAGTTGAGAAATTTTCCAAAATATTAGAAAAATTAAAAGATAATCATACAATAATTGTTATAACTCATAAAAAAGAAATTATAGATATAGCAGATGAAACAATAGTAATAAATAAAGGAAAAGTAAAGATAAAAATATAAAATAAGAGTAATTGACAAATTATGTAAAATAATATATAATATGAAAAATTTTTGATACATTAAACATCTTTTACATCTAAGGAGGGATACATATGTCAAGAAAAAACAAAAATCCAAAGCAAAATTTAGGGTTTTCAGATAAGGAATTAAGACGGTTAAGAAAACTTTATGTAAAAGAAAACAATGAAGAAAGTGAAGACAAGGACATTAGTAAAGATGAAAAAAAGAAAAGTGTTTAATGGATAAGGGGGCAAAAGTAAAATTACTTAAGCTCCCATTTTTTTAGAAAGAGAGATGAGAATTATGTCAAAAGTAACGTGGAAACCAGGTGCATTTGTATATCCAATACCAGCTGTAATGGTAAGTTGTGGAGATATGAAAAAATCCAATATCATAACAGTTGCATGGACTGGAATTATAAATACAAAACCTGCAATGGTCTATATATCTGTAAGACCAGAAAGATATTCATATAATATGATAAAAGAAAATGGAGAATTTGTTATAAACTTAACTAATAAAAAATTAGCAAAAGCAACAGACTGGTGTGGATGTAGAAGTGGAGCAAAATATGATAAATTCAAAGAGATGAAACTACATAAAGAAAAAGCAAATTTTGTAAAATGTCCTCTAATAAAAGAAAGTCCAGTTTCAATAGAATGTAAGGTAAGAGAAATAAAAGAATTAGGAAGCCATCATATGTTTATAGCAGAGGTTTTAGCAATAAATGTAGAAGATAAATATATAGATGAAAAGGGTGCTTTTGATATTTCAAAATGTGATTTAATTGCTTATGCAAATGGAGGATATTTTCCTTTAGGAAAAAAAGTCGGAAAATTTGGTTTTTCTGTAAAAAAGAAAAAGAAATAAAATGTTATTAAAAGTTATGTAAAATCATTGACAACAATAGTAAAACGTGATAAAATACTCAAGCGTATGTATGAGAATGCATGTGCTCACATCGTTTCAAAAAAAGCTGATTACGGAGGTGTATGTAAATGGCAGCAAAAGGTGCAAGAGAAGTTATAACACTTGAATGTACAGAATGTAAAAGAAGAAATTATACTACAGAAAAAAATAAAAGAAACAATACAGACAGATTAGAAATGTCAAAATATTGTAAATTCTGTAAAAAACATACTACACATAAAGAAACAAAATAAGCTATCTTTAGGAGGAAAAAAATGGCTAAAGAAGTTAGTAAAAAACAAATTAAAGAATCAAAGAAAAATATCAAAGATAAAAAAAGCTTTGGTAAAGACTTTAAAGCAGAATTAAAAAAAGTTGTGTGGCCAACACCAGCTGAACTTGCTAAAAGTACATTAGCAGTTATTGCTATAGTTGTAGTTATTGTAGTTATAGTTTTTTGTTTGGATTTTGTTTTCGAATCAATGAACAAATATGGAGTTGATAAATTAAAGAATACAGTTCAAACAACAGAAGATAATACAACAACAGAAGAAAATAGCAAAAATGCTAATACTCAATCTGAAACAACTACTGAGAATAATGTAGAAGAAACAACAGAAAATGTTACAGAAAATACAACAGTAGAAGTTCAAGAATAAAAGGAGGCTAAGCTAAGATGTCTCAAGAAGAAAAGAAACCTCAATGGTATGTAGTACATACATATTCAGGTTATGAAAACAAAGTTAAAACAGACTTAGAAAAAACAATAAAAAATAGAGAACTTGAAGATTTTTTCTTTGATATTGTTGTTCCTATGGAAGAACAAATTGAAATAAAAGATGGAAAGAAAAAAGTAAATCTAAAAAAAGTTTTTCCAGGTTATGTTTTAATAAAAATGATTGTAACAGAAGAATCTTGGTATATTGTTAGAAATACAAGAGGTGTTACAGGATTTGTAGGTTCAGGAACTGATCCTATTCCTTTAACAGAGGATGAA
Source organism: uncultured Clostridium sp. (assembly GCA_900555085.1). Taxonomy (GTDB): domain Bacteria; phylum Bacillota; class Clostridia; order TANB77; family CAG-508; genus Merdicola. The sequence goes on from USJU01000098.1 coordinate 2,386, forward strand.
ATAAGAAATATGGGATTTGATGTTGCAGACGTTAATGTGGATTATGAAGTTAACGATTCTGTAAGAGTTATGAATGGACCATTAGAAAACTTTATTGGAGTTGTTCAAGAAATAAACAAAGAAAAACGTAAAGTAAGAGTTATGGTTTCAATGTTTGGAAGAGAAACACCAGTAGAGTTAGACTTTATTCAAGTTCAAAAAGTAAAATAAAATAGTACAATTAAGAGGAGGTGCTAACAAAATGGCAGAAAAAGAAATTAGTAATATAATCAAATTACAAATAGAAGCAGGAAAGGCAACACCAGCTCCACCAGTTGGACCAGCTTTAGGTGCAAGTGGTGTAAACATTATGCAATTTGTTAAAGAATTCAACGATAGAACAGCAAATCAACCTGGAATGATTATCCCAACAGTTATAACTGTATATCAAGATAAATCATTTACTTTTATAACAAAAGTACCACCAGTTGCAGTTTTAATTAAGAAAACTTTAAAAATTGAAAAAGGATCTGGAAAACCAAACAGAGAAAAAGTTGCAAGCTTAACAATGGATCAAGTTAAAGCAATTGCAGAACAAAAAATGGAAGACTTAAATGCTGCATCTATAGAAACAGCAATGAGTATGGTTATGGGAACAGCTAGATCAATGGGTGTTACTATAAAAGAATAATATTTAAAATTGGGAGAATATAAAATATATTCGATTGAACCAAAGGAGGTAAAAAATGAAAAGAGGAAAAAAATATCAAGATGCTCAAAAGCTTATCGAAAAAGATAAATTATATGAAGCTAAAGAAGCATTAGAAATTATTGAAAAAATGCCAAAGGCAAAATTTGATGAAACAGTTGAGTTACATGTAAAATTAGGTGTAGATTCTAAACATGCAGACCAACAAGTTAGAGGAACTGTTGTATTACCACATGGAACAGGTAAAACACAAAAAGTTTTAGTATTTGCAAAAGGTGAAAAAGCTAAAGAAGCTGAAGCAGCTGGAGCAGACTTTGTTGGAGCAGAAGAATTAATACCAAAAATTGAAAAAGAAAACTGGTTTGATTATGACGTTATAGTTGCAACACCAGATATGATGGGTGTTGTTGGTAGATTAGGTAAAGTATTAGGACCAAAA
>USJU01000099.1 GCA_900555085.1 uncultured Clostridium sp.
GAAAAAACTGCTGCTCGCCCTCTTCCTCGTTTTCACCCTGCCCCTGTCGGCAGTTATTTTTTACTATAGCAAGTTTATATTATAAGTTGTAATAATTGTCAATAGATTTCGACCGATTATTCTATTTTATTTTTTCAAACTCTTCTGTTAATTTCTCAACTGCTTTATTCTTAACGAATTGCTCTGCTTGTTTTATTGTAAATTCAAATAATTTTTCATCGCTGCTTCCATGTGCTTTTACAACTGGTTTTTTTACTCCTAAAAATAATGCTCCTCCATATTCTTTATAGCTCATTTCTTTTGAAAGTCCATTTATTATAGGTAAAGCTGGTACTGCACCAAGCATTCTAAATACATTTTTCTTAATATTTTCCTTTAGTGATTTTTTTACAAGTTTTCCTACACCCTCAACTGTTTTTAGAAATATATTTCCTGTAAATCCATCTGCAACTAAAATATCTAATTTACCTGAAAAAGCATCTCTTCCTTCTACATTTCCAACAAAATTTATATTTTCTTCTTCTGCCTTTTCTTTTAATAAGTTATAACTTTCTTTTATTAATTCATTTCCTTTTGTTTCTTCTGTTCCAATGTTTAATAAACCTACTGTTGGGTGTTCTTTTCCAAATGTATTACGTAAGTATATACTTGCCATTTTAGCAAATTGTAATAAATTTATAGGCTTACAATTTGTGTTTGAACCACAATCCATTAGAACTAATCTACTTTTATATGAAGGAAGAATTCCAGCTAGTGCGGGTCTATCTACACCTTTTATTCTACCTACTATTAATGTTGCTCCTGTAAGCAATGCTCCTGAATTTCCTGCAGATATAAATACATCACCTTCTCCTTGTTTAAGCATATTAAAGCCTACTACCATTGATGAATCTTTTTTATGTTTTATTGCAACTGTTGGTGTATCTTCCATTTCTATTGTTTCTGTTGTATGATGTATTTTTAATTTTGGTGATATTTCAGAAATATCACTTTTTCCATAAAATTCTTTTATTTTCTTAATTATAATATCTTTATTTCCCACAAGTATAACTTCGGTTGTTTCTTCTACATCTTTTATTGCTTTTACTGCTCCTTTTATATTTGCATCTGGTGCATTATCTCCACCCATAGCATCAAGAAGTATCTTCATAATTTTTATCTCCTTTTTGTTTTATATTTCATATATATTTCGATTTTTTAATTTTATTATTAATTTATAAAAAAAGCAAGTATTTTGACTAATTATTCTGTAATAAAAAATATTATCCGCCATTACATATTTTTTTATAATCAATATAAAATAACTAAAAAAAGCCACGCAGGCAGACAGAGGCGTCTGCCCCTACACATAAAATAGAAATATACTATAATAATATAAAAAATAAAACTCCAAGGAGTTTTATTTTTTATCACATTCATCTATTACACATTTTCCGTTGCTATTGTTTGTAATTTTGAAATTAATTGTATCTGTAATTACCTCATCATAAGCATCATTTTCAATTTCAGCTTTATATCTATTATCTGAAATTTTTGAAATACTCTTTACCTTGTAACTATCGCCAGAACCATCTACATCCATCACATATAAAGTACCATTTCTATTTATATAGTCGTTATCAAATTCTTTATCAAAAAAGTCATTTGATATATAATTTAAAATTTCATTTTTAAATTTATTATATTCTACTTTTGTTCCTATATAATTATTATAATAATTTTCATCAGTATTGCCATTTGTCTCTAAATTAGTCATATATTCCTCATCAACTAAATTCATTGGTACTAATAAAGCAGGCGCATATCCATGTTTATATCCTATTAATTCTAAGTACTTTTCTATAGCTTCTTTTACTTCATTATCTGTAAAGCTAGCAGTGTTTGCCGAACTTTCTGTTGTTGAATTATTATTAATATTATTTTCTGTTTCATTATTTGTGTTGTTTTCAACATTGTTATCTGTTTTTAGCTTATTTATTTCCTCTTTTAGTTCTTTATTTGATTCTATTTGTTCTTCTTGTTGTTTATTAATTTTTATTATAAATACTCCCATTACAATTATTGCAAAAATTGCTAATACTAAAAATAATGTAGTAATACTTATTTTTATTGTTTTCTTTTCTTCCATTTTATCCCCCTAAAATTTTCTATGTTATTATTTTATATTAAATAAATTTTTATTTCAATGTTTTTTGATAAATTTTAAAGATTTGTCTCTTTATGTCGGTCAATGACCGCCGCTACATTATAAAATTCTTCAAACCTCTACCATCTTACATCAAATTAAAATATAAAAAGACATTCTGGTCGACAGAGACGTCGACCACTACAAAAATCTTACATAATAGAAAAATCTTTACTATGCGGGTCGTCGGAACGCCGACCCCTACAGCGTCTGACATAATTTCATTATAATTATGTTTTTTGTTTTACCAAAAAAGAAGCGTTTAAAACGCTTCTTCTCTATATTTATATATTATTCGATTATATCAGCTACAACTCCTGAACCAACTGTTCTTCCACCTTCACGAATAGCGAATCTTAATCCTTTTTCGATAGCGATTGGAGTAATTAATTCGATTGTCATGTCGATGTTATCTCCTGGCATAACCATTTCTGTTCCAGCTGCTAATTCAATAACACCTGTAACGTCTGTTGTTCTGAAGTAGAATTGTGGTCTGTATCCATCGAAGAATGGAGTATGTCTACCACCTTCATCTTTCTTAAGTACGTATACTTGACCTACGAACTTGCTGTGTGGGTGAACTGATCCAACTTTAGCTAATACTTGACCTCTTTCGATGTCTGTTCTTTGAACACCTCTTAATAATGCTCCGATGTTATCTCCAGCTTGCGCTTCGTCTAGTAACTTTCTGAACATTTCGATTCCTGTTACTACTACTTTTCTCTTTTCTTCCATTAATCCTACGATTTCAACTTCGTCTGATACGTGAAGAACTCCTCTTTCAACTCTTCCTGTTGCAACTGTTCCTCTACCAGTGATTGTAAATACGTCTTCTACTGGCATTAAGAATGGCTTATCTGTAGCTCTTTCTGGAGTTGGAATGTAGCTATCTACTGCATCCATTAATTCCATGATGCAAGCTGTTGCTTCTGGATCTGTTGGGTTTTCTAATGCTCTTAAAGCTGATCCTTTTATTACTGGTATATCATCACCTGGGAATTCATACTCAGATAATAATTCTCTAACTTCCATTTCAACTAATTCTAATAATTCTTCGTCATCTACCATATCTGCTTTGTTTAAGAATACAACGATATATTCAACACCAACTCTTGATGCTAATAAGATGTGTTCTCTTGTTTGTGGCATTGGACCGTCTGCAGCTGAACAAACTAAGATAGCTCCATCCATTTGAGCAGCACCAGTGATC
>USJU01000100.1 GCA_900555085.1 uncultured Clostridium sp.
TTTTTCAAGAATTGTTGGAGAGTATAATATATGTAAATTTTTTGGTGAAGATTTAAGATTTAAAAAATAAAAATTAACAATAAAAAAATAACAATATATTAAAAATAATATATTGTTATTTTTTTATTATATATTTATTCTTCTTCTGGTTCTATAGTTTCTATACTTACAACTTTTCCACCGTCATTTGTTCTCATTAAAGTAACACCTTGTGTTGCTCTACCTAAAACACTTACTTCATCAACATTAAGTCTTATTATTGTTCCTTTATCTGTAATTAACATTACATCTTCGTCACTTGTTGCAAGTTTTACTCCAACTATTTTTCCTGTTTTAGGTGTAATTTTATATGTTATTACTCCTCTTCCACCTCTATTTTGTACTCTATATTCATCAAGTTCTGTTCTTTTTCCAAATCCATTTTCAGTAATTGTTAATAGAGTTGTGTTGCTTCCACCTATTACAGATTCCATACCAATTACACTATCATCATCTGATAATTTTATTCCAATAACACCTTGTGCTGTTCTTCCCATTGGACGTACATCTTTTTCATCAAATGTTATACACATTCCGCCTGTTGTTACTAAAACAACATTATCTTCACCATCTGTTAATTTTACAGTAATTAATTCGTCATCTTCTTTTAATGTAATTGCTTGTAATCCTGTTTTTCTTGCAGAATTATATTCTGTTAATGCTGTTTTCTTAATTAAACCATTTTTTGTTGCCATAAGAAGGTATTTTCCTTCTGCAAAGTTATTTATAGGAATTACAGCTGAAATTTTTTCTCCATTGTCTAAGCTTAATAAATTAACTATTGCTGTACCTTTTGCTGTTCTACCTGCTTCTGGAATTTCGTATCCTCTTAATCTGTATAATTTTCCTTTATTACTAAAGAATAAAATTGTATCATGTGTAGATGCTGTAAATATTTGTTTAACAAAATCTCCTTCTTTAGTTGTCATTCCAGTTATTCCTTTTCCACCTCTTCTTTGGCTTTTATATGTATCTATAGGCATTCTTTTAATATAACCTAAATGTGTTAATGCAATAACTGTTTGTTCATCTTTTATTAAATCTTCAATATTTATTTCGCCTTCGGCAGCAACAATTTTAGTTTTTCTTTCATCTCCGAATTTTTCTTTTATTTCAAGTAATTCTTCTTTTATAATATCAAATACTAATTTTTCACTACCTAATACAGCTCTTAAATGTTCAATTAATTTCATTAATTCGTTGTATTCGTTTTCTATCTTTTCTCTTTGTAATCCAGAAAGAGTTTTTAATCTCATGTCTAATATAGCTTGAGCTTGTATATCTGAAAGCCCAAATCTTTCCATTAATCTTTCTTTTGCATCATCATATGAAGAACGTATAATTTCTATTACTTCATCTATATTATCTAAAGCTATTTTTAAACCTTCTAATATGTGTGCTCTTGCTAGTGCTTTATCTAATTCAAATTTTGTTCTTCTTAATACAACATCTTTTCTGTGCTCTAAGTATAATTCCAAACATTGTCTTAATGTTAATATTTTAGGTTGTCCTTTATCTAATGCTAGCATAATTATTCCAAAAGTATCTTGCATTTGCGTATTTTTAAATAATTGATTTAAAACAACTTGTGCATTTGCATCTCTTTTTAATTCGATAACTATTCTAACTCTATCATTTCTATCTGATTCGTCTCTTATTTCAGATATTCCCTCTAGTCTTTTATCTCTTACTAGATGTGCCATATTTTCTATTAATTTAGCTTTATTAACTTGATATGGTAAAGATTTTACTAAAATTCTTTGCTTATTGTTGTTCATTTCTTCTATTTCGGTTTCAGCTCTTAATGTTATTTTTCCTCTACCTGTTGTATATGCTTGTTTTATACCTGCTGTTCCTAAGATAATTCCTTCTGTAGGAAAATCAGGTCCCTTTATTTCTTGCATTAATTCTTCATCTGTAACTTCATCTTGGTCTATCATTCTTATAATACCATTTATAACCTCTGTTAAGTTATGTGGTGGTATATTTGTTGCCATACCTACAGCTATTCCAGATGATCCATTTACTAAAAGAGCTGGTATTCTTGCTGGTAATACTGTTGGTTCTTGTAATCTATCATCATAGTTAGGCATAAAATCTACAGTATTTTTTTCTATATCTGTAAGCATATATTCAGAAATTTTAGACATTCTTGCTTCTGTGTACCTCATTGCTGCTGCTCCATCACCATCTATAGATCCAAAATTTCCATGTCCATCAATTAACATATATCTAAGTGAAAAATCTTGTGCCATTCTTACCATAGCATCATAAACAGAAGAATCCCCATGTGGATGATATCTACCTAAAACAGATCCAACTGTATTTGCACATTTCCTATAAGGTTTATCTGCTGTAATACCATCTTCATGCATAGCATATAAAATTCTTCTATGTACTGGTTTTAAACCATCTCTAACGTCTGGCAAGGCACGTTGTACAATAACACTCATCGCATAATCTATATATGCAGTTTGCATTTCTTCATTAATATCTCTGTTAATAATTTTTCCTTCTGTATCACTCATTTAAACTTCCCTCTTTCCTTGTTTTCCGTATGCGTTTATTATACTAAAACACCCAAAAATATGCAAGGAATTTAACGTAATTTTTGCATTATTTTACATATAATTTTCCTCCTATTTATTTAAATTTTATTTTTACAAAATTTCTGCTAATTTTTTTTCGTTTTCTGAAATGTCAAAATTATTTCCATTATTTTTTATTAAATTATGTAGATTTTCTATTTTTCTAGAATCATTTATTACAGTTTCTAAAGGAACTATTTTATTAAATACTTCTTTCATTTTTTTATATTCTTTATCCATTCCTTTTATATCTTTATTGTTATAGTATTTTTTCCAATTTTTTGAGTATTTTTCTAGTTTATTTACCATTTTTATTTGGTCTGAAAGCATATTTTCTATATTTGCACTTATATTATCTAAAATTACATTTTTTCCGTTTTTTATCATTGTTCCGATATTTGTGGAAATTTTATTTTTACTTTCTTGTTTATCAACAATTTTATCAATTACATTTGAAATGTTATCAATTATTCCTCCTGTTTTTACTGCTTCTTGCATTTGCTCAACATTCTCAAATTTTCCTGTTACTATTCCTATTGCACTTTTTCCAAAATTAATTCCTTCTTCTATAGCTGTTGAAAATGCTTGTTTTATTCCACCATCTATTAATGCATTTTTTACTTCAATTACCTGATTTTCAATTATATCTGGCAAAACAAATCTTAGTCCTACATCAATAGCAGTATTTGCTATTTTTCCTATATTTGTATTTAAAAAATTATTTTGTTCATTTTCTATTTTATTTTCTAAATTTACGAAAGTTA
>USJU01000101.1 GCA_900555085.1 uncultured Clostridium sp.
AGATATACAATTTTTTAAAATTATAGATTGTTCTATTTTTGAAAAATAAAAATAGTTTAAAGTAATAAGTTGCTTTAATATAGATTCTTCATAATATTTTATAATACAATTTGTTAAAATCTCACAAAAACAATCATAAAACTCTGTTGTATTTTTATTTTGGTAATGTAAAATAATATTATTATAGATTTTAAATTTTTTATAAGAAATATGGAAATTTTCTAAATTGTAATTTTCAAAGCTATTTAGCAGATATTTATTTATTTGATTATTATTGCTTTTTATTGCAAAAGATTTCATAAAAAAATTCCCTCCAATTATATGTATAGTATCTACTAAAAGCCTTTTCTTATACATATAATATGAAACTAAAAGTGTATGTGAAACTTGTATAATAAAGTTTGGAAAGAAATTGACAGATAAATTTAAAAAATGTATAATATTTAACAGTAACTCGTTGAAATACGTAAGTAGGAGGAATTCTTATGGGCGATTAATGAAAGAGCAACTAGATAAAATATACAACAAGGAGGTAATCATTATGAAGAGAGAAGAAATTACTGGTTTCGTCGGTGGATTCGTTGGCGGCTTTATTGGTGCGTAAACGGATGAAGAAATATTTAAAAATTTAATAAAAGAGAATGCCCAAAAGGCCCGGACTAATGTCCGGGTCTTTTTAATAAATATTATAATCTATTTCTTCAAAAATTCTATCTTTTTTATAAATATCTTTTAAAAATTCTTCATCTATATTATTTTCTTTTATTTGATAATATAGTTTTGTAAATCTTCCAATATGGTCTTTTATACGTTTGTGTGCATATTCAACCATTGTTCCATTTGTAATAATAAATAACCAATCACTGCTTTGTGCAAGTAAAAGTTCTCTAGCACATTGATTTAATGCTTTTTTTAGTTTTCCTTTTGCATTAGGGTAAAGGTGTGCAAGTTCAACCATTCTATCACCAGCAACGTGAAGATGTTTATGTGCATAATCATTTGTAGGGTTAAGCCATACTTCACTATAACCATTTGCTCCCCAACTAGAACGGCAAGGTGTACATTCTTGAATTTCTGGATATTTATCTATATATTCGCTAGGTGTAATAAGTGCAAAATTACATTTATCATAATGTATTTTTTTAAATAAAGTATATAACCAATCTGGACCTTCATACCACCAATGACCATAAAGTTCAGCATCATAAGGGCATAAAATTATAGGTGGTTTGTTCATGTGTGGAGCAATTTTATTTATTTGCTCACATCTACAATCGAAAAAATGGCCAGTTTGTTTGTTAATAGAATCTTGTGCCCATTGTAGGTTGTAATAATCTTTGTTATCTGTATCGCCTGTAATTCTATAATATTTTATTCCTGTGTGAACTCTAACACCATTGTGAGCTATATATGGTTTTATATAATCATAATCTGTTTCATAACCTATATCTCTATAAAATTCTCTATAGTTATAATCTCCTGGGTAACCATTTATAGAGCTCCATACTTGGCGAGAAGATTCTGTATCTCTACCAAATGCAACAACTCCTGTTGGAGAAACTATTGGGGCAAAAGTACCATAAATAGGAGTAGGGTCTGCATATAAAATTCCATGAGTTTCGGTTATAACATATTCAATACCAAACTCTTTTAAGTATTTATCAGCTTCTGGAACATAGCCACATTCAGGAAGCCAAATTCCACGAGGTTGTTTACCAAAATATTTTTTATATGTTTCTACACCGACTGCAATTTGTGCTTTAACTGTATTTTCATTAACATATAAAATAGGAAAATAACCATGTGTAGCACCACAGGTTATTATTTCTAAAACCCCAATATCTTGAAAATGCTTAAAAGCCTCTATTAAATTACAGTTATATACATCTTTAAATAAATGCAAATCGTTTGAATATCTATTAAAGTAATATTTTGAAAGTTCATTTAATCTTTTATCGTAGTTAGTTCTTTTTACTTCTTTTTTAGAAAGTTCAATATGTTGTTTTAAATATTTTATATATTTTCTTTGTAAACATTTGTTAGCTAACATATTTAAAAGTGGAGGAGTAAGAGACATTGTTATCCTAAAATCTACATTTTCATCCACTAATTTTTGAAAGTTTGTAAGAAGCGGAATATAAGTTTCTGAAATTGCTTCGAAAAGCCATTGCTCCTCTAAATAATCATCACTTTCAGGATGATGTATAAAAGGAAGATGAGCATGTAAAACAAAACTTACATATCCTTGTGGGTTTGTATTCATAGTTGATCTCCTTTAAAATTTAGATGATGGGTTATTTATAAATTCGTTATCTTTATAAAACATATTATATATTTCTCTTGTACCAAAAATTTTATTAATATTTTTAGGTACTTTAACGTTTTTAGTGTTATTTGTTTTTACGTTTTTAAAAGTAACGAAATCTGGAAGCTTTTCAAGTAAAACATGGTCATTTGGAGCCTCCAATTCATTAGATTTTGAAATATATACATATTCTGGTTCTTTATTTGGAATATATTTTTTTCTGTCTAGTTCTATTTCGTATTCACATTTACTATCATTTACATGTAAATACCAACAATTTGCAAAGTCATTAATCTCAACTTCGAAATAATAATTCATAGTAATGTTATGAACTTTTAAAATAGGAGTTGAAGTTTCAAAGAAATTATCTCCAAATTTCTCTTTATACATTTTTCTATCATCATCAGAAATTTCCCAATAAACAAATAAAGTTTCAGGAGTTTGAGCCAAAAGCTTCACAACAGTTTTATTATAACTAAAAGGTAAGTCATAATATTCAGACAAAAACTCATTTCTTTTTTTGGTTGTTGTAGATTTTTTATCTGTGTTTTCCTTTGTAGACTTACGACCTCTACGAGATGTAGATTTTTTTTCATTAATTTCTTTTTTTGATGTAGGGGTCGACGTTTTCGGTGATACGTTTAATTTTGATGTTATTACTTTTGCATTTTTCTCTCCTAATGTAGGGGAGGAGTCCTTAGGCGACCCGACTTTTTTAGATATATTATTTTTTCTTATTTTCTTTGTTCTTTCTTTTTTTATATCTTTTTCTTCAATTAATTCTTCTTTATCTTTAGCTTTTCTTGGCATTAAATTTCCTCCTTAGTAACCGAACATAAAATTATCTTTTATATAGTATATCAAAATGAAAATTAATTCAAGAGAAAAAACACTTTTTTAACAAAAAAATTAATAAAAATAATTTGGAATTTATAAAAGATTTAAATAATTTTGATTAGAAAAAAATATATGTAATTTATATTTTTTAATTGGTTTCATT
>USJU01000102.1 GCA_900555085.1 uncultured Clostridium sp.
ATAATTTTCATCATTAACCCTATGCTGATAGCAATAATCGCTACCATAAATCGGTTGGTCCTTACATCCCGGTGCCGCACAAATTCTTTTCTGTTCACTGTTAAGCTCATAAATAAACATTATTAGGAATAAGCCTCCTAAAACTATTGCCATAAATTTTATAAATGGTTTCAATGAATTACTACTCATAACTTTCTCCTCCTAAAAATTTAAATATATCTGTCCCGCTTTTTTGTATTTTTGTTTCTAAATATTGTCTTTTTTCTTGCCTTTTTTCTTATTGTTAAGTAGATTCTACTTTTTTAGCTGTCCCAAAAACACCCCTTGCAACGCTAATCTTGCAAATTTAATTGCAATTTAAACTGCTAGTTTTTCCATGCTACTACTTTTGCAAACTAGCAGTTACCTTTGCAAAAGTGTATATTTTAAGTAGTCTTTGTTTGATCAGAAAGGAGGCTTTTATGCCAAAACAATTATCCTTATCTGAACGAATAATTATTGAACGTATGATTAGTAAAGACTACTCTTTTGCCTCTATTGGTAGAAATCTTGAACGTTCAGCTTCTACCATTTCCAGAGAAGTAATTAAATATCGATGCTTTGTTGATAGAATTCCTCTCCCTGGCGAGAATGATTGTACTCACAAAAACTCTTGCCTAAAGAATTCTATCTGCGATGATGTTGGAGTACATGGATGTTATGGATATCGTTGTAAGCGATGTCCTGAAGATCGTATATGCACAAATATTTGCGCTTCTTATGAATCTTCTCAATGTCCTCTTTTAGATAAACCTCCTTATGTCTGCACTAATTGTTCTATGCTTAAACAATGTAAACGTAACAAGGCTTACTATACAGCTCACAGAGCTGATGCTGCTCATCACAAAAGCATTCGCAATGCTCATTCCGGTGTCAGAAAAACTCCATCTGAATTAAGAGCAATTGCTGATATAATTGAACCTCTTATTGCTAAAGGTCAATCTCTAAATCACATTTGTGCTACGCACTTAGATGAATTAGGTATATCAGAGAGAACTCTCTATAATTACATTGACCAGGGTGTTTTTAAGGTTCGTAATATTGACCTTCCTAAAAAGGTTGTTTACAGGCAACGTAGGCCTAAAAAGGTTCTTACCAAGCTTGAATACCAATATAGACAAGGTCGCACCTATGAAGATTTCAAATCCTTCATGGAAGCAAACCCAGATCTACCTGTTGTAGAAATGGATACTGTAAAGGGTGGTCGTAATAAGGGAAAAGTATTTCTTACTATGATTTTTAGAAGGACAAGTTTTATGCTTATCTTTCTAATGAACGATGGAACTCAGGATAGTGTAATTCAGATTTTTGATTCCTTAACTGAGATTCTTGGAGTCTCTCTATTCAAGAGATTATTTCCTGTTATCTTGACCGATAACGGCGTTGAATTCAAAAATCCTCAAGCACTTGAACACACAAGAACAGGGCTTTTCAGAACTCGTGTATTCTTTTGTGATCCTCAAGCTTCGTGGCAAAAACCACAGGTCGAAAACAACCATCGTTTAATACGAAGAATACTTCCTAAAGGTGTTAGTTTTTCACCTCTCACTGTTGCTGACGTAACGTTAATCTGTTGTCATATAAACAGTGTTCTTCGTGAAAATTTAGATAACAAAACACCTTTTGATTTAATGGACTCCAAAGACGGGAAAAAGTTATTGTCTTTGCTACAACTTTCACCTATTCCACCCGATGAAGTTACTTTGAGTCCAAAGCTACTTAAGCGTTAATTAACATTTTAATTGATCAAACAAAGACTCCCATATCTTTTAAAGAAGCGGGGTTGCAGTTATTTTTTCAAAACTAATGTTATGTCGCTTATTAACTATGCACGAAAATATAGCAAAACAATAACTTTTTTATTATTATACACCATTTAAAGCTCAATTTTCACCCCATTTAAGGTTTAAAAAATTTGGTGTCAATATGTTCGTGCAGTTACTTTTTCATTTAAAGCAAAATTTTCTTAATTCTTTTATCCACTGGTTTTACAGCATCCTTTGGAATGGCCCATGTATTACCAAATTTCATAGCCCCTTCTATCATTCCTTCATTGCAAATGGTCTGCAATCTTCTAACTGATAAATTCCATTTTACTGCTGCTTCTTTAATAGGCATAAACTCCATATTTTCTTACCTCAATAAAGTTCTAAAATACGACATTTTACCCTATCTTTTATTATAAGCGTAGAGACGCCGAAAAACAATCTAAACCTGTATAAAATCCTGCGTACAGCACCATACTCTATTGCACACATAATCATATAAAAATAACCTTTCAGCGCACTTATTGTAAGCTACGCCAAAAGGTTTATTTTCACTACACCCGTATTCTATTTTTAGATTAACGCACATATTTAACAGGCTTATTTTTTTAATATGTTCTAGCCAATATAGTCCTCAAACCCGCTTAAACTGGGCATTTCTTAGAGAGGAGACATACCGTCTCCACATGATTTGTGTTCGGAAATTGGTCGATTGCCGCTGCCTTAACCACTTTATACCCCTGTTCCTGTAGCATTTCCAAGTCTCTTGCAAGACTTGTTGGCTTGCAACTTATATACACCATTCTGTCCACGCCAAAATTTATTATCTTCTGCAATGTCTTTGGATTTATTCCATCACGGGGAGGGTCTAAAACTATTAAATCCGGCTTGTCATGAAGTTCATCGATTACCTTCAATACATCTCCTGCGATAAAAGTACAATTATCCAGATTGTTCAAGCTTGCATTAACCTTTGCAGCTTCAACAGCTTCCTCTATGATTTCAACCCCAACTACTTTTTTTGCAACAGGCGCAAGAATCTGGGCGATTGTGCCGGTTCCGCTGTATAGGTCAAATATCAACTTGTCCTTTGTTTCTCCGATATAATCCCTTGCTTTTGAATAAAGAACCTCTGCCCCAAGAGAGTTAGTTTGGAAAAATGAGAAAACGGAAATTTTAAATTTTAATCCCAAAAGCTCCTCGTAAACATACTCATTTCCATAGAGAACTCTTGTCTCATCGCTTTGCACAACATCTGCCAAGCCATCATTAATAATATGAATAACTCCGCACAGCTTAGCTGACAAATCAAGTGCCTTTATTTCTTCCACCAAACTCATTAAGTCAGCTTTCTTCTCCATTTCTGCATCTGATGTTGTAACAAGGGCAACCAAAAGTTCTTTTGTCTTAGTTGTTCTTCTGACTAACAAGTGTCTTACATAACCTTCATGACGTAATTTATGATAAAAAGGTAACTCTTTTTTTGCACAGTAA
>USJU01000103.1 GCA_900555085.1 uncultured Clostridium sp.
ACCAGCAAAGCACAGTTAGAAAATCCAGGAACGCCAAAGAGGCTAATAATCATCATACTTACAAAAGTCAGCGCACCAATAATCAAAGAGTCAATCATCTTTCCGTCAAAGAAATTACTGAAAATATGAATTGAACGCTTGATAACAGCGCAAATTTTGTCAGCACGTTCTTCGTCAAAAATAGCATAAATAGTACGTTTAATTCCACGAGACTGCATTTTCTTATCAATCAAAAGATAAATAGAAACGATAATGGCAACGATGAAATTAAAAACAAACTTAATAATACTAACACCGGTTACAACAATAGTAGTAGTTAATTTTGAAATAAACTTACCTAAAAATTCCTGAATGGTAGAATCGGCATTACTAATAGATTTAATCAGATAATCCAACTGAAGTTCAGGATGTTTAGCTGCAATAGTATTAATATAACTAATAAGGGCATCTCCCCATTCAGGAAGCTTGTCCAGCAACTGAGTCAGGCTATCGATAATTTCGGGAACAATATAAATAATACCCACAACCAAAAAAACAATAACCAAAACATAAGAAAAAGTAATGGCAAGTAAATGAGCCAAAACATTGTTCTTCACATAAAGCCACTTTTCGAAAACAGTATGATGCATCCAACTAACCAAAGGGTTAATAAGAAAGGCAATCAAAATACCAATCAAAAAAGGTGACATAGTAGCAAGCAGATTATTAATAACTGAGAGAGTAGAGTCCCAGAAAAAAACTGCTCTGGCAATAATACAAATAACAAGTACAGTCAAAATAGTATAAATAGAAATAGTAAAATACCTGCTATCTGCTTTAAACTGATTCTTCGTCTGCATAAATAAGAACCCCCTAAAATAAAAGTCATAAAGATAGTATAATTACAAAACAAAGTATAAACAAGGGTAAATATGCAAATAATAAAATTAAAACTGAAAAAAGCGTATTATAATAAGAAAAGAGTCATAATAAAAGCAAAAAAAATAAAATAAAAAAACAAAAAATACTTGAAAAAATTTTTTTATATGTTATAATACGTCTTAACTAGAAAATTTGTTTGTAAAGAGGTAGCGAAATGTTTTCATATATAAAAGGAAATTTAGAAGCAAAAAGCAATGGATTTGTTGTGATAGATGTAAATGGAATTGGATTTAAAATTTTTATGTCTGAAAATGCAATAAATAAATTAGAGGATATAGGAAAAGTTGTTAAAGTATATACATATATGAATGTTAGAGAAGACGATATTAGTTTATATGGCTTTAACTCTAATGAAGAACTAAGAATGTTTGAATTATTAATTGGAGTAAGTGGAATTGGAGCAAAATCAGCAGTTGCAATACTTTCAAATATAGAACCATCAACTTTTGCACTTGCTGTTATTTCAGATGATGTAGATAGACTAACAAAACTACCAGGAATTGGAAAGAAATCAGCACAAAGAATTATTTTAGAACTTAAAGATAAGTTGAAAAATGAAAATGTAGATGTTAAAGTTGAAGCAGAAACAATAAGAACGGAAATTGAAGATAACAAAAATAAAAATGAAGCTATTGCAGCTCTTAAAGTTTTAGGATATCGAAATACAGAAATAGAAAAAGCCTTTGAAAAAATAAATGTAAAGGATTTATCTGTAGAAGATATTATTAGGAAAGCATTAGTTGATTTAGCATAGTGAAAGAAAGGATAAAAAATGGATTTAAATAAACCTTTAGCATATAGAATGAGACCAAATACTCTTGAAGAATATGTAGGACAAGAACATCTATTAGGAAAGAATAAAATTTTATATAGAACAATAAAAGCGGATAGATTATCAAGCATTATTTTATTTGGCCCTCCTGGATGTGGAAAAACATCATTAGCAAGAGTTATAAGCAGAACAACAAATTACAAATTTTATCAAATAAATGCAACAACAGCCGGAGTTTCAGATATAAAAAGAGTTGTAGAAGAAACACAAAACTTTATGATGAATCCAAAAGGAAAAAGCATTTTATTTATAGATGAAATTCACAGATTCAATAAATTGCAACAAGATGCACTTTTGCCATATGTAGAAAATGGAACAATTATATTAATTGGAGCTACAACAGAAAATCCATATTTTGAAGTAAACAAAGCTTTAATATCAAGGTCAATGGTATTTAAATTAGAACCGTTAAATGAAAAAGATATATTAAAAGTTTTGAAATTATCATTAGAAAAAGAAGAAGGTTTAAAAAACTATAATATAAAAATTGAAGAAGAAACTTTAGAAAAAATTGCTATTGCATCAAATGGAGATGTAAGAACTGCTTTAAATGGATTAGAAATTGCTGTTCTTACAACAGAACTTTCTTCAGATGGATTTATACATATAACAGATGAAGTTATTGCACAAAGTATGCAAAATAGAAAAGCAATATTTGACAAAAACGGAGATAGCCATTACGATAATATAAGCGCTTTTATAAAATCTTTAAGAGGTAGTGATGCAGATGCGGCAGTGTTTTACTTAGCAAGAGCTTTGAACGCTGGAGAGGATCCAATGTTTTTAGCACGTAGAATTGTTATATCGTCTTCGGAAGATGTTGGAATGGCAAATCCCAATGCACTAGTAATAGCAAACTCGGCTATGCAAGCGGTTAATATGGTTGGAATGCCAGAAGCAAGAATTATATTAGCAGAAGCAGCTGTATATGTTGCCAATTCACCAAAATCAAATGCGTCATATTTAGCAATAAATAAAGCGCTAGAAGATGTAAAAACTAAGAATACAGGAGAAGTTCCTATGCATATAAGAAATGCACCAATAGAAGGAATGAGAAACTTAGGCTATAATGAAGGATATTTATATCCACACGATTTTCCAGGCCATTATGTAGAACAACAATATTTGCCAGATGAAATGAAAGATGTAAAATATTATATTGAAGATGAAAACTGCAAAAAGATAAAATAAATTTAATATTAAGAAATTGTACTAATAATTGTCAAATGATGTAGGGGTCGGCGTCCTCGACGACCCACTAAAATAAAGATAAATAAAAATTTTTTTTACAAAATAATTTAACTAATAAGTAAAACGATATTAGAAAGAGGTAAATAAAAATGAAATTAGAAAAAATAATAAAAGAAAACGATGAATTTGAATTTGAATTACAAAAACTATTAGATATATCTTCTAATATAGAGAATGAAGATTTACGTACAAGATTAATAGCTCAATTTATAAAAT
>USJU01000104.1 GCA_900555085.1 uncultured Clostridium sp.
ATAAATTCTCTCTTAAAGTTTAACTTTACATTAATTGTTTCTTTACTCTAACAAAATGCAAATATATTAATAAAACTGAAACGAACAATTATTTTGTTGAAAAAACCTTGTAAATCTATCAATTTGTTAACTGAATGCTTGTTTTTATGCTTAACAGCAGCTTTTTTGCACTAAAAAAACCTAAATGACTATTTAAATGCTATCACTATGAAGCCCCTTCTTGACTGTTATTCCTTAATATGCCCCTTCTCTTTTAAACAAAAAGTGTTAATAATGCGTGTTGGAGGAATAAAATTGAAAGCCATTTTACGTAGATTTACCTTTTTTATAAAGGAAATACAAAATAGAAAAACTCTTTTGGGGCATAGTTTTGCAGATATTAAGCCTTATTTAGTTCTTCTATAGCACATTATCCCGTCTTATTTGTTCATAGTATTAACTAAAACAACTAATGATGAACAAGATTATTTACAGTTTGGTGTACAACAGGAAAAAGAGCCTTAACAAGAAAGGTATGGCTCTGGTGCAGGTAGAGGCCTATCTGAACAGGAAAAAGAAGTATTTTTCGACAAAAGTCTACTTAAGACCCGACCAGTGGGATGCAAAGAAACTACTAGTTAAAAACCATCCTAATGCAGACGCTTTAAATCGATTAATTTATGAATTTGTCGCAATGATAGAAAAGCGTGAACTTGAACTCTGGCAACAGAGTAAAACTATTAATTTGGATGTTCTAAAAGATGTACTTTCTGAAAAGCAAGAACAGGAAGATAAATTTTCGTTTATTCCTTTTTTTAAGCAAGAGGTAATGACTTCTGGCTTAAAAGAGAGTACTAAACGCAATCATTTGTCTACGCTTGCTCTTTTACAAGATTTTAAGAAAAACGTAACATTTTCAGATCTAACTTTTGAATTTGTATCCTCTTTCGAATACTTCCTGCAGTCAAAAGGATATCACACCAATACGATAGCCAAACACATGAAACACTTGAAACGCCATATTAATGTAGCCATTAATAAAGAATATATGGATATACAAAAATATGCCTTCAGAAAATATAAAATTAAAACTGTAGAAAACGGCCATACACATTTGTCTCCGGAAGAATTGGAAAAGTTAGAGACCTTGCAATTGAAAGGACGCTATACGAAATACCAGAAAACATTAGATGCATTTTTGTTCTGTTGCTATGCTGGTATGCGATATTCTGATTTTGTAAATATGAAGCCCGATAACATTGTAGAGATGCATCAGGAGACATGGCTGATATATAAATCTATTAAAACAGGTACTGAAGTTCGATTGCCACTATATTTACTTTTTAGTGGAAAAGGAATTCTAATTTTGAATAAATATCAGGCAAACCTACAAGACTTTTTCCATTTAAGAGATAACTCAAATGTGAATAAAGAATTAATAATAATTGCCCGGTTAGCAGGAGTGGCTAAAAAGGTGTCATTTCATACTGCTCGACATACCAATGCCACATTATTAATTTATAATGGTGTCAATATCACAACAGTGCAGAAGCTTTTGGGACATAAGAGCGTGAAAACCACACAAATATACACGAATGTAATGGATGCGACAATAATAAGTGATTTGGAAAAAAATCATTCATCGGTTCATCGCAAAAAAGGAAAGTAAATTCTATTAAAGTTTAAGGTGTAACCACTTATCATGTAGCTACTGGAATATTGGATAAATGGTTTACACCTTTCCTTGTAAATCTGTTTGCTAAACATCTTGGTTATTTTGTTCTATTTCTCTTATTTCTTCTGTTTTCTTTTTTTGTATTCTTTATGTCTACCCAAATGCTATTACTGGGTAACAGCATCTAATGTTAACATAATACCCCTTTTCCTATTTGTTTTTATACAATGTGCCTTACATGTATATTGCTTTATTTCATGCAACCACAATTGTGGATTTGCTGACTCATAACCATGAAGCACGTACTTCATGGTTGTAGGCAATAGTAAAACATTGTTTATTAGCAAAATAAACATAGGTAGTTGTCTCAATGAACATGGGTGGTTGATACTTACACTCCCTGCTTAGAATAGACGTAAGTAGGCAAATAATGGAATGCCATATAGTGAAAATTGCTCTAATCCGGAACATTTTAGCAGAAAAAGGCAGGAAAATGCGGAGATTATGAAATAATCTTTTTTTGCTTACAAAATGATTAACTAAAAGGTAATCAGTAATATATGCGTGTTTTAGAAAGGTATAGGCAAATTTGCCTACACCCTGTTTTTTATTTACCTGCACTACCTCTCAATGCCGATGGATATGGCAGTACGGAACACAAGTGCAAGCGTGTAGGTAAAAACAAGTATAAACTCATAGTAAGCCCTATATCATGCAAAGCGTTTTTTTATTAATATGGCAGTTTCATGAAATTACAGTTAATTAGTTGATATTTGTTTATATAGACTTGTTAACTAAGTTGTATAGTCTCTACTCCGTAGCTCATTTATATTCTTAATTAAATGTCAATGCACTGATAATAAGTACATTAATTGTTTGAAGTAGAAGAATGATGGTAGATATGAATAAATATATATCATATTTTATATAATTGTAAATCAGTATATTATAAATCTACACCGTTTATATACAAGTTCTTTGTTTATATTTATGTGCCTGTTTATCAGCGTTATAAGACAGGATAAGTTCTGCGAAGACATTGCAAATTTCTTACATTGGTATGAAAACAGAAGAAGTAAGTATCAAGCCACGCTTAAAAGTTACGATGAAAATCGACAGCGAAATGCTTCAGGAAGTTGTGGTTACTGGTATGCAGCGTATGGACAAACGTCTCTTTACTGGTGCTACATCAAAATTATCTGCCGATGACGTAAAATTAGACGGCCTGCCTGAAATAAGCCGTGCGCTGGAAGGTCGTGCTGCTGGTGTATCCGTTCAGAATGTCTCCGGCACATTTGGTACAGCTCCTAAAATCCGCGTACGTGGAGCTACTTCTATTTATGGTAGTTCTAAGCCGCTGTGGGTAGTAGATGGGGTTATTATGGAGGATGTTACCGAGGTTAGTGCTGATGATTTGTCATCCGGTGACGCAGTTACGCTGATTAGCTCAGCCATTTCAGGATTGAATGCGGATGATATTGAAAGCTTCCAGATTTATAAAGTAAAGCCCTAAAATGAAAACAAGAGCTAAACAAGTGCAAATA
>USJU01000105.1 GCA_900555085.1 uncultured Clostridium sp.
TTCTTGCTTTTTTTGTAATTCTTCTTTGCATTTCCCTTTATGATGTTCTTCGTTTTTTACTTTTTCTTCTACGTCCTTAACTTCTTCTTTGTTTTCTTCTGACATATGTACCTCCTTATTCATTATTATCATTTAATTTTTTACTAATATATTTCATAACAGATATTACTTTGCTGTAATCCATTCTTTTTGGACCTATTATTCCAATAGTTCCTAAGTCTTTATTTCCTACTTTATGCTTAAATGTTACAACACTAAAATCTTTTAATTCCTTTTGGTCATTTTCGTCACCAATATAAACATTTATATCTTTTGCAAATCCACTATTTAAAATATCTGCTACAACTTCTTTTTCATCTAATACATTAATAAAATTCTTTGCAATTTCTAAGCTTTTAAACTCTGGTAAATCAAAAGATTTATTTGCACCTTCTAAATATAATTGATGATTTTCTTGATAGATTACTTTTCTAAGCTGCTCTATTATTGGTTTTATAACTTTAACACTATCTTTCATTTCTGTAATAATGTATTCTTCAAGCGGTCTATCTATTTTTTCTAATGGTTCACCTTTTAGTTTATTATTGAAAAAAGTATTTAAAGTATATACTTGATTTTCATATATATCTTCATCAAATCTTATTATTGTTTCTTTAACCATTCCTGTATCTGTCATAATAACTGCCATAAGCATTTTTGAACCTAATAGAACAAATTTTATTTCATCTATATACTGCGTTGTTGGTGTTGGTCCTATTGCAACTGTAGTATAATGTGTTATTTCTGATAATGTATTTGTTGCAATTTTTGTTAAATCTTCCATTTCATCTACTTTTGTTTCCAATTGTTTTTGAATATATTGAATTTCTTCTAAAGTAAGTTCATTATCTTGCATTAATTCATCAACATAGTATCTATAACCTTTTTCAGAAGGAACCCTTCCAGCTGAAGTATGAGGTTTATCTAACAAACCTAATTTTTCTAGCTCTGCCATTTCATTTCTAATTGTGGCACTACTATATTCCATACCATAATTTTTTACTAAACTAGCTGAACTAACTGGCTCTGCTGTATTTATATATTCTTCAACTATAGCTTGCAAAATTCTTTTTTTTCTATCATCTAACAACTTATTTTCCTCCTTGTTTAGCAGTCAAGTTATTAGTTTGCTAACTACTTGCTATATATTATACCCAACATTAGCAATTGTCAACCCCTTTTGCTAATTTTTTTCAAAATAATAAAAGCACAAAATTGTGCTTTTATTATCTATTCTTTTATTTTTTTATTCTGAATCTTTTGCATCTACTGTAACATCTTTATTAAGTGATACAACTGGTCTTATACCTACAGCATTAACAGTATTTCTATTAGAAGCAATATTTCCAACAATATTATAATATAATCTCACATCTTCATCTGCTGATGGTGATGAAATCCAATATATACGATTTTTTGTATTTGAATTAACTAGACTTACATTATATAAAACATCATTGTATCCTTTTTTTTGGCTGTTATTTACTGAATAATTTTTTATTGGATCTTCATTTTCTCCTATAAAATATCCATATCCTTCCTTGTCTGCTTTATAATATATCTTATCAGAAGGATATTTTGAATTCCAACTTAAAGACCACATTTCTATAGTTGGACCTCCTATAGCTTCCTTCGCTTTTTCATTATTTGTATCCAAATATCCTTGCCAGTTTTCCGAATTTAATAATGTAGATACACAAATTGAATTTTGATTCTTTGACTTTAATTTATATTCAGTAGCCTTAAATAATTCAAGAGTTTCATCTGGTACTAATTGCATTTCATCAGGTATATCTTTCTGTTTCCAGTCTGCAATATACTTTGATATCATAGTCATTTTTGTATTTTCATTAAGTCTTCCATCAACAGATAAGTCTACACAATCTCCTGTTATTAAGAATATATGTGCATCATCTGGATTTTCATTCCAGTCTGAATAAAATATTTTCCAGTCGTTTTGTCCGTTTTGTGATTCATAATTTGTTACTGTTAATCCATAATATAATTTTGGATGTTCTGCTACCATTTTGGCTGTTATGTTTTTATATATAGCTGATACTTTTAATCCTGTTACTGTATTTGTTGATTGTTTTTCATTTCCAGCTTTATCGTATGCTTTGGCATATACACTGTATGTTCCACTTGGTAATTCTTTTATTATATTTTTTGTTCCTTTATTTGTAAATTCTGTTTCTGTATCTTTTTTCACGTAATACTCTACTTTATTTATTCCGCTACTTGCATTTTTCTCTGTTTCTTCTGCATCTTCTGGGGTTGCTGTTATTTGTATTCCCTCTTCTGTTACTTGTGCTTCTATTGAGAAGTCTTGTGGTGCATTTTTGTCTATTATTTTTATTTCTACTTCTTTTGTTTCTTCTTTTCCTTCTGTATCTGTTACTACATATGTATATTTTGTGTTTTCTGTTGCTGTTTTTTCTTCTTCATATGTTTTTGCTCCATTTAAATTTTCTGTATTTCCATCTGGTTTTATTATTTTATTTATTCCTTTTTCATTGTTTGTTATTGTTATTTTTAAGCTTACATCTTGATTTGTATATCCTGTTTCTGGTATTTCACTTAATATTTTCATTGATATTTGTGTTCCTGTTGCTTTATCTTTTATATGTGCTCCATATTTTTTATCTATATAAAAATTATAGCCTTTATATATTCCTGTTGGCTCTTCTATATCTTTTTCTTTCCATTCTATTGTTTCATCTTCTAATTTTTGTGTATATGTATCTAAATTATTTTTTATTGTATTCATATTAAATGTTCTTCCGTTTGATGCTTCTTCTGTTTGCAATTCTAATACACACATTCTTAATTCTTCTTCATATTGGGCAACCTCTGTTTTACTTTTTGCGTTGTTTGCTTTTCCGAATAGTCCGCTTTCTCCCATTACCATGTTTAAGGTTACAC
>USJU01000106.1 GCA_900555085.1 uncultured Clostridium sp.
GCCGACCCGTATTCTTTTCTTATTGTATCCCAAAAAAATATGTTTATCTTCATTTTATAACCCCAAATAAAAAACTATAAAAATAATGTAATTTTATTGTATTTATTGTTTTTATTTGATATACTATAAAAGTAATTTTTTTAAATAGGAGTGAATTAACGTGAGTGATAATAAACCAAAAAGAATGAAGGATTCTCATTCTAAAACCTCCACAGATAATAAAGATAACATTAAAAAAAATAATATGAATTCTGCGAATAGCAAACCTAACACATCAAGCAAAAAGAGGAAAAAATCAAATCATAAAGGACTAAAAATATTTTTTATAATTATTGCAATTATTTTAATTATATTTTTTGGAATATTTATGTATAGATTTTCTAAAAACGGATTTAATATGCAAGGTTTCCTTTCAACTTTATTTGGTCAAAATGAAGAAACTTTAGCAAACTTAGATAACTTAGACTTTTTATTAATAGGTGAAAGCGGAAACATGACAGATTCCATTATGGCTTGTAGATATGACCCTAAAACACAAAAAGCTTATATGCTTTCAATTCCAAGAGATACATTTATTGGAAACAGTGAAGCAAATGCAACAACTTCAGATAAAATTAACTGTGTATATAACATAAAAAAGGATCCTATGAATACTGTAAAAGCTGTAAATAAAGTAACCGGCCTAAATTTAAAATATTACGTTTTTGTTGATACTAAAGCTTTAACAGAAATTGTAGATGCAATAGGCGGAGTTGAATTTGACGTTCCAATTGATATGGAATACGATGATACTTCTAAAGATAATACATTACATATTAATCTAAAAAAAGGAACACAAAAAATTGATGGTAATAAAGCAGAACAATTACTACGTTTTAGACATAATAATGATGGTTCTTCTTATCCTAAAGAATATGGTGATAACGATTTAGGAAGAATGCATACTCAAAGAGATTTTATAAAAGCAACTCTTAACCAAACAATAAGGGCAAACAATATATTTAAACTAAATGAATTATTAGATATAGTTAATAAACATGTAAAAACAAATTTATCTGTTAGTTTAATAAAAGATTACATACCATATGCTGTAAACTTCGATACCGAAAATTTGCAATCTGATATGTTACCAAATGAATCTAAAAAAATAAATGAAATATGGTTTGTAAAGGTTACAGATTCAGAAGCAGAAAAACTTGTAAATGATATGTTCTTTGGTGGTACAAAAGATACTTCAAACGGAGAAAAATATATTACAGTAGAATTATTAAATGGAACTGGAGATTCAGAAAAATTAGAACCTGCTTTAAAAGCTTTAGAAAATAATGGATTTGATGTAGTTAAAGTTGGAAATACAACAACACAAAAAACATCTTCAATTACTAATAGAACAAAACAAGAAGATGATACAATTTCAAAAGTAAAAAGCTTACTTAATATAAAATCTAAAACAACAACAGGAAAAGATAATGTAGATGCAGATTTAACAATTACTTTAGGAAAAGATTATAAATAGAAAAATGAACCGTTTGGTTCATTTTTTTATTTATATACGTAATTTGCTTTTTTATATTTTTTATTTATTTTACGTTTTCTCTTGTTTTTTAAATATAAATATGTTAATAATAATAACACTATAACTAATAATATTCTTAAAATGTTTAGAATTAAATTACTTTTTTGAACATCGTTTGCTGCTATTACATTTGCAGTATATTCAATTCCATCTGAATTGTATGTTATAGTACCTAGTGTATCTCCTTTTGCTATAGGAGCTTTTATATCTTCATTTAGTTTTATTTCACCATTTATTTCATCTTTTTCTTTATCATTTGTAACTAAAATATTAATATCCGAATCTGTATTTAAATCTAAGTTTTTTGTTTCAGTTGTTGCACCTTTTATTTTTGTTTGCCCTACCATTGTTTCTCTTGCTGTTGATACTTTCTTTTGTGAAAAATTGTTATACACATATTCAAATAATGTCTTTGTATCTGTGTCTCTTTTGCTTAAACCATTTATTTCTTTTTTATCTGTACCAAGTACTACTGAAATAAGCTCTACACCATCTTTGTTTGCTCCTGCTACTAAACAATTTTTAGCATATGCTGTATAACCTGTTTTTATTCCAATAGCATATTCATAATAGTTTTTATTTTTCTTGTTTATTAAATCATTTGTTGTAATTAAATTTCTATCTGTTTGCTCATATTTATTTGTACTTGGAAGTGTATGTGATACTGTACTTACTATTTTTCTAAATGTTTCATTTTTCATAGCTTCTTTTGCAATTAATGATAAATCGTATGCTGTTGAATAATGATTTTCGTTATGGATACCGTTTGGATTAACAAAATTTGTATTTTTGCATCCTAGCTCAGCAGCTCTTGTATTCATCATTGTAGCGAAACTATCTACATTTCCTGCAACATATTCGGCTAAAACATTTGCAGCTTCATTTGAAGATTTTACCAAAAGTGCATATAAAAGTTCCTCTATTGAAAGTTCCTCTCCTACCTTTAGAGTATCTACAGAATATCCTGAAGGCACTGAAAACACAGCATTATAACTTACTGTAGCTTTAGATTGCAAATCTTCCACATTTTCTAAGGTTAAAAGAGCTGTCATAATTTTAGTTGTACTTGCAGGATACCTTTTCTCCTCTGAATTTTTCTCATATAATATTCTACCTGTTTTACTCTCTATTAAAATTGCAGATGGTGCACTAATTTCTATGTTATTTTCTAGTGCAAAACTCATATTCCCTAAGAATATTTGAACAATAAAAACTATTAAAAACGATACTATTAATTTTTTATTTTTCATTACATTCTCCCTTATTTTTTTATTAATAAATAATATACTATAATTCGTTTTTTTTCAACAATTATTTCTTGAGTTTTATATCCTAAAT
>USJU01000107.1 GCA_900555085.1 uncultured Clostridium sp.
CACGAGTCTGCAAAACTCTGATCCCCGGTTCGAATCCGGGTGTCGCCTCCAAAAAGAAAAACTGAGGTATATTTATACCTCAGTTTCTTTATTTTATTCTTTATCTTTATTTTTAATTTCTACACCTTTTCTTACTATGTCATTAAATGCATTTATACCAATAAATACTGCTGTCATTACTAGTAAAACTGTTAAGTTTGATTTTAATAAGCTTGAATCTATACATACTAGTGATTCTTTTAATAATTTTATTGTATAACTCATTGGTAAGAAATTATATAATTTTTGGAATCCTGCTGGTATTGTTTCTACTGGGAATGTTCCTCCTGTTGCTGCTAGTTGTAATACTAATAGTATTAATGCTGATAGCTTTCCTATATCTCCAAATGTTACTATTAAGAATTCTATAATATTTAAGAATAATATTGCTATTAATATACATGTTCCATAGTATAACCATGCGTTTGTTACTTCATAGCCTAAGCCTAGTTTTAATAAGAATCCTAATGCTACACCTTGTGCTATTGCTAATACTCCATACATTAATGTTCTTAATATTTTCTTTTCTGCATTTTTTCCAAATAATTTAAATCTGTTATCTTGGTCATAATATAATACAACAAATGCCATTAATGCTCCTACCCATAATGATAATGATATAAAGTATGGTGCAAATCCTACACCGTAGGCATCTATATTTCCATAGTCTTCTTCTTTAACTTCTACAGGGTTTGCTGTGTATTCATCTAGTCCGTCTAATTTTGTTAATTGTTCTTTTGTATCTGCTATTCCATCATCTACACCTGTTTTTAGTTCGTTTGCTCCACTGTTTAATGTATTAATTCCGTCTTTAACTTGTTTTGAACTTGAGCTTAATGTTTGTAATCCTGTGGTTAATGAATTGCTTCCTTCTTTTAGTTTTACTCCACCTTGTTGTAATTGTGTTACACCACCTGATAATTGTTTTAGTCCTGTAGCTTTTGTATTTAAAGTTTGTATTCCACTATTTATTTGTTTTGAACCACTCGTTAATGTGGCTCCTGCAACTGCAGGATCTTTTGCTGTTCCTTTGTTTTTAGCGCTACTTTGAGCTAATGCATTTGCCTTTTTTATGGCACTTTGTAAGTATTGACTTCCATCTTCTCTTGCTTGAGATTTTTGAGCATAAGTAAGTAAATCTGTTACCATTGATGTTACTTGTTCATTGCTACTATTTACTCCTGCTACATATTGTTGCAAACCACTATCTAATTGGCTATATTTTGTAGCAAGTGTATTTACTGAAGATATTAATGTATCTACACTTCCTGTTCCATCTGCTAATTTGTTTATTCCTGCATTTAATTCATCTATTCCTGCTTCTAAGCTTTGGCTTCCTGTGTATGCTGAATCTACACCTTTATCGAATTCACTATAACTATTTGCTAAAGTTTGTGTTCCATCTGTTAACTTTCCAGCTCCATTGCTTATTTCTTGCATTTTATCTGGAACTTCATTTAATTTGTCTGTTAAAGTTGAAACAACTTTTTCACTAACTTCGGCTCTTACTTCTTTTTCTATTGTTTTTACTGCTGAATTAATTATTTGAGATGCTAAGTAATTACTCTTTTTGTTTGGTGAGTATGTTATTGTTGTTACTTTTCTATCTGCATTTTCTGCATTGTTTAAATTTTCTGTAAAGTCTTTTGGAATTGTTATTAATGCATAATATTCTTGATTTGCAAGTGATGTATATGCATCTTCTTCATTTACTTTTTGAAAATCCATTGTGTCTTTATCTAATAATTTATTTTGTAGTTCTTCTCCTAAGTTTTCTCCATCTACACCTTTATCTAAATTAACTACACCTACTTTAACATTTTGTAAGTTTCCATATGGATCCCAAAATGCTTTTAAATAGAAAAAGCTGTATAATAATGGGATAATTATTACTACGGCAATAATTATTGTTCTTAAAATTTTGCTTGATTTTGCTTTTTGAAGTTCATCTTTCATTTTACCCTCTCCTATCATTTTGGCAATGTAACCATGCCTAAATTATTTATTTGACGTATATAAGATTTTCATTTTTTTCGGGTCGCCCTAAGGACGCCGACCCCTACACCTTATAGATAAAATTAATATTTTCTTACATGAAAATTCCTGTTTTTAAAATTGCTGTTATATTATCTGCAACTTCTTGTTCATTTAGTGGCTTGTTTTCGTCACTCCATTCGTACATTAATGCTATATATACTTTATAAATTACAAATGCTGCAATATCTACATTACATTTTTTTATTTGTTTATTTTCTATAGCATTCTTTAGTTTTTCTTTTATATATTCAATTACTGTATTATCAAATATTTTTAAACTCTCTTTTGCATGTATGTTATTTATTATCTCGGAGTCTTTTACAACTCTAAGCAAAAATTTATTTTCATTTTTGTATTTGGTAAGCTCATATATTGCATAATGAATTCTTTCAAAATATGGAATATCTTTTTTTTCGTTCTTCTCTATTATAGTTTTCATATTTTCCATCTCATTTGAAAGAATTTGTTTAAACAAATCTTCTTTGTCCTTAAAATATGAATATATGGTTTTCTTAGTTACATTTGCCTTTTCTGCAATTTCATTCATGCTAACTTTTTTATAACCATATACAGAAAATAACTCTTTTGCTGCTTTAAGAATATCTTCCTTTTTCATTTTATTACCCCATTTTTACAAGTATACCATTTTGGTTTCTTGGTATATTATACGTTGTTTTTTATAAAAAGTCAATAAAAATATAGTTTTTTTATAAAAAATAAAAATTTCTTATTATATTAAATAAAGCGACCAATGGTCGCTCCTTATATAAATTATATTATA
>USJU01000108.1 GCA_900555085.1 uncultured Clostridium sp.
TTATACAATAAAATTAAAAACATTTCCATTGATTTCTATAAAAAAATAAATTATAATAAAAAACATGAAAGAACTAATAGTAAATAAAAAATATAATAATAAAAAAATAGATGAATTTTTATATGGTAATTTTCCAGCATTGACAAAAGGTGTTTTATATAAAGCTCTAAGAAAAAAAGATATTCAAATAAATGGCAAACGTATTAATTATATTCAAAATGTATTTGAAAACGATATTGTTAAAATATATATTTTAGATAACTTTTTAGAATTAAAACTTGAAATTGTTTATGAAGATGATAATATTTTAGTTATAAATAAGCCTTCTGGTATTGAAGTTACAGGAGAAAATTCACTTACTGCTTTTGTTCAAAAGCAAATATGTAAAACTGCTATGCCTTGCCATAGGTTAGATAGAAATACTTATGGTTTAATCTTGTTTGCAAAAAATAACGAATCTTTAAATATACTTTTTGATAAATTTAAAAATAAAGAAATTGAAAAGCATTATATTGCATATTGTTATGGTGTTCCTTCCAAAAAACAAGATAGATTAGAAAGCTATCTATTTAAAGACAATAAAAAATCTCTGGTATATATTTCAGACACTTTTAAAAAAGGTTATCAAAAAATAATAACAAATTATACTGTTTTGAAAGTAAACAAAGATAACAAAACTTGTATTTTAGATGTAAACATAGAAACAGGTAAAACACACCAAATACGTGCACATTTAGCTCATATAGGACTACCAATTATAGGTGATGGTAAGTATGGAATAAATGATATTAATAAGAAATTTGGATTTAAAACACAACAATTATGTAGTTATAAATTAATTTTTAATTTTAAAAATAATAATGGAATTTTGGATTATTTAAATAAGAAACAAATTTTTTTGAATTATAAAAAATAAGTCACACTTTTGTGCGACTTATTTTTTATCCTACTATTTCGTAAAATTCTCTTCCTGATATTACTTCTTTTTCTAATAATTTTTGTGCTACTGCATTTAGCTCGTCCATATGTGCAAGTAGTATTTTTTGTGCATCGTTGTATGCTGTGTCCATTAGTATTTTTACCTCTGCACCTATTACGTCTTCAATTTTTTCTCCGTATATTAATAGTTCGTTTGGATCATCTGTTTTTAAAGATACTGGCCCTAGATTTTCGCTCATTCCATATACTGTTACCATATCTTTTGCAATTTTTGTAGCTACTTCTAAGTCATTACTTGCACCTGTTGATATATCATCTAAAGCTATTTTTTCTGCTGCTCTTCCTCCTAATAGAGATATCATTTTTTCTTCCATTTCTGTTTTTGAAATATAATATTTATCTTCATTTGTTTTGTACATTGTATATCCACCTGCAACACCTCTTGGTATTATAGATACTTCTTTTATATCATTTTGTGTTTCTAAGTATCTACTAACTATTGCATGTCCTGCTTCATGGAATGCTGTTAATTTTTTATCTTTATCTGATATTATTCTACTATGCTTTTCTAGCCCTACTGTGACTTTTTTTACTGCATCATCTAAGTCTTGATTTGTTATTGCTTTATGTTTTTTTATTGTTGCTATTATTGCTGCTTCGTTTAAGACATTTGCAAGCTCTGCCCCTGTAAATCCTGCTGTATCTTCTGATATTGTTTTCAAAGATACATCTTCTGCAAATTTTTTGTCTTTACTATGAATTTTTAATATTTCTTCTCTTCCTCTTTGGTCTGGGGCTGCTATCATTATTTGTCTATCAAATCTTCCTGGACGTAATAAAGCTTTATCTAACATTTCTGGTCTATTTGTAGCAGCCAAAACTATAATGTTTTCTTCACTTTCAAATCCATCCATTTCTACTAGTAATTGATTTAGCGTTTGATTATTTTCAGATTCTGCACCACTGTTGCTTGTTCTTCTCGCTCCTATTGCATCTATTTCATCTATAAATATTATACATGGAGACATTTTTCTTGCTTTTTCAAATAATTTTCTAACTCTTGAAGCTCCTAGTCCTGCAAACATTTCTATAAATTCTGATCCACTCATTGATATAAATGGTACATTCGCTTCTCCAGCTATTGCCTTTGCTATTAATGTTTTTCCTGTTCCTGGTTTTCCACAAAGTAAAACTCCTCTTGGAACTTTTGCTCCCATTTTATGAAACTCTTCTGGTTTTTTTAAGAAGTCTACAATTTCAACTAATTCATGTTTTTCTTCGTCTAAACCTGCTACATCATCAAATTTTGTTTTTGTGTTCTTTTCTTCTGCATCGTATACTTTTCCTTTATCTCCTAGACCTTGCATTTGAAATAAAAGTATTATTAATGCAATCATTATTAATGTTGGAAGTATTGAAAATAAGTTTTGAGATATAGATACTAATGGATTTACTTTATTTTGTATTAATTCAATTTCGTTTCCTTCTTGTACTTTTGATTGTATTAATTCCATAAAAGTTTGTGTATTTGGAACTATTGCCTTTTTTTCTTCATCTTCATTTTTTATTTTTACTTTTAGAGATGTACTTCCTACTGTCATTTCTATTTTTTCTATATTTCCTGCTTCAACTTGTTTTATTAAGTCTGTATAGGCTAGTGTGTTTTCTTTATCTTTGTTTTTGTTCATATAGAAGTATATTGCTATTGATACTATTATTGCTAGTATTAGTAGTATAATTCCTGCTATATACCATTTGGAGTTGTTTTTTTTGTTTCCTTTTTTATTCAAATTTATTACATCCTTTCTAATTTAATTGATAAGATAAAAGATTTTCATCTTTAATTTTCATATAATAATAATTAATATTAAATTATTTTCTCGGGTCGCCCTAAGGACGCCGA
>USJU01000109.1 GCA_900555085.1 uncultured Clostridium sp.
CAATACCTGATCATGAACATTGTAATTAAAATAGCTGATTTTAGCATTTAAACACATATTAATGATACTACATAGAGTTAATAGTATATATAGTATCATCTGATTCTTGGGAATATAGTCACTCTTCTTTCGAGTTAACCATTTTGCCTTTGTTAGTTGGTATATAAATATTATAGCTGTTTTGGAAATAGCCATTTTAATAACGGTATGTGTTAAGTTAGGAACATCAATGTTGACTATTGCTAGCACAAATAATTCGTACAAGGAAGTGCTGATTGTTTCAATAAAAGTTAATGCAAATAATAAAAAATATAGGTTATAAAGTAATTGTTTCTTTCCATTCCATGCATCATAAAAAAGAATGCAAATACATATAGACAATAAAAAAATCCAACTTGAAAAATTTAGTATCGGTATTTCAAGCAGATTTATACTGCCTATAATTAAAGCAATTAATATACTAGAAAAGCTGTATATTAATTGCTTTTCATATGATAATGAAAAGTTGGTTTTGAAATAGTCGAAAATTATTAAAACAGAGATATAGCAATTCACTATAGAAACAAAATAGTATATAATAAAATCCATTGTATGTACTCCTCTAATGAATGAGCATTTTCTTTAAGTAAATGTTCAATGCATCCTTGAATAAAACAGCTCTTTTTTGAGATAAAGGAATCCTATCCCCATTCACCATTAATAATTCATAATTCTTAACATCTTTAACGTATTTTAAATTAACAATGAAACTTTGATGTGGCATAAAAAAATCATATTCAAGCATTTTATCAGAAAAAGAATTGATTTTTTGATTAAAATGGAAGATATTATTTTTACATGATATTTTTATATGTCGTTTTTTAACATATTCAAAATAATAAATTTCATCAGTATTTAATTCAATCAAACCATTCTCATATGTAAAAAATCGTAAATTGGGTTTTGAACTCTTTTGCTCTTTATATGAATATACTTCATCTATTTGAAAGAATAGGTCATCTTTATTAATTGGTTTACAAAGGTAAGCAAACGAGTGTATAATATTATGTGCAATTTCCCTATACTGTCTAAAATTTGTAATAAAAATAATAAATGCTAATGGATTCTTTTGACGAATGACCTTACTTATTTCTAAACCATTTTCAGTGGCAAGCATAATATCAAGAAGATACAAATCATAACATTCATTTGACTTAAAAAGATCTCTGCCAGAAGAGAATATCCCAATATGTATAGGAATTCCCCTTTTGTTTGAATAGGTATTAATATAACTCTGAATTTGTGTTTGTGATTCAATTTCATCATCACATATTGCAATATTAAACATAGTTTTCTCCACTGCATAATTAAATAATCAATGTTTTATGATTATAACACATAATATCATAAGAAACTATATGAAACAATATACGTTGAGCCTAAAATCCATATATTAGGGCATACATATTGTTTTTATTGGTAATAGTTCTTATAATTAATAAAAACTGGAGGTGGAGAGATGAAGAATATTAACAGATGGACTTTTCAGGTGATTCAAAAAATAGTAAAAAGTGAGATAAAAAAGCAAGAAGAATCAGCGTGCTTTTTGTTAGCATATCAACCGGAATTTCCTAAAAAGAAAAATGAAAAATAAGTATGTCTCATAAACAGATAGAAGAGTGTATTATTGGAAATCTTATCAAACACTCCTTAATTGATTTTGAAGATATAGATATGTACAGATTTGGTTTGGAATGCTTTTTTATAAAAATATGCCATTATATCTTTTATATATTAATAGCTGCTTATCTAGGACGTACACTTGAATTTTTCTTTTTCATAGGCACATATTTATCTATTAGAAAATGTGCAGGAGGTATACATTCCAATACACGATTAGGATGTTTCTTTATTTCTAATATTGTCTTAATTATGGTTTTATGGTTTGGAAACAAGTGTGATAACCTATTTGTTCTAACTATAGCCACAATGATTTCTGCTTTTATACTTTTGATATTTGCACCCGTTGATAACCCAAACAGACGGTTAACAATACTGGAAAAAAGCAAATTTAAAAAATATACTTTTACAGTTATTAGTCTAGAAATTATAATTGTTTCCTTTTTGCTTCAAATAAAAGAAACGGTGGAATTTGCTAAATGGATAACAATAGGAATAATTATAAGTGCATGTGTTGTTATGTTTGGAAAAATCAAATATGAAGTTATATCTACGAAAAAATAAAGAAAAGATTGTCGTTAGCGTGCGACAATCTTTTCTTTATATAGTAGCAATAATATTAAAAGGAAATGGACCATAATAATACAGATATTTATAGAACATATGATGCATGGGTTTGGAATGTTACAAATAGTAATTCATGTTTAGAATCCGCTGCTTATTAAGGATGTGTTAGAAAAACTTTTTCCATCGGAGCGAGCTGAATATAGAAATTGATCCAATAAGTATAGCTATACAAAGTTTTATATACATGGATCATTTGTTATAATACAGTTGGTACATATAGTGCTTCATGGAGACCAGCTATGAAAAGTCAACCATAAATTAGCAAAAAATTTCTTTTTCATATCGGTGGTAAAAAAGGGTAACTTTAATAGAGCTCCC
>USJU01000110.1 GCA_900555085.1 uncultured Clostridium sp.
TACCCAAAAAAATTTACATAAAATAATTCAAATAGTAATTTGTTATTAAATTTGAGAGGAGATTATAAAAATGAATTTAATATATAAAAAAGCAAATATAAATGATATAGATAATTTAGTGGATTTAAAAATAAAGCAAATGTTATTTTTTTATAATAGAGATGGCGTAATAATGAAAAATGAAAACGAAAAAAGAGAAAACATAAAAAATGTATTAGAGCAAGAACTAAATAAAACAATGCATTTTTTTATAGCAATAGATAAAGATAATAATAAAACTGTTGCTTGTAACGGTGTGATTATTCATCAAATGCTACCTGATACAAAAGCATATATAACAAGTGTATATACTGATGAAGATTATAGACAAAATGGAATTCAAAATGAATTAATGAAAATGATTTTAGCATTTATTAAGGAGATTAACTGCAAAAAAATAGAACTTGATGCTTCTAACCCTCCAGCAATAAAATTATATAAGAAATTTGGTTTTAAAAAAAATGATATAAAGTATATTTTAATGATTTAACAAACAAATTACAAGTTATAATTGAGATGTAATTAAAAAATTAGGCAATTACTTAAAAAGTAAAAGTCTAGTTTTTTATTTTTGTTGCAAAAATATAATAAAATAAAAGTGTAAGATATCTTATAAAGGAGCAAAAAAGTAAAAGAGAAAAAAGAACTAGATAAATTGAAAAATAATTATAAAAATATGTTACCTTTTTTTTAAAAATGGTAATATATAAATAGATATCTAAGAAGGAGCTCTAAAGCAAAATGAAAAATAAGAAAATAGAAGAATATATTATTAACGGAAAAATTGATATGGAAAAAATAATGAATGATTTTGCACGGATATATATTTATGATAATAAAAAATAGTGGATATTTATTTAGTAATGAAGATATAGAGGAAATAGCATCTGATGTATTTCTTGTAATATGGAAAAACAAAGAAAAATTAGATATCAATAAGGAAATTACACCATATATAGCAGGAATAACTAAAAAATTGATATTAAAAAGAAAAAGCGATGTTAAAAATAATGATGAAAATATTGAAGAATATGAAAATTTCTTATATGGAAAAAATAGTGATATACATATTAAGATAGAAGAAAATGAAAAAATAAATATATTAACAAACGAACTAACAAAAATGAAAGAAGAAGATAAAAATATCTTTACATACTATTATTATCATTCAAAATCAATAAAAGATATATCAGGATTATTAAAAATATCACAAATTAAAGTAAAATCAAGATTATCAAGAATACGAAAAAAATTAAAAAAAGAATTAGAAAAAAGGGGGTATGGTTATGAAAGAAGATAAAATAATAGAGAACATTATAAAAAAATCACAAATGAAAATAGCTGTATCTGAATTTACAAAGGAGAGAGAAAAAATGCCTAAAATAAATAAAATTTCAAAATATGTTGCAATAGCAATTATAACATTAGGAATAGGAACTGGAATTGTATATGCAACGGGAACTGCTATTTATGATAAAATATGGAAACAACCAGAAACGTATAAAATTTCTAATGAAATTACAGAAAAAGATAAGGAAAATGCAATTAGTGAAGAAGAAGCAAGAAAAAAAGCAGAAGAATATTTAAGAAAAATAGGACTAGATGATGAAATAAGTGAACTAGGATTAAAGAAAAGTTTGCAAGGAAATGATGTTATATGGGATATAGGGTTCACAAAAGGAACAATGATTATGGATTGTAAAGGGAATTTTCAAAGTTTAAATATTCCCTCATTTAATTATAGCATTCCATATAATTATGGAATTACAAGAGAAGAAGCAAGAAAAACGGCTAAAGAGTTATTAGCAAAATATAATCCAGAAAATAACAATAATGAATATGAGTTAGTATCACTTAAAGGGAATATGGAAGATGAGAAGACTTCATATATTTGGTATGCAGATTTTTATAAAAAGTATGGAGACTTATATAATCAGTACGAAAAAATATCAATTGGATGGATACCAACAATTAATGGACTATATAGTTTAAATATAGAAAACTCAAAATATGAAAATAATGAACAAACTATTACAAAAGAAGAAGCAATAAAAATTGCAACAGAAAAAGATAAGAAAATTGAAACAAGACATAGTATAGCATCTACTGAAGCAAAAATTGGTATTGATAAAATGAATGCAGATGTTATATACAGAGAAAAAGATATAGAAAATTATGATAAAGGAACACTTAATTATCAAACTGAAGAAAATGGACTATATAAAATAAAAGAAGATACTGAATTTTATAAAGTTGATAATCGTGTAAGAAAAGTTTGGGAAGTAACAATTTATTATGATTATTATAAGGAAAATTATCAAGGAAGATATATTTACTATATTGATGCCACAACTGGAGAAGTTATTGGCGGAAATAGATGGAATGGCTCAAATGAACAAATATTGCAATTAATTGAAGATTCATATAATCTTATAGAAAAATAATTCAATCTTTTTAAATAAAAATATTTATTTTTATTAATAAAATGATAATATAAATAAAAATAGCCGCAAAAATAACGACACCAATATTTCCACCAT
>USJU01000111.1 GCA_900555085.1 uncultured Clostridium sp.
TCAAATTCAAATTCGAGAATCTAGGCAATGAAATTTAGATGCTAAAATTCAAATATAATAATTCAAATATAATAATTTATACAAATATTTATTATACAATAAATCATTTTTAAATATGGTCATAACTATAATATTATTGCATAATATAAAATATATGGCTTCTTAATAAAAACAACTTCTTTTTACATTAAAATCACACAATATCACTTGATTTTAGGAGAATAGCATGTATAATAAGATTATAAATAATTTTTTGAACTCAGTTCCGAAAAAAGATAAAAAAGGAAGTACAAAAATGTCAGAAGTAATAAGTTTAATAAACGAGAAGGGTGGTGTTGGTAAGTCAACATCTGCAATCACTATTGCACAAATTCTTGCAATATCTGGTTACCAGGTGCTTCTTATTGACCTTGACCCACAGATGAACACAACTAAGATGTTTGGAAAAGATGAAGATAACAGCAATATTAATTATGAACATTTGTTCTGCGAAAAGCAGTTAAGAGAATCATCTGTACTGGAATTCATCAGTGAAACAGATTACAAAAATATTTCAATATTGTCTGCATCAAGAGAGCTCAACACTTTAATATACAAAATATATGATAAAAGCAAAGAAGTTAATGTTGAATTATATTTAAAACATAATTTAAGTTTCCTAAAAAAGAAATTTGACTACATAATTATAGATAACTCACCATTTAAATCATACCTTACAAGCTGTGCAATATGTGCAAGTGATAAGATAATAACTCCGATTTGCGTAGACAACTTCTCATATGATGGACTTATGTCTTTGCTCGATACAATAGAAACTCTTAATACAAAATATTCACTTTCAATCGAATTTGCCGGTATTTTTATGACAAGAGTTGCTGGCAGAACAACTTTATTTAAACAGATGTTTGAAAGTTATGAAAACATGTTTGGTGAAAGATTCCTTCCGGTCTCTATACGTAATTGTATTGCTGTAAGCGAATCTAACACAACATTTGAACCATTACTCACATATGACAAGCGGTGTAGTGCTGCACAGGATTATATTGAACTTGTCAACTACCTCGGATTAATGGACAATAAACATTTTAGAGAACTTGCGAAATATCTGAAAGGAGAAAAGTAATGGCTAAGAAGAATTTTGCTGCCGGCATGACAAAAACAGGCGTTCTTAATAATATGGGTGGTGAAAAGCTCAAGGAAATGCAGGCAAAAACTGAATATAACTTTCAATACATTCCAAAAGAGAAGATAATTTCTAATCCAAAAAATGAAAAATACAGCCAGGACGGTATTGATGCTCTCATGGAAAGTATTTTAATTAACGGTCTACGCCACAATCTTTCAGTAATATATGATGCTGATAATGATAATTACCGTCTTGTTTCAGGAGAAAGACGTTATCATGCAATCTGCAAGATGACTGATAAAGAATATAATACATTATTCCCAACCGGAATACCATGCAAAATTGAAAAATCCAATATTTCAGAGATAGACGAAGAAATTATGCTTATTTCCGCCAATCATGATGTAAGAGAAACATCAATGGAGGTAAAACGTTGGGAAGTATCACGTTTAAAAGAGTTATATGAAGCCAAAAAATTAAAAGGTGAAATCAAAAATATTAATGCTGAAATAGCAAAACAACTTAATATTTCTGAGAGACAAGCAAGAAAGTACACAACAGCAGAAAAACTTATTCCTGAATTAAGTGAACTGCTTAACGCCAATGGAATCGATTTAAACCAAGCTGATAAATTTGGTCGTCTTGATGAAGATGCACAAAAAAGTATCCTTGAAATTCTCAAGAAAAACGGAAATATTGACAATGCTGAATACCAGTCAATAAAGAAAATTTCAGAAGAACGTTCAGAAGAAGCTAAAAAATACAAAAAAGAACTAGAAGAAGCGGCTAACCAGATTAAAGTTCAGGAAGAAACTGTAAAACACCTTGAGGAACGTATACAGCAGCTTGAAAAAAATCCTCTTCCAACAAAAACAAAAGAAGACCTTGAAGATGAAATAAAATATATTACTGAAGCCAAGAATAAAGCTGAACGTGAAAAGGCAAAATTAGAAACTAACATTGAAAAAATGAAACAACAGCAAAAAGAAAAAGAGCAGCGACAAACTCAGATTTCAGATGCTGAACTTAAAAGGATTAATTCGATAGCAAAGGCTGAACAGGCACTTGCCATGTTAGAAACTAATTTTGATATACTAAAAAACAATAAAAATATTATAAAAACAGACTATGACGTCAAGGTTAGATTGGAAATTTTAAAAAATCGTATGGATGATTTATTATCAAATATATGATTTATCTTCTAATTAATGTATATATCGTAAAACGCTGTATATTGCAATATTACAGCGTTTTTATGTTATATGAAGATTTTATCAAATAAGATAAAAAAATGTCATTTTAAGGAAATTAACGCATATTTTCTAAACCTACATTTTATTTTTACAATATATGTAGGTTTAAGTATTATCAAATATTTATTATAATAAGTATAAATGAAATGACTCATAAAAATATGGATGTAAATTATAAATT
>USJU01000112.1 GCA_900555085.1 uncultured Clostridium sp.
TAAATTTCTTACTGCTGTACGTTGTTTGTGTTTATTATAATCACTTAAAACATAACCTTTATATAAAATATTGTCTGCAAATATTATCCCTTTTTTATTTAACATTCTTAATGATTGCTCTAAGAAAAATGTATATTTTCCCTTTGCAGCATCTATAAACACCATATCATATTTATTATTTAAATTTGGCAATATTTCTACTGCATCGCCTTCATATATATTTATTTTATTATTTAAATCCATTTCTTTTATGTTTCGTTTTGCATCGGCAATTCTTTCTTCATCTCTTTCAATAGTATCTATTATTCCATCTTCTGCTAAATATTTTGAAAAACATATTGCAGAATATCCAACAGCTGTACCAATTTCTAATATTCTTT
Source organism: uncultured Clostridium sp. (assembly GCA_900555085.1). Taxonomy (GTDB): domain Bacteria; phylum Bacillota; class Clostridia; order TANB77; family CAG-508; genus Merdicola. The sequence goes on from USJU01000112.1 coordinate 381, forward strand.
TTGATTTCATTTTTTTTAAATATGTATCTATAACTTCTAAGGTATCATCCATTATAATCGGAATATGATTTTCTAGAGCTTTTTCTTTTATTATTTTTAATTTTTCTTCATTCATTTTATAATTTCCTTTCAATTTGAATTTTACATAAAATAGTGGTATAATAAATATGTTACTGCAAATGCACACACTTTAGGAGGTAAATTATGAGCAATTTAGATTTTTCTTTTTTAGATGAAAATTTAGTTTACAAAATTTTAACACGAAAAGCGGTCATTTAAATTCATTTAAAAATGTTGAATTTATAATGACTCAGGATAATTTAGAAGTTTTTTTTGATTATCCTGAATTGTCTGAATCTTTGCTTATTGATTGGTTTGATCATTTTGAAATAATACAAGATGGCGAAAAAATTTCATCGTTAGATGAATATAAACTTCATAACGAATCTTTAGCTTTATTTCCATTAAAAAATGGAAATAAAAATATTTTTTTAGTCCGGGCTTCTTAAACTAAATTTTCATTTGCCTAAAAAGGCGACCAAAATTGGTCGCCTTTTTTTATTTTGCACTATTTCTAGCTGCTCTTTCTCTTTCTTTTGAATTTAATATTTTCTTTCTTAGACGAATATTTTTTGGTGTTACTTCTACAAGTTCATCATCTTGTATAAATTCTATTGCTTTTTCTAATGACATTTGAATTGGTGGTACTAAACGTAGTGCATCATCTGAACCAGAAGCTCTTGTATTTGTTAAATGTTTTTCTTTACATACATTTATTGCTAAGTCTTCTCCTCTTGAATTTAGTCCAACTATCATTCCTTCATATACTTCTACTCCAGGTCCTATAAATAATTCTCCTTTGTCTTGAGCATTATATAAACCATATGTTACAGATTTCCCACTTTCGAATGCAACTATTGTTCCTCTAACACGAGCTACAACGTCACCTTTGAATGGTTCATAACAATCAAATATGTGGTTCATTGTTCCTTCACCTTTTGTATCTGTTAAGAATTCTGTTCTATAACCAATTAGTCCTCTTGCTGGTATTCTAAATTCTATTTTTGTATGTCCTTCTTCTGCTGGTTCCATGCTTTTCATTTCTGCTTTTCTCATTCCTAGTTTTTCTATTACGTTTCCTATGCAATCGTCTGGAACGTTTACAACTAAGTTTTCTATCGGTTCACATTTTACACCATCAATTTCTTTTATAATAACTTTTGGGCGAGATACTAAAAGTTCAAACCCTTCTCTTCTCATTGTTTCTATTAATACTGATAAGTGTAATTCGCCTCTACCAGATACTTCGAAAGAATCTGCTGAATCTGTATCTTTTACACGTAAACTTACATTTCTTTCAAGTTCTTTATATAATCTATCTCTAATGTGTCTTGATGTAATGAATTTTCCTTCTCTTCCTGCAAGTGGTCCATTGTTTACACTAAATGTCATTGAAACTGTTGGTTCGTCTATATCTACAAATGGTATTTTTTCTGGATTGTTTAAGTCACATATTGTATCTCCTATGTTGATTTCTGGTATTCCTGCAATTTCTATTATGTCTCCGGCTTTTCCTTCTTCAACTTCTACTTTATTTAATCCCATATGTGTATATACTTTAGAAATTCTTCCTTGTGTTATTTTATCTTCTTTTCCACATATTGCAACTGGCATTCCTACTTTCATAATTCCACGTTCTACTCTACCTACTGCAATTCTTCCAACATAATCGTCATAATCTATGTTAGATACTAACATTTGTGCTGGTCCTTTTTCATCACATTTTGGCGCATTAATTTCATTAATTATTGTTTCAAAAATACAGTTAACATTATCTGTTTCATCTTCTAAGTTCATTTTTGCAATTCCATTTTTAGCTGATGCATATATAACTGGAAATTCTAATTGTTCTTCGTTTGCATCTAATTCTATAAATAAGTCTAAAACTTTATCTACAACTTTTAATGGTTCTGAACCTGGTCTATCTATTTTGTTTATTACAACTATTGGTTTTAAGTTTAATGCTAATGATTTTTTTAGAACTTCTCTTGTTTGTGGCATTGGTCCTTCAAAAGCATCTACTAATAATAAAACACCATCAACTGTTTTTA
>USJU01000113.1 GCA_900555085.1 uncultured Clostridium sp.
TGCTTTAGTAGTGACTTTGAAGTTATGTTACCGATTGAAACAATCTTAGTTCTCTCTGATATTGTAAAATTGTTTTTGAAAAATTTGCTAAAGAAGGAATTACAATATTTGAACTTAAAAAATCTGAAACAACTTTGGAAGATGCATTTATAGATTTAATAGAAGATAAAGGAGGTAATAAATAATGTTTGCAGTATTAAAAAAAGAATTGAAAAGCTATTTTCTATCACCTATTGGTTATGTTTTTATTGGCTTATTTTTATTAATGACAAGCGTATTTTTTTATTTAGATATACTTTCTTATGGAATGTCTAAATTTGAATCTATGTTTTATTCTTTAGCTACAATTTTAACTTTTATTACACCTATTCTTACAATGAGAATGTTTTCTGAAGAGAAAAAAGAAGGAACAGACCAACTTTTATTTACATCACCTCGTGGAATTACATCTATTGTTTTTGGTAAATTTTTAGCAGCACTTTGTGTACTTTTAATTACAGAACTTTTAACATTTATATACTATTTTATACTTATGTATTTTGGCTCACCAGACTTTGTTTCTGCAATTGTAACTTTGGGCGGTTTTTTACTACTTGGTGCAGCTTATATTTCTTTTGGTATGTTTGCTTCAAGTATAACAGAAAATCAAGTTATTGCAGCTATTTTAACAATTGGTTTCTTTATTTTAACTTGGTTTTTACCAGAAATTAATGAGATATTTTCATCTTTATCTTTAATTAATATGTTTGACAAATTTCCTTCTGGTCAAATTGATTTAAGCGAAATTGTTACATTTGTAAGTTTTATCTTATTATTTGTGGCATTAACAATTATTGTTTTACAAAGAAGAAAAAGTGTTAAATAAGGAAGGAGATAGTATGAAAAAGTTTATTGAAATAATTAAAAACAAATGGCTTATTAATACAAGTAAAACTTTTGCATTAATAGCAATTATGGTTGCATTGTTTATTGGTATTAATTATGGTATTCAAAAATTAGATTTAAAAACAATTGATTTAACAGAAAATAAATTATATTCTTTAACAGATGAAAGTAAAGAAAAAATAAAAGACATTAATAAAGAAATAAATATTTATTTCTTCGGATATGAAAATGATGATAGTTCAGTAGAACTTGCAAAACAATATACAAGAGAGAATAAAAATATAAAGGTAACTGTAGCAGATGCAGAAAAAAATGCAGACTTATATACAAAGTATGAAGTTGAAGATGGTAACCAAGGTGTTGTAGTTGCCTGTGATGAAAAAAGTAAAATATTAACAAGCTCAGATTTTTATACATATGATTATTCTTCTTATGAGCAAATAGATACAACAGAACAAACATTAACAAGTGCAATTCTAAATATTATTACAGATGAAAAACCTCAAGTATATTTCTTAACAGGTCATTCTGAAGCAATTTCTAAACTTTCTACTTTTAATGTATTTTTACAAAATGAAATAAATGATGTAAATACATTAGATTTAATTACATCAGAGTTTCCAGAAAAATGTGATTGTTTAATTTTAACAACTCCAACTTCTGATTATTCTGAACTAGAAAAAAATAAAATAGTAAATTATATAAATAATGGTGGAAATATTTTATGCTTAATGGATGGATTTTCTGATGACTTTGTAAATTTAAAAAGTATTTTAGATTTATATGGTGTTTCGGTTTCTACAGATACAGTAAAAGAAAGCGATACTTCAAAAACAGCTTCAGGAGATACAAGATATATAATTCCAAATATGTCTTACCACAAAATTACTGAACACCTAATAACAGATGGTTTATTAATGTTTGTAAATAGTTCAAAACTAGATTTAGCAGATGACGATAAATTAGATAGTTTAAATGTAAAATCTACTAAAATAATTGAATCTAACGATACATCTTATCTTTCAAGTGATTCAAACACAAAAGGTCCATTTACTTTAGGTGCTGAACTTTCAAAGAAAATAGATGATGACAAAACTTCTAAATTAATAATTTACTCAAATAGTAAATTCGCTCAAGATACAGCAACAATAGGAAATCAAACAGTAGTGCCTTTTACAATTTATAGTAATAAAGACTTATTATTAAATACAGTTGCATATTTAACAGAAAAAGATTCTTCTATTACAATTAGAAAAAATACAAATACAGTAACATACACTGCAACAGAAAAACAAAATAATATTGTTTTAGCAATTATATTTATAATTCCAATTTTAATAATATTAATTGGTATAATAATTGCATTTATTAGAAAAAGAAAAAAATAGTATTAATTAATTTACCCCTAGCATATTTTTTGTTAGGGGGTTATTTATGTTTAAAAATAATATTAAAATAATTTCCATTATAATTGGAACTTTAATTGGTGCAGGTTTTGCTTCTGGAAAAGAAATATATACTTTTTTTGTTAAATATAATTCTTTAGGTTTTTTTAGTGTTATTTTTTCGTGTTTTTTTATTGGATTAATTATT
>USJU01000114.1 GCA_900555085.1 uncultured Clostridium sp.
TTTTGATATTATGGCATAATGTTAAATGTAATAACAAATATACCGAGAATAAGAGGGTGAAAAAATGAGACTGTTAAAAATATTTATACAGAATATGCCACGTTTTAAAGGAGATATAGATATTGATTTTATTACTAAACAGAGAGTGGCAGAGGATGATAAAGAAAAACTGTTTAATGTCTTTTCTAACAGTAAAACTAGCATTTATACAAATCAGACAATTTCATTTATAGGTCTGAATGCTTCTGGAAAAACAACGATATTGAAAGCAATTTCTTTTGTTATAAATTTGCTTAATAATGAAGCATTGAATAATATTAAATCTAAAGAGATTTTAAATGATTTATCAGAAGGCGAAAAGGTTAAATTCATTAGCTTTTTTTATAATGATAATAATATTTATAAGCTTGAAACAATTATAGCAAAAAAAATAAACCAGGTTGACAATGAAGAAAAATTAATTATTACGGAAGAAAGACTTTGGGAAAAAGATGCTAATAGAGTAAAAACAAAAAAAAATATATTTGATTTTAATGACACGAATATAAGAATTGAAAGAAATGAAAAAGAACAATTTTTGTTAAATGATGTAAGTGTGATGATTGCGATAAATAAAGAAAAACAATCCAATTTTCCGGTAAGAGACATGTTAATGTGGACAAATCATAATATGTTAAATATTCTTGGAAGGTTTCCGAAAGAATTGTTAACTTTTTTAGATCCTAGTATTGAGTATTTTAAATGTAATGTAGAAAAAAAATCTCCTGATATTCGTTTGAAATTTTATGGGTCAGAAGAAATCATACTCAATAGGCCGAGTGAGATAGAAAAATATCTTTCATCAGGTACTATTAAGGGAATAAATGTTTTTATGAGTGCACTTCTTTGTTTTGTGGAAGGTGGATACTTAATTGTTGATGAACTTGAAAATCATTTTAATGAAGAAATTGTAACTACATTAGTTCGATTTTTTATGAATCCAAATGTAAATAAAAATGGTGCTACTCTAATTTATTCTACTCATTATTCAGAGCTACTGGATGAGTATGAAAGAAATGATTGTATTTACATTGTCAGAAACCGAGGAGGAATTTATGCTGAAAATCTTTCACTTATTTTGAAACGCAACGATATTAAGAAGAGCGAAGCATATGAAAGCGGATATTTAGAAGGTACTGTACCAGTATATGAGGCATATATGGCATTGAAGAAAGTCCTTTCTAGTGTAAAAATAGAGGAGGATGAAGAAGAGAATGACTAAGTATACTGCCTGTATTTGTGAAGGAGGAGCTGAAACTGCAATATTGGATTTGTTATTGGATCAAAATAAACTGATTTTTTCAAGAGATGATTTACTTGAGGGTGAAATTCTTAAGACAAGAAAAGGAAAGGATTTTGAAACGCGATATTTGAAAAAGGATTTTTCAGGTAAGATAACAGTATATAGAATACTTGATTCAAGAAGAGAAAATTTTAAAATAAGTAAAGCATATCAGCATAAAGTAGAGGTTGTGAATGTAATTACAGCACCAGAAATTGAAATGTTGATAATTTGTAATGAAGGAAAATATCAGGAGTTTGAGAAGAAAAAGGGTATGTCGCCAAGTGAATATTGCAAATCTATTTTAAAAATGAAAAACGTCAAAAGTGTTTCATTTGTCAAGGAGTATTTTTCTGATATATCAGTGTTGGAAAAAAGTCTTCATGAATATAAAAGATTATCTAAAGTGCGAAAAAGTGAAAAAACAATATATGATTTGTTGGAATCAGAAAATAATAAGAAGTAAATGGAAGGATAAAATTGTGACAATGACATAACGTCCATTATACAGAAATATGCGGTTTTAAGCCATTTTCGTGGTGAAAAAGCCGCATATTTTTTGGGTAATCAAACTTTTTGTGGGTTTGCCAAAGTTTATGAGGGTCAGTCGTGAGGGGAATTTATGAGGGGCTGATGTTATACCAGACCCTTTTTGTAGTTGTTCTATTTCGTATTCTTCAGGGTATGGGATTTCATGATCTGAAAGTATCTTTTTTAATTCTTGGATATATTTGTATTTACGCTCGATTTCAATCCAGTTTATGATCCATTGAATTACATGAAATGAATCCACAACAGGAACAGCATTGGGAAAATATTTATCAACGTAATCTATGTATTGGTTGTACGTATCGGAAATAAGATATTTAGGATGTTTAATTTTCCTGCTTTTAACACCGCGTGAATGCATTCTGTATCCACAAATAGGACAGAAATGCGCAATAGATGGCGTTTCAAGAAAAAGTGTTTTTGTTTGAGATTTCCGCAAAAATATCATACGAAAAGAAGGATAAAAAAGAAACAGGATTAATCATTGTAATAATGACTAACCCTTTTCTTATTTGGAACATTTTGCA
>USJU01000115.1 GCA_900555085.1 uncultured Clostridium sp.
TTATTACTATTTTATTTACAACTATATTTATGAATTTTGTAAGTGTTCAAGCTGTTGGAGTTGGTGATACTGCAAATATTGTAAGTATTGCACAATGTGATTGGCATGTAAAATACTTGCAAAATGATGGAATTTATAAATACATAATTACTCACTATGTTGGCTTTTATGAAAATGGAGTATTTCACCCTGCCTATTGTTTAGATAAAGATAAACAGGGAGCTGACGAAAACTTATCTTATGATGTTAGTATAAATAGTGCAATTAATAATGATGCAATTTGGCGTGTGTTGTATCACGGTTTTCCTTATGCTGGTAATTTAGGTTTAGGAAATGATAGTGATGCATTTTTTGTTACAAAACAAGCCATCTACTCTATTTTAGATGGTAGAGATGTCAATCGTTATCAAGGTGCCGATGAACAAGGAAACAAAATGGTTGCTAAGTTAAAAGAATTAGTTGATTACGGTAGAAATGGTTCAGAAACAAGTTTATCTCCAGTTCTAAATATTACAACTATAAAAGAAGCTTCCATTGATAATCTAGACAATAATTATATTTCACAAGTATATAAAGTTGATTCTCCAATAAATTCAAAAGATATAAGAATTTATATAAATGGAAATCAAGCACCAGAAGGAAGTCTCCTAACAGATATGAATAACAATCCAAAAACTGATTTTACCAAAGGAGAAGAATTTAAAGTTATTGTCCCAAGAATAAATATTTTAGACAGTGTAACCATCGACTTAACAGCTACTGGAAATGTAGAAACATATCCTGTATTTTATTCTCAAGCTCCAAGCAGTTCATACCAAGATTATGCTATTGTTACTGACCCTTTTGTTTTTACTACAACAAACTCAAAATTCAAATATTTAGAACCAAAAGGCAACTTAAAAATTAATAAACTTTCTAAAGAAGATAACCAATACACTCATATATCAGCAGGAACCGGTCTAAAAAATGCAATATTTGAAATTGAAAGAATTGACGGAAAGGAAACATATAAAAAACAATTTACAACAGATGAAATTGGACAAATTAATAAGGAATTAAAACTAGGAAAATATAAAATAACCGAAATAAAAACACCTGACTACTACGTAATTGGTAAAGAAGGTGCAACATATGAATTTACTTTGCTACATGATGGACAAGAAATTGTTCTAAATGTTGAAAATGATAATGTTAATTTAAAAATAGATGTTGAAAAAAATGGAACAACAGAATGTAAGCCAGGGGAAGAAATTACATATAATTTTGATATTCAAAATAAATCAAATGATTCTGTTTCAAACTTTATATGGGGAGATAAATTACCTTCTGAAATAAGGATAAATAAACTAATTACAGGAACTTTTAGTGGAAATATTGATTATGAAGTTCAATATATTACAAATTATAATTCTTCTTGGAAAACTATAAAAAAATGTAACACCTCTGAAAGTTCTGAAATTGCATTAGATAGTAATTCTTTAGGTATTCCTAAAACAGAATATGTTGAAGAAGTTAGATTTGTATTTAAAAGCGATGTGCCAAAAGGATTCAAAAACAATGGTACTCAAATATTTGCAATCGTTAATGATAATTTAAACAATAATCAAGTATTTTCTAATCATACTTATGTTACTGCAGATTATTTACAAACAAAATTAGAAGATAAAGATGAGTTTCATACTATTGTTAAAAAAGTTAATAAAGTTTCGATTTCAGGAACATTACCTAGAACAGGAAAATAAAATATGCCTTTAATCTTTCTTAAAATTGCCTTTTAAAATAAATTATAGGAGGATTTGTATTATGGAAATTACAGAAATTAAAATTTTTAAAATTAAACAAAGAGGTGCATTATTAGGATATGCAAATATTGTTTTCAATAACTCGTTTATTATTAGAGGTATCAAAATATTAGAAAATGAAAAGAATGGTAGATTTGTTGCAATGCCTTCAAGAAGATTAAGACAAGAAAAACGAGCATATAGAGACTTGTGTCATCCTATTAATCAAGAGGTTAGAGAATTATTAACAAAAGAAATTTTTTCAGCTTATGATAATTTAGAAGAATACGAAAAATAGTAATCCTTTTTAATTTGCCCTATCTTATTTTAGAAAGGATTTTTTTATGATTTTAACAGATAATTTATTAGAGGATTTATTAAACTTAGAAAATAGTATCCATTCACTCACATTAGTACAAAGTCCAAACAATTTACAAATAGAATCTTTTTTGAGAAACTTAGAAAAGCGAAGATATAGTATCTTAAACCAGATAAAATTGTATAATAAAACAGTAACTTATGAAACACAAAAAATATCAACTATTAGTGATAACTATAAAGCAAAATTTGAAGATAATATACTAAAAATTTATATACC
>USJU01000116.1 GCA_900555085.1 uncultured Clostridium sp.
AAATTTAATAAGAAGCTATACACTCTCTCCAATCACATTCGAAATATTGATTTTTTATTATTTTCATCAATTATAATTAAATAAAAAATAAAATTCTAATCTTTTTTTCTAATTAAAATCAATGGAGTTTGTTGTTTTCCTTGACCTGTTGGATTATCACTTATTAATTTTTTCAAGTCAGTTTCTGATAATTCTATGTCATCAGATTTTCCTAAAATCTCTTGTCCTAAGTCATTTGCATCTACTATCATTACACTTATTCCAAGTTTTTCTTTTATTTCATTACATACTCCTGTTGGATTTTCAGGCATTTGAATTCCTATATCTCTATATTCTGACCATACATGGTCGTAAAATCCATCTAGTCCAGAAACTTCTTGTCCAACAATTTCGTAAAATACCCCTTTTTTACCAAATAATTTTGTTACAGCACTTGCAATAGATGCCCATAATACTTTTAATAAACCAACTTGGTCTATTGCATATTGCATTTTTATTGTTTCTCCAACTCCTACACCTGTATCTGGATGTGATGCAAATTTTGATAAAAATTTTGCCCAAAATCCTATTTTTATTTCTTCTCTTTTTACAACTCTATTTTGGCATAAAGCTATAATTTTTTCACTACTTGAAACTATGTCTCCTTCTTGATATATAGGACTTATATATTCTTTAAATATATCTATATAGCTATCCCCTTGCTCAACAAATTTTGTTTTTATTGCATATCTTAAATATGTATCATCTCCTACCTTCATTTCCAAATTTTTACCATCGTTTGCTTTTAATTCCATTTTTCTCAAATCCTTTCTTTTTTAATTTCTACTTAAAATGCTATTAATTTTTTCTTTTATTTTATCTATAAACATAAAAACATTTTCATCTTTTAATATAAGAAGCATTCCTATATACACAGCTCCACCTATTGCAACTTGTACAACTATTGAAATAATTCCTACATTTATAAAGTGTTTAATTAACATACATACTGCAAACATAATTAAAGAAGATATTAAATAATTTTTTGCTCCTTTAAAAACATCTTTTATATCTAAATCGTTTCTTACCATATATAATTGAACTATTAGAACTACCAATTCAGATGCAACAGTAGCTATTGAAGCTCCTATTGAATTCCATAATTTAATTAAAATTATATTTAATACAAAATTAACTGCAACACCTGCAAGTATTGATAATGTATATTCTTTTTGTTTTTTAGTTGGTAGTAAATACTGTGTTCCTATTACATTTGTAGTTCCCATAAGTAGTAATATTGGTGAAATTACACTCATTAATATTACCACCTTTTCATAACCTTTTCCAAAGAATATTGGAACAAATTCACTCGCTACACTTATCAATCCAAATATCATTGGGAATGCTAAGAAAAATGTAAAATTAAATGATCTTCTCATATATTCATTTAATTTTTTAGTATCACCAGAAGCAAAAGTACTTGCCATTCTAGGTATCATTACAATACCAAGTGATGTAACAATTGTAAGTAAAATTCTTATAACTTTTTGACCTTGTTCATAATAGCCAACCTCTGTTTTATCTGCTAAAATTGTTCCTATCATTGTTTTATCTAACATATTGTAAATTGTACTTGCAATTTGTGGAATAAATAGCATAACAATAGCATATGAATGTTTGAAAATGTTTATATGCTTTATTTTTATACCTTTAAAATATTTAGGCAAATATAACCACAGAGATAAATTACCTATTAAATCTGCTATAGCATAAATCATTAAATATTTATTCAAATCGCTTGGTGCCTTTACTAAAATAAAAATTAAAGTAACACTTGCAAGTCTAACCATTATATTTCTTACAACAGTTCTTTTAAACTCTTCTAGTCCTTGGAAAAACCAACTAATATCAAACATTGTAGCAATAAGTTCTATAAGCCAAATTTTATAATAAATACCATATGGTTCGGAATTCACAAAAAATATACAATAAATAGCAATTCCAATTACAAGAGTTATAGCTCTAAAAAAAACTAACTCATAAAAAATCCTTTTACGCTCTTCCTTTTTCTCCTGAACATATGCAATTTCCCTTTTACCATAAAGAGCAATCCCCAGACCACCAAACAATATAAAATACGAAACAATAGAATATGTATAACTATAAATACCTATTCCCTCAGCCCCTAAAACTCTCGAAACATACGGAGTAGTAATAAGAGGCAAAATCAACGTCAAAATTTGGTAAGTCAAATTATATAAATAATTCTTCGCGATACTTTTTTTAGCCAAAATCAAATCTCTCCTTAAGAAAATTTTTCCCATATAACTATATCATTATATTGTTTTTAATGCAATTATTTTAACAACATTTCTAAATTAACTCCAAAGGGG
>USJU01000117.1 GCA_900555085.1 uncultured Clostridium sp.
TATTTTTTTATTTCTTCTTTTAATTTTTCTAAAACATCTTTAAAATACGGTGGTAAAGGAGCCTCAATTTCCATTTCTTTACCTGTTATTGGATGCATAAATTTTATTTTCCAAGCATGTAACATTTGTCCTTGCACACCAAATTTGTTTTTACCATTTGAATATACCATATCGCCAACAATTGGATAACCTATTTGTGATAAATGTACACGTATTTGGTGAGTTCTTCCTGTTTCTAAATTAATTTCTAATAAAGTATTTTCTTTAAATCTTTCTAAAACTTTAAAATGTGTTATTGCTTCTTTTCCTGTTTTTACAACTGCCATCTTTTTTCTATCTGTAGTACTTCTTCCTATTGGCATATTTATTGTTGCTTCGTTTTCTTTTATTATTCCTCTTGTTAATGCTAAATATGTTTTCTTTACTTCTCTATTTTTTATTTGCTTACAAAGTGCTAAATGTGCTTTATCGTTTTTAGCAACTATTAAAACTCCAGATGTGTCTTTATCTAATCTATGCACTATTCCTGGTCTTATTTCTCCACCAATTCCAGATAAAGTACCTTTGCAAATTTTCATTAAAGCATTTACAAGTGTACCATCTGGATTTCCATTTGCTGGATGAACTACTAATCCTTTTGGTTTATTTACTACTATTATATCGTTGTCTTCGTATAATACTTCTACTGGAATATCTTGTGCTTCTATACAAACTTCTTTTACTTCTGGAATTTCAACTTCAACCTTATCATTTTCATTTAGTTTATATGAAGTTTTTACGTTTTTTCCATTTACTTTAACATTTCCCTGCTCTATCAATTTTTGTGACATTACTCTTGTTAAATTTTTATCTAAATTTGGAAGTGTTTTGTCTATTCTGTTTCCAGCTAGTTCCTTATTTATTGTATAAACTTTCATTTTTTCTCCATTTTCTCTATTAACTATTTATTCTCTTTTCTAACCTTTACTGCAAATGTTGCAAAAAATACTGCAAGTAAAATCCAACCTAATACTATTAATATATCTGAAATGTTAAAAGCTGGTAGTTTCCACAATGTTATAAATTTTATAACATAACCTCTAAATAGTCTATCTATTAAATTTCCAATTGCTCCTGCAATTATCATTGTTAATGCTACATATGTTTTTTTATCTATTTGTTCTTGTTGCATTTTCATAAATTTTATTATAACACCCAATACTATTAAATTAGTTATTACAAATGTAAATGTTCCTTTAAATCCAACACCAAAGGTACCTGCTACTTCTTCACTAAATTTAAACTTTAGTATATTTGGTATTATATTTATATCTTTTCCTATTATAAAAAATTTAGCTATTTGATCTATTGCAATTAAAACTATAACTGCAATTGTAATTATTATCATACGTTTTTTATTTTTTTCCATTTTATTTCAACCTTTCATAAATAACAAAATGTTTATCTGAATATATTTGTTTGTAATTTTTGTCTAGTTTTAAAGAATTATTTAGTTTTGCATCTTGATACAATATTACATGTGTAATTCCATATTTTTCAAAACCATCTTCATAATCCATACCAAAATTAGAAATATCTAAGAAATCTGAGAATATATCTTCATCTTTTCCACTAAATTCTGGTGCATATAAATCTGCTCTAGAATCTATAAATACTGGTATATTTCTATATAGCATATAACTTCCATAATTGTATTCGTTAAAAAATCTTGCATTTTTTAAATCTATATTATTAAGTATAAAATCACAAGCCTGTACAGGATATGTACTCTCACTTATATATTTATCATCTTTTTTATCTTTATATAAATTATATCCTATTAAACCTACTATTGATATTACAAGAATTGCACCTATAATTGTTCCCACTGTTTTGGTTATGTTTTGTTGTAGTTTCTTTAGAGTTGTTGTTTCTAAGTATTGTGCTAAATATTTATTAAATATTAGTGTTCCAACTACAAGTAACATAGAAGACTGCCTTTTAGACATTATAGTTAAAAGCATTAATCCACCTATTAAGAATAAATCTCTTAATTTTATTTTTGTTTTTGTAAACATCCATAAAGCAATTAGCACTGCATAAACTATAAGAATTGGTTTGTTGTCCCAAAATGTAATTGGCAAATGTTCATTTATATTTTGTGTTGTATTTCCTTGCATTGTTTTTATTAAGTATGTATATGGCGTATCTCCTAAAGGTGTTAATAATCCCATTAGTGCACAAATAATTGCAACTATTATTAAATATTTTATATTTTTATTTTTTTCTATTTCAATTTTATATGCATTTTTTCTTGCCAAACTTCTTTGTTCT
>USJU01000118.1 GCA_900555085.1 uncultured Clostridium sp.
CCCCCCCCCGTCTTGGCCGTCAAACCGTATTTTTGGGGGAATATTTAAAGATACAAAAAAGCCAACTAATTCGCAATACTGTAAGTATGAATTAGTTGGCTAATTTTATATGATTTACTGAATATTCCTAATAATTCATATATTAATTATGGTTTTATTTTCTTTCCTTTTTGCGTTTTTAGTGCTTCTTATTAATAGCCTATTTTGACGGAAGAAACATTGTCATTAAGACCATAATCTCCTAAATTAGGAACATCTTTAGTATAGGTGTTATTCCATCCGGGACCGTCTGCTATTAAGAATGCATATGTACGCCCACCATAATTTTTGTCTGCATATAATCTTACTGTTACTGCTGAGGTTGGAAAACCGGGACTGGTTGTTGATGCTTTGAAAGAACTAATACAATTATCAAAGCTATAGCTATTTAAATCAGGATAATTACCTGCGCCTATTTTTAATTCAGCTCCGTTGTAATTTGTATCTTTATAAAATGTAGCTTCGGCTGCAAGTCTACTTGCTCTTGTTGTTTTTGTGTTAATGTTTAGTGTTTTGTTAAATTCACTTTCGTTATCATAGTAAGTAATTATTCCGGCATTGAAAAATGTAACAAGGATAGGGTTTTGATCAAGTTTTTCTGCCGTTTTTTGAACTTCTTTGTCTATGTAAACAATAGAAGAATCATTTGTGTAATTGAATTCCGAGGTGTAATTTTTTCCTTGGTAATTAAATGTGGTAGATCGGGCTAAATTTTTAAGTGGTGTGACTTGTTGTCTAACTTCCACTAAATCATCATTGTTGCTACATGCACTAAAGCATATGAGCATCACGCTCAATAAAAAGCTTGCTAAATTTTTCATAACTATTATTTTTTATTGGTTAATAAATAAGCACTTTCAAATATATGGATTTTATTGTAGAAAATAAAATAATTTTGATTCTTTTTTTTATGAAAACAAGCTTCCTTTTGGAGAAGACAAAATAATAAGATTTATATGTGTTGTCTTGATGAGATGGAACTTTCCGAAAATTGTATATGTTTGAAGAGTAAATGCCATTATTTGCGAAAATAATGGCATTTACTCTTATTGTTAATTATAATGTTTTCATTCTTAAAATGTTGTATAGAAAATTTGCATCTTTAATTTGTTTTTTTCGTTTGTGCCTCCTTTTAGTGCCGCACTTTCCATGTCTAAACTATTGGATATAGCAACCACTTCATTGTTTGAGTTACTTTCTACTTTAACAGGAATTAATACAACTTTATTCCAATCTGGATTCTCGGACTCCCATTTCTTCCAGTCTTCCTCTTTATTAGGATTTCCTCCTGATGCTATTATCTCTCTTTTCCGCTCTTCAATACAATAAGTAATTAAAGGGGCAATGTTAGTAAAAGTGTATGTATTATTACTACTGCTATATTGACTTAAAAAAGATGTTTTGTTATCAGTGATCTTGTTTTCCTCAAAAAATGAGAACATATCCTGTTTTCTAACCATCAATACATATTGAGGTATATTCATTGGATATTTGGACTCCTCTTCGTTATAACGGGTAAATGATACATTCACACCGTTTAGAGTGTCATTTTTGTGCTCGCTGTAAATTTCTGCAATGGGGAAAATTGCTTCGGTGAAAATACCTGCAGGGCTTTTTATATAAGTACGATTGGGATTTTCAACTAAGTCATTAAGTCTGTTGTCATTCTTAAAGTGGTTGGCTTGTATTACTTCCTTGGTTGCGGCAAAATCATAAAATCTAGAGGATAGGGAATCTTTTTTTCCTGAAGAACTTTCCAGCATGAGGTCATAATATAGGCGAAGCGTTATATTGTTTATATACAAAATAGTACCATCTCCATGAGTGGATTGTACGTAAATACCTTTTAATACATTTTTGATAAAAGCACTAGCGTCTTTATAATAATTTTTGTCTTCTTTGTACTTGTTATACATGAATTCTCCTAATTCTTTAGGTAATTTGACGGCTTGGGTTATTACCCTAGTGCCAGAGTAAGTGTCGTCCATTGCAGAAGGACCAACGGCAGAATATGCTTTTAAGGCGATAGGTTTAGCTTGTTTATTATAATAATCCGAAGGATTTACACTTGTATAAAAAGTGTTTATGTCTTTTTCTGCAATAACCTTGTTTAGCGTATCAACTTGTAAACGCATACCGTTTAAAGAATCACCGAAAAAAGTAGAATATTGTAAAAATAGACTAAGACCTGTGATATCTGTTATATTTTCTTCAAATTTGAAGTTGTCCATACAGGTGAACTGTGCTATAAAATCGGCAGTA
>USJU01000119.1 GCA_900555085.1 uncultured Clostridium sp.
GACGTGAATGGGGAGCTTCGATGAAATTTTAGATTAATTTATTATGTTGGCTTATATTTATAATATATAAAAAAAATTAAGGCGGTCAATGACCGCCCTCCTACAAAAATTTGTAATATTCTTTTTATTTGTTTTTGTAACTTGAACATTGTGATTCGTCTGCTTTTCCTGTATTACAGTTTGGAATTGGTGTTACAACAATTTGTTCTAATGAACATAATTTTTGTCCATTTATATTATATTTACAACTTTCTACTGTGCAATTTATTTTTTGATTTTCATTCATTTTTATGCACCTCCAAATTTATTGTATCCAAAAAAAGAAAGACTACTCAATTTTTGAGTAGTCTTATGTTTATAGACAGGTTACTTAATTTTTTTGCTACAATCTTTTTAATATACGGCCTTTAAAGTCATGGCAATCGATTTCAATTAAAACATCGTCTCCTACAACAAGCCGAATGTTGTTAATCTTTATTTTACCAGATATATATGCTTCCTTAATAATATAAGGACCTTTTTCCGTTTGTATTTCAACAGAAAATTTTCCACCTGGATTGTGTTTAATAATTTTCCCTTTAATTGTAAACTTTTCGTCTTTTCTCATAATGCATAATCCTCCTGTCTAATTCTAAAAATGTCTATAAACTTTTTCAAGTATAACATTATTCGACATTTTTTTCAAGTTAATTTTTCATTTATTTTTTATCTTTACCTTAATACTTCTTTTTCATCAGCAGTTATAGTTATCAACATTGAGGAAAACCGTATCACCTGCAATATAAGAATCATCTTAGTTAAATCTCTTGTCATAAAAAAATAGTAGTTACTGTTTTCACTACTATTTTTAAGTTATATAAAATTTATTGATCTTGTTCCTCTTTAGCCCAAATTATTAATCTTTTTGAACTATCATCTGTACATGTTGATAATGATATTTCTCTTTTTCCAGCTGTATCTCTAAGCATATAGTCTGTGTCTTCAGGAGTTGTTTCATATTTATTATAAATAACATATTTAACTTTTGTTCCAGAATTATCTGTTATGTATATATTATCTCCATTTGATAATTTTTTATTATTTGAAAAAAACAATCCATTTCTATAATTATGTCCAACAATAACTGTATTTCCAATTTCATTTAAACCAACACCATATTGTATTGCAACAGATGTTTCAAGTCCTTTTTTAGATACTTTTGTAAGAACTGGATATTTTATATTTGTTTTTGGTATTTCAATTGTTCCTGCTACATCAAATCCTTTGTATTTGTATGTTTTTCCATTTGCCGTTTCTGAAGATTCTATGTCATCTAAAGGATTTTCAGCATCTGAATTATCATCTTTATCTTTCCCTGTTACATCATCTTCATATTGTTGAGCAAACTTCTCTGCATCATTTTCTGTATGTAATTTCTTAAATAAATCTATTCCAAGATATGCTAATAATCCTACTATTCCAATTACAACTACAATTAATAAAATTGTTAAAAATTTGCTATATCTACTATCTAATTTATCGAACATTTTTGTTCACTCCTTTTTTCTTATGTTTTTGACATCTAAATTTATTATAACATATATAATATGTATTTTGTAAATAGTTTTAAAAAATTTATATTATTTTATTTAATTGCAAAAAAATACCCCCGATTCGAAATCCTTTTTTTCATTGTATTCGAATAGAGGGAATTTTATACACGCTTTTGTAATATGCTTCCGGATAACTGCCGTCTAGCAGAGTTTCATGCGGATATCTTTTGTAATAATATCATTGTAACTAAAGGATAATAACTGAGGTTGATTATCATCACGCTCATCATTGACCAAGATTGTAAAAACACTTGGATATGCATGCTGGATCACTCCCTGCTGGATGTCTACCTTGTTGCGTCCACGGTCAAGCTGGATCATAACTTTACTGCCACACTGCTGGTGTACGGATGCACGTACTTTACTGATGTCTGCCTGTTGCATTTTTCTACCTCCTTATTTCACGCTTTACTTTAGCACTGTAATAAAATTTTGTCAAACGGATTTGCGTGTTTTGCACAAAATTCATGAATATTTGCAATTTTTCTCTATTTTTGAATGTTTTTTCATACAAATCTACTCAAACACTACATTCTCATCCCGCAGCTCCACTTTCACCACAATATATGGATAACTTGGGCTCTTACTGATGGTTTCCCCCTTGCGCGGACCAATCAGTTCCGTATCAAAAATGATCGCATTCGATGTCAGATACAGATTGCGG
>USJU01000120.1 GCA_900555085.1 uncultured Clostridium sp.
GAAATACCGCGTAAGCGACCAAACGAGCAAATTTATTTTGCGAGTGCGATTTGGAGCAATCTTCTTTTTATAAATTATATTTTTGTAATGTAAATATATAAATTTATTTTTTTGTACGAGGGCGGACAAAGGCGTCCGCACCTACAACGATTTAAATCATTTTTTTAATCTAAGATTGCGACACCAAGGTATAAAAAAAAATATATTTTACTTTGCATATTAAATAATAAATTAATTAATTTTCGTCTAATTTTTCTAATTCTTTAATTTTGTCCCTTAATTCTGCTGCTTTTTCAAATTCCATATTTGCAGCATGTTCAAGCATTTCATCTGTCAAGCGAGAAATAATAGATTTTATATCTTCGTTTTCTTTTATTTTATATTCAGCTGAAATATCTTCAACTATAGTTGCCTTAATTGTTTCACGTATTGATTTAGAAATTGTTTTAGGTGTAATTCCATGTTCTTTATTATATTTTTCTTGTATACTACGTCTTCTATTAGTTTCAGTTATAGCTTTTTCCATACTTTCAGTTAGTTCGTCTGCATACATAATAACAGTTCCATCTGTGTTTCTTGCAGCACGTCCAATAGTTTGAATTAATGAACGTTCAGAACGTAGAAAGCCTTCTTTATCTGCATCTAAAATAGCAACTAAAGAAACTTCCGGAATGTCTAAACCCTCTCTTAAAAGATTAATTCCAACTAAAACATCAAATTCACCTAAACGTAAATTTCTAATTATTTCCATTCTTTCAAGAGCTTTTATATCTGAATGCATATAATTTACTTTTATATCTAAGCTTTTTAAGTAAGATGTCAAATCTTCTGCCATTTTTTTTGTAAGAGTAGTTACTAAAATTCTTTCATTTTTTTCAACTCTTTTTCTAATTTGAACAATTAAATCATCAATTTGATTTGTAACAGGTTTTACTTCTATTTTAGGGTCAAGTAGACCGGTTGGTCTAATAATTTGCTCAACAACATTTGTTTTAGAATGTTCTTTTTCATAATCAGCAGGTGTTGCAGAAACAAATACAACTTGTTTTACACGTTCTTCAAATTCATCAAATTTTAAAGGTCTGTTATCATAAGCAGAAGGTAAACGGAAACCATAATTTACAAGAGAATCTTTTCTTGCTTTATCTCCGTTATACATAGCTCTAACTTGAGGAATAGTTGCATGAGATTCATCTATTAAAACCAAAAAGTCATCTGGAAAATAATCAAATAAAGTATATGGGGGAGAGCCAGCAGGTCTTCCACTAATGTGTCGAGAATAATTTTCTATCCCTTGGCAAAATCCAGTTTCTTTCATCATTTCTATATCAAAATTTGTACGTTCTTCAATACGTTGAGCTTCTATTAATTTTCCTTTTGATTTAAAGTATTCAACTCTTTCTTTCATTTCTTTTTCAATAGTAACAATGGCTTTAGCTAATTTTTCTTTGCTTGTAACATATTGAGAAGCTGGTGGAATAAGTATATGTTGTCTTAATCCTATAGCTTTTCCAGTTAATGGATTTATTTCAGAAATTTTTTCAATTTCATCACCCCAGAATTCAACTCTAACAGCACTCTCGCTTTGAGAAGAAGGGTATATTTCAACAATATCTCCTTTAGCTCTAAAAGTTCCTCTTTTAAAATCTACTTCATTTCTTGAATATTGCATTGTAATTAATTTTTTTAAAACTTCATCTCTACTTTTATTCATACCAGGGCGAATAGAAAGCATCATTTCTTGGTAATCAATAGGGTCACCTAAACCATAAATACAAGAAACAGAAGCAACAATTATTACATCTCTAGCTTCAAATAGAGAAAGAGTAGCAGAATGACGAAGTTTATCTATTTCATCATTTATAGAAGCATCTTTTTCAATGTAAGTATCTGTTTGTGGCAAATAACTTTCTGGTTGATAATAATCGTAGTAACTTACAAAATACTCAACATGGTTTTCCGGAAAAAACTCTTTAAATTCACTATAAAGTTGACCTGCAAGTGTTTTGTTATGAGCCAAAACAAGAGTAGGTTTACCGAGTTTTTTGGATTATATTTGCCATTGTAAAGGTTTTTCCGTGAGCCTGTAACACCTAAAAGTGTTTGATATTTCTTTCCTTCATTAATACCTTTTACAAGATAATCTATAGCCTGAGGCTGGTCACCAGTAGGTTTATAATCTGATACTAATTTAAACATAATTTTCTCCCTATATAAATTATATATATTTATAT
>USJU01000121.1 GCA_900555085.1 uncultured Clostridium sp.
CTAGAGCTTCTTCGGTTTTTTCTATTTTACCCATGGTTACAGTTAGTGGATTAGTATATTATAAAGAAAGATTAGTAGATTTTAAATTAGGAATATTGTGTGCAATTGGAGGAATTGTTGGAGGAATAATAGGAGCAAAACTATTAAAAAAAATGCCAACAAAATATTTAAAAATTTTTTATGCAATATTTTTAATGTATGCTTCTATCAAAATGATTTTTTTAAAATAAATTATAAGAAGGTGGAAAAATGCTACAAATACTTGTAGGAGCAATTTCAGGTATAGTTAGTCGGTTTAGGAATGGGAGGAGGAACAATTCTAATTTTAATATTAACTTTATTTGGAAATGTAGAACAACATATAGCACAAGCTACAAATTTAATATTTTTCATACCAACATCAATTGCTGCTATATGTATAAATTGGAAAAATAAAACTATAGATAAAAAAGTAGGATTTATAGTAGGAGGAACAGGAACAATAGGAGCAATTATAGGAGCACTTGTTTCATATAAATTAAATACGCAAGTATTAAGAAAATGTTTTGGAGTTTTTTTAGCGATAATAGCATTACATGAAATATATGTAATTATAAAGTCGAATAAAAAGGAGAAAAAACACACATAATAAAAATAAATCTTACAATGAAAGGAAATGATTAAAATGAAATTTATGAAAGGTGTAATGGTAGGAACACTTATATCTGCAGGAGCAGTTATGATATATATGGATGCAAACAATATGAATAAAAAGAAACTTGTAAAAAAAGGAAAACAAATGGCAAAGAAGTTAGGAATTTTGTATTAAAATTATTTAATAAACATTTAAAATGGGTCTGAGGAAATTTTGAAGTTGTTCAAACATATGTGAAACTACCAAATTTTCTCCGACCCTACATAAAAAAGTAAATATTCATAATATATAATTAGTATTCTTCAATTTTTACATAAATTCTTTCAACTGTATCGTATTTTTTTTCAACATCTAGTTTTGTTATTTGATTATCATCTTTAAAAGCAATTTTATTTAGAGCGTCTAAAATAATCTTTACTATATTGTCTATGTCTGGTTTTTTTGTTGGACTTATTTCGTTCTTTAACATTTTTTCTGTATTTATTTTACTAGTACTTTTTAAAATAGGAAAGTAAGCAACTATGGTAACTTTAATTCTATTTTCTAAAGGAACATATTTAGGGTATTTAATAACAAAGTATTGTTTTATTAAATTTTCATAGTCCTTTGTTTGTGCTGGAGTATATGCTCGCATTGTATAAGTGTTTACTTTAGGACGTGCCTTACCCGTTATTTTTCCAATTATTTCAAATTCATAAAACATAAAAAACTCCTTTTACTAAAAACTTAAAACATTATAACATAAATTTAGAAAAAATGTTGAATAAAAAAATGATTTTGTGATTTTAGGGACGGGGTCAAAAATCACTATGGAAATAACTTATAATTGCACAGTTATATTTTTTTGAAAAAAAGTCGAAATTTGTATTGACAATAATAAACTAATATGTTAAGATAATCAAGAACTTTGCAACGAACGAAAAAAATAAAAAACGGTAATTAATTAGTAATAAAAAATATGCAAATGGAATAAGAAATGCAAGAGAATTACTAATTTTTATTTTGCCAAAAATTACTAGTAAAAAATATTAAAATATTTTTTAAAAAAGTATTGACAAAGAACTTGCAAGGTTGTATAATCTAAAACGTTCCACACAGAAAAGGAACAAAAAGAAAGTACATTGAAAAGTAAATAATAAATTCTAAATGAGTAACAAAACCTAGCGGTAGAATAAAAACTACCGAACCAAAATAAATTGAAGTTTAACGAGTTAGAAAAACTCAAATTATAAATAATAAGAGAGTTTGATCCTGGCTCAGGATAAACGCTGGCGGCGCACATAAGACATGCAAGTCGAACGGAAGTCGTTATAAAAAGGATTGAAGATTTGTCTGATTGAGATTTTATAACAATGGCTTTAGTGGCGGACTGGTGAGTAACACGTAAGCAACCTGCCTGTTAGAGGGGAACAACAGTTAGAAATGACTGCTAATACCGCATATGCCATAGTAAGGACATCCTTACAGTGGGAAAGGAGAAATCCGCTAACAGATGGGCTTGCGTCTGATTAGATAGTTGGTGGGGTAACGGCCTACCAAGTCGACGATCAGTAGCCGGACTGAGAGGTTGAACGGCCACATTGGGACTGAGATACG
>USJU01000122.1 GCA_900555085.1 uncultured Clostridium sp.
TGTGAATATGATTAATGTTGCATTTGCAACTATATTTGTATATTTATATGATTCCTTATTACTACAAAATAATTTTAATGCATTTTGCAGTATTTTACTTCCATCTAATGGGTACATTGGTATTAAATTAAATATTGCTATTATTGCATTTATATATATTATTTTTTCTTTTAACATTAATTCTATTGGTAAAAAAAATGTTACTAAAAATATAATTATATTTGTTATTGGTCCTGCAATTGAAATTATTAAATTTTTTAAGACATACATATTTCCTTTTTTTATTTTTTTGTTGTAATCTTCTATATTGGTTTGTAAAAATATAGAAAATCCTAAAGGCATAATTTTAAATTTTAATAATTTATTGCCTAATATTCGTGCAACTAAAACATGCCCTAATTCATGTATTAATGCAAATAGCAAACACAAGCAATATATTTCTATTTGCCCTGTAAAGTAAAAAATTAAGGCAAATAAAATTATTTTTAAATCTATTTTTAATTCCATAAATTCTCCATTTCCTTTTGCTTTTTTTTAATTATATTATTTTATAGAGAATTGTATGAATTAAAATTGGAGAACTAAATCTGGATTTACAAATCTATCTTCTTTTCGTATTTCAAAATGTAAATGTGGGCCTGTTACATTTCCTGTTGCTCCTACTTTAGCTATTAC
This sequence comes from uncultured Clostridium sp., assembly GCA_900555085.1. Taxonomy (GTDB): domain Bacteria; phylum Bacillota; class Clostridia; order TANB77; family CAG-508; genus Merdicola. The sequence goes on from USJU01000122.1 coordinate 676, forward strand.
TTCGCCTTGTTTTACTGTATCTCCTTGATTTTTAAGTAGTTCACTACAATGAGCATATACTAGTGTCACATCATCTTTTTTTATTTTTAAATGTTTTCCATAATCTCCTTCATTTGATGCTAATTCAACTACACCATCTAATGCTGCAATTATATCTGTTCCTGTATTTGCAGCTATATCTATTCCTGTATGATTTTTTGGCACAGTTGGTGTTGTTGGATCTCTTTGTCCAAATCTTGAAGTTATTGTACCTTCCAAAGGCTTTATTAAATTATATGTACCTTTTATATTATTTGCATCAATTTCCATTTGAGATAAATTTTGGGTTTCTTCTGCTTGTTTATCTTCATTGGCTCCACCTATATTTTCTGTTTCTTGAGTATTTGTTTGATTTTCGTTTTCGGTTGTATTTGTAATTGTTTCTTGATTATTTTCTACATCTGTACCATTAAAAAAATTTGATGCTTTATTATAATATTTTTCTAATTCAACATTATAGTTTAAAACATTTTTTACACTATTTAAAAACTCTTGTGTAAAGATATAATCACAATTTTTTACTACAAGAATTGATAGATAAATAATCATACAAAAAATTATTTGCATTATTAATTTTCTTAATGGTCTATTACGCTTTCTTTCTCTGCCATATATATGCGTATTTCTATATGATGAACCTAAATTTTGATTTCTTCTTCTATAATAAATTTCTTCTGCTCTTCTTATTCTTTCATCTGAATTCATTATTTTTTCCATTCACACACCTCTTCCTTAGTGTTTTTCTAAACTATATGCGTAAATGAAATTTTTATGACTAAAAGAAATTTATAAATGTTCCTAAAATAGCTAAAACTCCTAATATTCCTGTAAACATTTTTAATCTTTTATACTTTTTTTCTATTTTCTGTATTTTATTATCTTCTTCACTTTTTTCTATAATATTTTCACAACTTTTAATTATGTCCTCCGCTTCTTTTACTATAAGCTTGTTTTCACTTTTTTTATTTATATCCAATTTTTCTATTTTTAAATTTTCTTTAACAATAATAAAAGCTTCTTCAACAATGTTTGAAGGTATGTTTTTAACTACTATTATATTTTTTAAACCTTCCATATAAAACCTCCTAAAATTTTATACTTAAATTTTTTCCATTTTAGGTAGGTTTATACAATTTTTATCTATAACTTTGCACATTTCTTTAGTTATTTTCTCAGACATTTTTATCACTGTTTTTACACTTACATTCTGCAATCTTATTAAGTTTAATGTATTATTAAAACTGTTTTCTGCAACAATAGCTTTAATAGAAATATCGTAGTTAATATTTTTTTCATTAAAAAATGCACTAACAAGCTTATTTGATTTTTCTTCTACTATAATTTCTCCAACTTTATAAGAATTAGAAATTGCAGAATCTATAAGAATTTTTATACCTTTTATCTTTTTAAAATTTTCAATGTTTTTATTTATTAACGGATTGTCCAAATTTCCTATAACATTTATATTTTTAATATTATTTTTCCGTAAAGTTAT
>USJU01000123.1 GCA_900555085.1 uncultured Clostridium sp.
TGGGTCTAATGACCATTCTGAAGAAATAATTAAAGATTACGAAAACAAATATCCGGATATGATTAAGTATTATAAAAAAGAAAATGGTGGATTATCTAGTGCTAGAAATTATGGATTAGAAAAAGCAAAAGGAAAGTATATTGCATTTGTCGATTCAGATGATTATATAGATAAAGAACTATTTTCAAAATTAGAAGAGTATATAGATAAAAATATAGATTTAATAAAATTTAAAACCATAAAAAAATATCAAGATGGAAAAATAGAGAGAATTTGTGGACCAATCTTTGAAGTATCTACTGGAGAAGAAGCATTCAACAAATTATATTCAAAAGATATATTAATTGAACCAGCTTGGTTATACTTATATAGAAGAGAATTCTGGATAAAAAATAATTTTAAGTATGCAGAAAATTTATATCATGAAGATTTTGGCCTAACTCCTATAGTAATTGCAAAAGCTAAAACTGTTGTATCAACAGAAAATTATGGTTATTACTATATTCAAAGAGAAAATAGTATTGTTACAGATAATACTAAAAGTAAGAAAAAAGCTTATGATTTATTAAAACATTATGATAATATGTTAGAAAAAATTAAAAGCATAAATTTAGAGAAAAAAACAAAAGAAAATATAAAAATGTATTATACGAATTGTATATTATTAAAGACTAATGAACTAGGCAAAACAGAACAAAAAGAGTATATTAAAGAAATAAAAAGAAGAAAAATAGTTAAAAACGTAAAATCAAGAAATTTAAAACAATTAATAAAGAAAATTATATTGAATATTGATATTCATTTATATTTAAAATTGAGGTAAGTTTATATGAACGATATAGAGAAAATAAAATTTATGAATAAGGAATTTATAGCAGAAAGAAAACTTATGTGCAGAAAAATTGATGAGTTAAAAAAAGACAATTTATATTTTAAAGAGGAAAATGAAAGATTAAATAAAAAATTAGATGCTATAATCTATTCTAGAAGCTATAAAATTATAAAGAAAATCAATAAATTAATAGGGAGAAAAGGTAATGAAGAGTAAATTATTGTTGGTTATTGATAAAGAAGGCTGGGCATTAGATAATATTGCAAAGCAATTAAAGAAAAATTTATCAGATTACTATGATATTGACATTTTACCATCAGAGATATTAGATGACAATATTATTAAAATTCTTATTCTATCAAAGGAATATGATTTGGTTCATTTTTTTTGGAGAGGCCATTTGTCATGGATTAAATATGAAAATTCGCAACAATATATAAAAGAAATGGGAATAAATACTGAAGAATTTATTAGAGATTTTATTAGTAACAATAATATAACAACATCAGTGTATGATCATATGTATTTAAACGATAATGATTTTGATTTTACTAGGTTTGTTATCGAATGTTCTAAAAGTTATACTGTTTCATCTAAAAAATTAAAAGACATATACGAAAATATTTCTGAGATAAAGAAACCCAAAATGGTCATTCAAGATGGTGTAGACTTGGATTTATTTAAGCCGGATAAATTAGAAAGATTTAAAAGCATAGAAAATAAAATTTTGAGAATAGGATGGGTAGGAAACAGTAAATTTACGGATACAGAAAATGATGATGATTTAAAAGGAGTTCATAAAATTTTGGTTCCTGCAATTGAAGAATTAAAAAAAGAAGGTTATGCAATTGAAGAAAAACAAAAATGTTGTGAAATATAGAAAACCAATGAATTTTAATATTGGTGTCATTATATTTGTCATCATCTTTATTTATCTGGTATTTAATGTGTTCAGTTATCTGACAGAGACACATATTTCTGTTTATGAGGTGGAGCAGGGAACCATTGCGGTCAATAATGTATACAATGGTCTGATCCTGCGCGATGAAAAAATCATCAATTCAGATTATTCCGGTGCAGTGAATTATTATGTAAAAGAGGGTTCCAAAGTAGCCTACGGCGATCTGGTCTGCTCCGTTGATGAGAATGGAGACGTTTCGAACATGATCAACGAGGCCAGCCAGGATGGAAGTACCATCGACAGTGAGAACCTTGCAGAAATTGAGAAAACCATCAATGACTTTTTATATGTCTATGATGGAAAAAACTATTATCAGGTATACAGCTTTAAGGACAATGTCAATGCATCTCTGAGTGAGGCATTGAGTGTAAACGCCTTAAATG
>USJU01000124.1 GCA_900555085.1 uncultured Clostridium sp.
TACTATTACTATTAGTAATACTATTTTAATTCTTTTATGTATATTCTTACTAAACAATGATATCACCCTACTAAAGAATATTCTAACAACAAATATTTAATTACAATAAATTATTAATAAATCATTGTAATTATCATTATTTTTTGATATATTTATAATGAAAGGAGTAGATTATGATAACAAGTTTAATATTAGGAGGATCTATATTTATATTGCTTTTGGTTATAGCATTATATGTGGTTTATGTTATTGGACTTTGGAAATTGTTTAAAAAGGCTGGAAAGCAAGGATGGGAAGCTATTATTCCGTTTTATAATACATATGTACTTGTAGAAATATCTGGACTTAATTGGTGGTATTTCCTTATTGCTATTTCTGGCACTATTCTTGGTATGTTAAAAATTAACGGCCTTGATTATGTTGCTAATATTGCAACCTTAGTAGCTAGATTCTTTATCTTCTGGAATATAGGAAAGAAAATGAAACAAAATCATGTACCAATTGCTATTTTAGGAACATTATTTTCTCCAATTATTGCAATGGTACTAGGTTTATCTAACAACTATCAATTCGATAATACTGTTTCTGTTAGTCCTAATGGCCCTTTTGGTTCTGAGAATACAAACAACGAAAAGTATTGTTTAGGATGTGGAGTTAAATTAAAACCTGATGCTAAGTTTTGTGAAAATTGTGGAAAAAAAGTCGATTAGAATTTCTAATCGATTTTTTATTTATATTCTGCTGTTTTACTAAATGCTAATATTGGAAGACATACAATACTAAAGAATACTGTTGCTACTCCAAAGCCTGTAGACTTTCCAAATTTATGTGCTAACTCAATGTATATTTTAAATAATGCATATATGTTAGCAAATGGTATAAAGAATAGTACTATATACCATAATGGTAATTCTGTGATTTCTAATAGTACTATCATATTGTATATTGGTACTATAGAAGCCCATCCTGGTTTACCAGCTTTTTTGAAGATTTTCCACAAACTAACTATTATTAGTATAGAAGCTAGACTTCCTCCTATTAATGGAAATGTTCCTATTGATGATGTTGTGGATACTCCTGCTGAATAATCATATAAATCATAGTCGTACATAAATTCATTTTCCTCCTTACTTTATGTTCAATTTAAGTATATCATAATAGCAATATTAGAGCAAGAAAAAAAGAAACATTTCTGTTTCTAATTTTATGCATTCATTTGTTTTGCAACTTCGTCAGCAAAGTTTTCTTCTCTTTTTTCCATACCTTCGCCAACTTCGTATCTTACGAAAGATAATACTTTCATATTTTTGCTTTCTACATATTTAGATACTTTCATTTTGTTTTCTTTTACAAAGCCTTGATCTAATAAACATACTTCTTCATAGAATTTATTTAATCTTCCATTTACAATCATAGGTAATTTATTAGCATCTAGTCCTTCATTCTCTGCTTGTTCAGTTAAGATTTCTCTTTCTTTTTCTACTCTTTCAGTAGGTACTGAATCTTTATCTAAATATAGTGGTCTCATAGCCGCTATTTGCATAGCAACATCTTTTGCTACTTCTTCATCAGTTCCTTCTAAAACTGCTAATGTAACAATTTTTCCACCCATATGTGAATAAGTGCCAAATACTTGATTATCTTCTTTTTCTACTAGTTCAAATCTTCTAAATGATAATTTTTCTCCAATAGTAGCAGTTTTGTCAATAATAATATTTTCAATAGTATTGCCTTCTACTTCTAATTTCATTACTTCTTCAACTGTTTTTACATTACTACTTAAAATTGCAGTAGCAATTAAATCTACTAATCCAGTAAATTCTGGATTTTTAGCAACAAAGTCTGTTTCTGAATTTACTTCAACAATAACAGCTTTATTTCCTTCTACTTTAGCCTTAGCTAATCCTTCAGCAGCAATTCTTGTTTGCTTTTTAGCAGCTTTAGAAATTCCTTTTTCTCTAAGCCAAGTAATTGCTTCTTCCATATTACCATTTGTTTCAGTAAGAGCTTTTTTACAATCTAGCATTCCTGCTCCTGTTGCTTCTCTTAACTCTTTTACCATTGCTGCGGTAACTGCCATTGTTAATTCCCTCCATTTTATATTTTGTTTTTATTTTCTTTTACAAACAAAAATGCTCCA
>USJU01000125.1 GCA_900555085.1 uncultured Clostridium sp.
GCAGTCATGACACAAGAAAAGCTCCCTCACAGGAAGGAGCTTTGTCTACAGTCTGGAACCCCATTCTGTTTTCACAGAATGGGGTTTATTTATCTATTTCGTTCGGAACTCGAAAGAAAAATAGTACACATAAGATTGAGCTGGAGATTTTATCCATCTCAATCTTCTCAATTCTGCAAACTGTAAGTTTCTTTTTGTTTTACTATCTACGCTTTATTCGTATGTGTTTTCGTTAAAAGTTAACTTATTATCTGCTATATACTGTATTGTTTGTCCATCAACTCCACTTGAAAACAATCTCCAATATATTGCTAATGTTTGATATGCAATTTTAGCTTCAGCATATTGATTTTTACATATATCTAGAATAATCTCAGTATCATTCTTTTTTTGAGTTGTTTTTTCTATTCCGAGATAAGCATCAACATCAAGCAAACAAAATCTAAAATATTTGTATTCGCTTCCTATTTTACTATATAAATTTTTATTATATTCCTTTCCCTTTTTAGGTGGACATATGTTTTTATAAAAGACACTATTCGTATATTGATTTTTTTTAAATGGTACAAAATTAGTAAATAGATTTCTTATCGCATCCTCTATTTCATCCTGAACTCTTTTTCGACTTTGTGCCACTTGTACACAATCCCAATTTTCATTATCATTACGAGCAAACAAAAGCCATACTCGACTTACATATGTTTTTTTAGCATCTATACTTTTAATGATACTCTCAGCAGTTTTGTTTTCATCTTTATTAAATTCAATTTTATTTTCTTTAAAAAATTGCTTTAAATTATCATATTTTACCGATTCATTTTGTTTATATGGCTCTCTTCTTTCTCTTATCAAAAAATAATCCTCCTCATGAACAAATTACGAAACTTCAAAGCTTCACGTGTTCCAGACTCACCAGAAGTCTGGAATTTTTGTTATTCTACGATACCTTCAATATAGCTGTAATCAATATTTCCCTTTGTAACAGAATAGAAAAATGGATCTTTTCTAATTGTATCATCTGAATTGATAATAAAATTATTCCAATCGCCTGCCTCGTTGCCATCAGACAAATAAATAGTAACTTTGAAACTATATCCCATATAACCCAAAGATGGCTTTAACCGCTTTACTTCGACACCATTCAAATTTTCGACAATATGCTGAATCTGCTCTTTGTCGGTAATATGTGTTGCGTTTCCGCTATTGCCATTGAAAACAACTATTTCCATGACCTCATTAGGGTCTAAGTCCATCAAGTCGAGTGGAATATTAAACCATACAACAATGCCCATCAAAAGAATTATCACAACAGACAGCAATATGATGATTTTCTTTTTCATATCAGCTCAACTCCTTTGTCAAATCCCGATTTTTGTTCTATTTGCTCCCCGATAAACTTGAATTTACGATACCTTATACATATCGTTTTTATAAAACATTATTGCATCTTTTTTATTTGCATTTTTTAAGACAATAAAAACATTATATACATCGGGAAATGGCGAAACCATACCCATACATGACATGCCAAACATTAGTCCATTTAGTTCTCTATATTCTGCCGGACTAACAATAAAAATCAATAATGGTATTATTCCAAGCACAAATGGTAATAGGCACATTACAATAAACCTTCTACGCTTCAGAGGATATGATGCTAATGCAACAAATGATATCTTACCCGTTATTTTACCTATCGTAACCAGTGCGTTTCTCGGATAGACAATCCCATGTAACCACTCGTGTATCACCAAACAAATATACCCCAGGCAAAAACCAATCAAAATAAATACATGCGAAATAACAACTGTCTTGTTCATAACTGTTTTACACAGCATCGTTACAAACATTAAAACACATAATACCGCTGCAATAGGTGCCGCTTTTTTCATCATCTCTTCAATGCTCTGAGGTGTTTCTATTTTAACAGCATTCTTTGGTAAAATACCTGTCTGATACTCACTTATATCTTCAATAGACATTTTTAATTTTATCATTACCAATTCACCTCCAAAAAGAGTAACAAACTCCGATTGTTGCTTACATTATACTTCGTCCATCTCTCTAAGGACAGTGGGATGTTGT
>USJU01000126.1 GCA_900555085.1 uncultured Clostridium sp.
ATACTTTATTTTTCTTATATTTATTTTGTTTTTTCATTTGAATTTTTTGTTCTTGTTTCTGTTCTTCTTTTTTATTATTCATTTGTTTATTTATTAAATTATTTGTTTTATCTACCAAATCTGGAACATAGTCTAAAAGCTTGTCTATTGCTGAAGAATGATCTATTGGAAGTAGTTTTACATTATTAGATTGTATTACTAAAAATGCTACTGGTATAATTTTTATTCCAGCTCCGCTTCCACCTCCAAATGGTAATCTATACTGAATATCTTCATCCTTATCTCTTTTGCTATATTCATCTATTGTTTCTCCACTAAATTCACTTCCACCTGCTGCAAATCCAAATGTTACTTTAGAAATCGGAATTATTGTTATATTATTATTTGAAATAATTGGTTCCCCTACTATTGTATTTACATCTACCATATCTTGTATACTATTCATAGCTGTAAGCATTAAACCTTCTATTGGATGTTCTCCCATTTTCATCATCTCTCTTTCTTAAAATTAACCACATTATATTTATAATATGTATCATTTTTAAGCTAAATATACAGTTTAAATCTATTTTATACATAAAATCTTCAACATATATTGGCATAATTCTATATTTGCAATTTCGGTTACCTACTTTTATTAATAAACATGATAAAAAAATAGAAAGAAATGGAATTATTAATGTAGTAACCATTATATCTACCGTTCCTATTTCTAAATTCAAATCTAATTTTTGTAAATTTATTTTCTTTAATAAATTCAATTTTTCTTTATTACTTTTTGGTAAATTCCTCATTACCTTTTTAGTATCTATTTTTTCAACTTTTTGCTTACTATAAATCTTCTTTAATTTTTTGTTATCTAATTTAATTTCTAAAAATTTTAATTTATTAAAAATATATAATCTAACTTTTATACAAAAATTATCTGGAGTTTTTTTTAGCATATTTGAATATGAAAAATTTTCCATCTCAAATTCAAATCTTAAAGAGATTACAATAAATTCAATAAGTACAATTAATAATAAAAAAAATAATAACATAAACAAAATCCTTCCTTTTTGTATATATTATTATTTTTCACATTTTTTATTTTATTAATCATACCTAATGCTTCTATATTTTACTTTTAGCATCATTTTCCAAATATTGTCCTCTAATGGATAACATCTATGTAATCCATATAAATTTAATTCTTTACTTTTGTTTATTTTGTTATCTGTTAAATTTTGTATAAATCCTGCGTTTTCTAATTCTTTTCTTGTTTCTTCTTTTGTAAGCCCGCAAGGATATGTAAATACTTTTATTTGTTTTTTTCCTAGATGTTCTTCTATTTGAGAGTGTGCATATTCAACATCTTGAACTGCTTCATTTGTTTCTTTTTGGTCAAAGTTATAATGTTCTTTGCCATGAGTATTTATTGTAACTAATCCTGTTTCATCTAGCTCTTTTATTTGTTCCCAACTCATATAACCTTCTTTGCCTACACAATTATCTATTACATATATGCTAACTGGAATATTATATTTTTTTATTATATCTAATGCTATTTTATAATTTCCTTCATAACCGTCATCAAAGTCTATTAAACAAGTATGTTTATTTATAGGTATTTCTCCATTTTTATATTTAACTAAATCTTCATAGGAAATAACTTTATAACCTAATTTTAATAATCCATTTATTTGCTTTTCGAAAGTTTCTTTATCTGTTTGCATATAATCGTATTCTATTTGTTCTTTATTTTCTACTATGTCGTGATATACAAATATTGGAATTTCCAAATTTTTTTCACTTATATAATATTCTTTGTTCCATGTTGCAGTTTCATAAGTTGCAAATGCAACAATCATTAAAATTATTGTTGTTATTATTCCTATTATAATTTTATTGTTTTTTTTCATAATATTTTCCTTGTATATATATATTTAGACAAAATAATCAATTAATCTAAAATTTCATCGAGGCTCCCCATTCACGACATTCTAACAAAATTTTAAAAATTTTGAAGAATGTCGGAAAGGTCCCCACTTGCCTCGCGAAATTTGATCTTAAT
>USJU01000127.1 GCA_900555085.1 uncultured Clostridium sp.
CATAAGTCCTAACCCCCTATATGTTATGACATACTATCATAACATGGGGGCTCTGTGAGGCAATAAAATTTATTTTTTGCAAATAAATTTTATTCAAATTAACTATCGCCACTTTCATTTTTGTTATCACAAAAACAAAACGTGCCACGTTAATTTGTTTCTTCTGTATCTTCTTCGCAGAACTTTACTGGCTTAACACCTACTGAAATAGGAGTAGGTTCTTTTGTATAAATTACACTATCATTGCTTTTATCTGGTATATAATCAAATGCAATATCAATTTCTTTCATTTGAAATTTATCTTCTTCACGAATATAAATAATTCCAAATTCATAAGTCTCCATTTTATTATCTGGATCTAGTTTGTAGTAATCTTCTAAAAGGAATACTGCTAACAATAGCAGAGTTATCTTCAGCAAAGTTAAAATAAAACATTTGCTTATCAACATAGTAGGTTGCTTCAGTATAACCAACATCATAATATTGTCTTAATCTCATAATTATTTCTCCAACTTCTTCCTCTGGCAAATAATTACTAAATCTAACACTACCAAGTACATTACCTAATATCATAGGTTTTGTAGTATCAATATAACCGTCATCATATAATTCTTGACAAGGTTTACAAATTGATTCTCTAAAGTTTATTTGTTTAACTACTACTTCTTTACCAACTAAAGCAAGTTCTATATCATCTACATATTTTATTATTAAGTCTGCTTGTTCTTGTCTTGTATAATCTTTCCAAGTTTTAGTTCTTTCTTGATATTCCTTATCTAGTTTGATTTTGTTGATAAAGTCAATATCCCTTTTTAAAAGTATATCTTTTGGAGTAAATTTAAGTTCTTCAGTGCAATCAGTAGTTTCTAGTTTGTTTTGTAATTCACTAATGAACTGATTGAAATAGTCATTTATAATCTTTTCTTTAAATTCAATTTTACAATTATTACAATAGTAGTAGAAATAAGCATTGCCATTTTTCTTTGTAGTAGCTTTACCACCTAAAACTCTGCCACATTTAGGACATTTTAATTTTTGTAAATATAAATAAGTTAATGTTCTTTTATAACTTCTTGAATTTTTCTTTTTCTGTACTTGGCAATCTGCCCACATTTCTTTTGATATAATAGGATCAACAACGTCTTCATAGTAAGTAGGGTGTTTAGTTTTTTTACCATGAACAAAATCACCTTTATATATTTCATTTTCTAAAATACCAACAATAGTTGAATCTCGCCAATTATCTTTTCCTAATACTTTTTCTTCATTGAATAAATTGCTTATTTTCTGATAAGAATAGCCATTATAATATAAATCAAATATTCTAATTATAATATCTTTAGTAGAATAATCAATTACTAATTTTTTATCTTCTCTTTTATAACCTAATGGAGCAATATGAGGAATATGTCATTGTTTTATTGCACCTGCTAAACCTATTTTTGTTCTTTCACTAGTTCTCTCAATTTCATTTTGGCTAACACTCATTAAAAGTCTTGAAATCATTTTGCCATTTGCACTTGTTGTGTTTATTTCATCATTTACACAGTCTAAATAGGCATCATTCTCATCTAAGAATGTCATTAGATTTTCCCAGTCGTAAATACTTCTTGTTATTCTATCTAACTTTAAAGCAACAATAGTATTTATTCTTTTAGCCTTTATATCGTTTTTTAATCTCTCAAACTCTGGTCTATAATTACCAGTTTTCGCACTTATTCCAGCATCTTGATAGTAGTCTATTATTTCATAGCCCTTAAATTTGCAAAAAGCCTCTAGTCGTCCTTTTTGTTCTGGAAGACTAAAACCATCACGAGCTTGGTCTTCTGTTGATACCATATAGAATTAGGATGATTTTTTGCAAAAGAAAAAATCAACCATTTTACTGATTGATTTTCATATCTATCTGTTCAATTAGTTCGAACAGAAACGTCGTTGGAGCGGGTGGCGGGAATCGAACCCGCGCTATCAGGTCGGAAGCATGACATTCTACCACTAAATT